>NZ_JAUHUI010000047.1:0-38543 GCF_030418155.1 Pseudomonas sp. 2,4-D
TGTGTCCCCCCCGATCCGGCTTAGGAGCGGGTTTACCCGCGAATACGGTAGCAGCGGCAACGGTGAACGGCGGGTGGAAATTGGCCAACCGGCCCGGCCCTTTCGCGGGTGAACCCGCTCCTACGGCCGACAAACCTGAGCAAGAACGCTATTGTGGCAATTGCACCCGCGGTTTGGTCGCGGCAAAGATCGCCCAGCTGGAAACGAACAGCGCCGCGATCAATGGGCCGATCACAAAGCCGTTGAGGCCGAACACCGCCAGCCCGCCAAGGGTCGACACCAGGATCAGGTAGTCCGGCATGCGCGTATCCTTGCCCACCAGGATTGGCCGCAACACATTATCCACCAGGCCGATCACCAGCACCCCGAACGCGGTAAGCACCACCCCTTGCAGTATCGCCCCGGTCAGCAGGAAATACGCCGCCACCGGCGCCCAGATGATGCCCGCGCCCACCGCCGGCAGCAGCGACAGAAACGCCATCAGCACCGCCCACACCAACGCACTCGGGATATCCAGCACCCAGAAAATAAAGCCTCCCAACGCACCTTGGGTAATGGCCACCAGCACGTTGCCCTTCACCGTCGCCCTCACCACACGATTGAACTTCAACTGCAAACGACGCTTCTGGTGCTCGGGCAGCGGGACGGCCATCCGCACCCGGCGCGCAACTTCCGGGCCATCACGCAGGAAAAAGAACAGCAGGTACATCATGATGCCGAAACTGATCAGAAACTCGAATGTGCCCTGGCCAAAGCTGAACGCCTGGCTGGCCAATACCTGGCTACCCTGGGTTGCCCACTTGGTGATCTTGTCACGCAAACCGTCAAGGTTACCCATGCCCATGTTGTCCAGCCCACGCTGGACGAATGCCGGGAGCATGTCCTTGCCGCGCTCGACGTAACCGGCAATGTCCAGCTGCCCGCTTTCGATGCGCTGGTACAGCGTGGCGCCCTCTTGCACCAGCAGGGCGCTGATGATGATCACCGGCAGGATCGCCACAAGCAGGCACACCAGCGTGGACGTGGCCGCGGCAAGGTTACGCCGCCGCCCGCAGCGGATCAGCAAGTGACGCTGCAGCGGGGCGAACAGGATGCCGAGGATCACCGCCCAGAAGATTGCGCCGTAATACGGCAGAAGAATCCAGAAGAAGGCAATGGTCACCAACGCCAAGAGTACTGCCAGGGCCTTGTTCTGTAGCGCGGTTTCGTTCATCGCAGTTCCTCAAATGGCTTATGAGTGATTAGTGCACCGCGCCTGGACAAAAGTGCCGTGCTCACTTGACGCAAATCAATACGCACCTTGTCCATCGACCCTAGCATCCCCGCCTTTTGCCCCGGTGCGCACATGAACCCTACTGCCAAGCCCGAACTGCTGGCCCCCGCCGGCACCCTCAAGACCATGCGCTACGCGTTTGCCTACGGCGCCGATGCGGTCTACGCCGGCCAGCCGCGTTACAGCTTGCGGGTGCGCAACAACGAGTTCGATCACGCCAACCTGGCACTGGGGATCGAGGAGGCGCACGCCTTGGGCAAGCGCTTCTACGTGGTGGTCAACATCGCCCCGCACAATGCCAAGCTCAAGACCTTCCTCAAGGACCTGGCACCCGTGATCGAGATGGCGCCGGACGCGCTGATCATGTCCGACCCCGGCCTGATCATGCTGGTGCGCCAGCACTTCCCACAGATGCCGGTGCACCTGTCGGTGCAGGCCAACACCGTCAACTGGGCCAGCGTGCAGTTCTGGCAGCAACTTGGCCTGAGCCGGGTGATCCTGTCGCGGGAGCTGTCGCTGGACGAAATCGAGGAAATCCGCCAGCAGGTGCCGGGCATGGAACTGGAAGTGTTCGTGCACGGCGCCCTGTGCATGGCCTATTCCGGCCGTTGCCTGCTGTCGGGCTACCTCAACAAGCGTGACGCCAACCAGGGCACCTGCACCAATGCCTGCCGCTGGAAGTACGACGCCACGCCGGCCACCGAGAACGCCACCGGTGACATCGTGCGCCAAGTGCAGCCCACCCTGGGCCTGGGTGCACCCACCGACCAAGTGTTCCTGCTGCAGGAAAGCAACCGCCCCGGCACTGAAATGCCGGCGTTCGAGGATGAACACGGCACCTACATCATGAACGCCAAGGACCTGCGCGCCATCCAGCACGTCGAGCGCCTGGCCTTGATGGGCGTGCATTCGCTGAAGATCGAGGGCCGCACCAAATCGCACTTCTACTGTGCCCGCGCGGTACAGTCGTATCGCCAGGCGATCGACGACGCGGTGGCCGGGCGACCATTCGACCGCGCCCTGATGGGCAACCTCGAATCCCTGGCGCAACGCGGTTACACCGAAGGTTTCCTGCGCCGCCACGTGCACGACGAGTACCAGAACTACCAGCGCGGCAACTCGGTGTCTGAGCGCCAGCAATTCGTAGGCGAATTGACTGGCGTGCGCGTCGACGGCCTGGCCGAGGTCAAGGTGAAGAACCGCTTCGCCGTGGGCGACCATCTGGAGCTGATGACCCCGCGCGGTAACTACCACTTCGACCTGCACCGCCTGTGCAACCGCCAGCAGCACGCCATCGAGGTAGCACCGGGCGATGGCCACGTGGTGTATCTGCCGATCCCGGAACAGGTTGCCCTCGACTACGGCCTGCTGATGCGCGACCTGCGCATCGACGAAGCAGCAAGCTGACAACACTGTAATGTGCACCTCAGCTACCTGACAGCCGGCGGCAGCGAACATCGTGGCTCTTCCGCATGAGGCCACGCCATGTTGCGCAACCCCTCCCGCCGTACGTTTGTCAAAGGCCTGGGCGCCGCCAGCACGCTGGCGGGCCTGGGGCTGTGGCGCCCGCTGGCCCAGGCCGCCGAAGGCCGAGACCTGGCCGGCCAGCATTTCGAACTGTTCATTGGCCAGACCCCGGTCAACATCACGGGCCGGCCGCGAACCGCACTGACCGTCAACAACAGCCTGCCCGGCCCACTGTTGCGCTGGCGCGAAGGGGACACCGTGACGTTGCGCGTGCGCAACCGACTGGCGCAGGACACCTCGATCCACTGGCACGGCATCATCCTGCCGGCCAACATGGACGGCGTGCCTGGCCTGAGCTTCGCTGGCATCGAGCCCGGCGGCGACTACCTGTACCAGTTCACACTGCGCCAGAGCGGCACCTATTGGTACCACAGCCATTCGGGCCTGCAGGAGCAAGCCGGGGTATACGGGGCAATCGTGATCGAGCCACGCGAGCCCGAAACGCACCGCTACCAGCGCGATCACGTGTTGCTATTGAGCGACTGGTCAGACCAGGCGCCGGAACACCTGATGGCGACGCTGAAGAAGCAGTCCGACGCGTACAACTTCCACAAGCGCACGGTTGGCGACTTCATTGATGACGTGGCCGAAAACGGCTGGAGCCCCACCGTCGCCGAACGCACGACCTGGGCGCGCATGCGCATGAGTCCAACCGACCTCGCCGATGTCAGCGCCGCCACCTACACTTACCTGCTCAACGGCCAACCACCACAAGGCAACTTCACCTGCCTGTTCCAGCCAGGCGAAACCGTGCGCCTGCGGCTGATCAATGCCTCAGCCATGACCTACTTCGACTTCCGCATCCCCGGGCTGAAGCTGACGGTGATCGCCGCCGACGGCTTGCCGGTGACCCCTGTGAGCGTGGATGAACTGCGCATTGCCGTAGCAGAGACCTACGACGTGCTGGTGACCGTGGGTGACCAACCCGCCTACACCCTGTACGCCCAGAGCATGGACCGCACCGGCTTTGCCCGCGGCACCTTGGCCCGTGCGGCCGGGCTGCAGGCACCGGTGCCTGCCCCCGACCCGCGCCCGGTGCTGAGCATGGAGGACATGGGCCACGGCGGTATGGATGCCATGGCGGGCATGGACCACAGCAACCCGCAGGGCATGAACCACGGCAGCATGGCCGGCATGGGCCACGCCGCGATGTCGGCCATGCAGCAACACCCAGTCAGTGAAACCGACAACCCGCTGGTGGACATGCAGACCATGGCACCGCGCCCCAACCTGGCCGATCCTGGCATAGGCCTGCGTGACAATGGTCGCCGCGTGCTGACCTACGCCGACCTGCGCAGCCCCTACCCCGACCCGGACGGCCGCCCGCCATCGCGAGACATCGAACTGCACCTGACCGGCCATATGGAGCGCTTCGCCTGGTCGTTCGACGGCATCAAGTTCAGCGACGCCGAACCGCTGCGGCTGATCTACGGTGAGCGCGTGCGCATCATCCTGGTCAACGACACCATGATGACTCACCCCATCCACCTGCACGGCATGTGGAGCGACCTGGAAGACGAGCATGGCCAGTTCCTGGTGCGCAAGCACACCGTCGATATCCCGCCCGGCAGCCGACGCGCCTACCGGGTAACCGCCGACGCGCTGGGCCGCTGGGCCTACCACTGCCACTTGCTCTACCACATGGAGACCGGCATGCTCCGCGAGGTACGCGTCGATGAATGACACCCGCAACCGCAGCCTCGTGGCAGGCGTGGCGCTGCTGACCTTGCTCGCCAGTGAACGGGCGATGGCCGCTGGTTCCGAACACACGAACCACGGGCAGATGGGCCATCAGGCCATGCCCATGACCCATGAAAGCATGGGCCATGACCAGCCTTCCCTCAGCCAACCTCGCACGCCCCTGCCTGTCATCACCGACGCCGACCGCCGCGCCGCCTTCCCGCCATTGCCAGGGCACCAGGCGCATGACCGGGCGCTGAACTGGGCAGTGATCGTGGACAAGCTCGAATACCAGAACTTCGAGAGCAGCAGTGCCCTGAACTGGAACGCCACCGCCTGGGTCGGTGGCGATATCGACCGCTTGTGGCTGCGCACCGAAGGCGAACGCGAACAGGGCAAGACCCACAAGGCCGAGCTACAGGCGCTGTGGGGCCATGCCGTGAGCCCGTGGTGGGAACTGGTGGCCGGTGCACGCCAGGACTTCAAGCCTGCCAGTGGCCAAACCTGGGCCGCCTTCGGCATCCAGGGCACACCGTTGTACGGCCTGGAACTGCAAGCCACCGCCTATGCAGGCGAGCGGCAACAGACCGCGCTGCGCCTGGAAGCCGCTTACGCTATGCTGCTGACCAACCGCTGGATACTGGAGCCGACCCTGGAGGCCAACCTCTACGGGCGCAACGACACCGGGCGCGAACAAGGCGCGGGGCTGGCCGACAGCGAGGTGGGCCTGCGCCTGCGCTACGAAATCACGCGCGGCTTCGCCCCCTACGTCGGGCTCAGTTTCAACCGCCTGCACGGCTCGCGTGCCAACCAAGCCCGAGAAGACGGTGAAGATCTGGGCCAGACCCGCCTGGTCGCCGGTATCCGCCTGCGTTTTTAGAGGAGTGCTTCACCATGCTGCGCAAACACCTGCTGACCCTGAGCCTGCTGGCCGTCACCGGCCTGGCCCAGGCCGCCGAGACCATCGACGTCTACCGCGACCCCAACTGCGGCTGCTGCAAGGCCTGGATCAGCCACCTGCGTGACAACGGTTTTACCGTCAACGACCACGTCGAGCCAAACATGAGCACCGTCAAGCAACGCCTCGGCGTGGCGCCACGCCTCGCGTCGTGCCACACCGGGGTGATCGACGGCAAGTTCGTCGAAGGCCACGTGCCGGCCGAGCAGGTGCGCCTGCTGGTCAAGCGCAACGACCTCAGGGGCCTGGCGGTGCCGGGCATGCCCATGGGCTCGCCCGGCATGGAGATGGGTGACCACAAGGATGCCTACCAGGTCATCGGGGTGACCCAGGATGGCCAGGACACCGTGGTCGCCAACTACTGATGCTCAGCCTGGGGGCGCTGTTTCTCAGCGCCTTTGGTGCCGCTACCCTGCTGCCGCTGCAATCAGAGGCCGTGCTGGTCGGTCTGTTGCTGCGCCAGCCCGAGGCCTGGGCGACCCTGCTGCTGGTAGCCACCCTGGGCAACGTGCTCGGCTCGGTGGTCAACTGGCTGCTGGGCCGGGCCATCGAGCACCTGCGCGACAAACGCTGGTTCCCTTTCAGCGCAGCCCAACTGGCGCGTGCGCAGCAGCGCTACCAACGCTGGGGGCAATGGTCGCTGCTGCTCAGCTGGATGCCGGTGATCGGCGACCCGCTTACGCTGATCGCCGGGATCATGCGTGAGCCATTCTGGCGCTTCCTGTTGCTGGTGACCCTGGCCAAGGCTGGCCGCTATGCGGTGCTTGCGATGATTACCCTGGGCTGGTTTCACGCCTGGTAACACCTTTCAGGTTTCGCGTGGTCCACTGCCTGTTACAGTCGCCCCATTCAACCTGGCCCTACACGGAGTGCCCCCATGTTGCGCGCAACCGCCCTTGCCCTGGCCTGCCTTGCCAGCAGTTCGGCCATCGCTGCCGAGTCGCCTACCTACGGCCCCCAGCTCGAAGGCTTCAGCTACCCGCACCCCCTCAAGCATTTCGACTTCAAGTCCCAGGGCCAGGCCCTGCAGATGGGCTACATGGACGTACCCGCCCAGGGCCAGGCCAACGGCCACAACGTGGTGCTGATGCACGGCAAGAACTTCTGCGCCGCCACCTGGGAAACCACCATCGACGCCCTGAGCAAGGCCGGCTACCGGGTCATCGCGCCCGACCAGGTTGGCTTCTGTACGTCGAGCAAACCGGCGCATTACCAGTACAGCTTTCAGCAACTGGCCGACAACACCCATGCCCTGCTCGAACAGCTGGGTGTGAAGCAAACCATTGTGCTCGGCCACTCCACCGGCGGCATGCTCGCCACCCGCTATGCGCTGATGTACCCCCAGCAGGTGGAACGCCTGGCAATGGTCAACCCGATCGGTCTGGAAGACTGGAAAGCCCTGGGGGTGCCCTACCGCACCGTGGACCAGTGGTATGCCCGCGAACTCAAGCTGGATGCCGAAGGCGTACGTGCCTATGAGCGCAAGACCTATTACGCCGGGCGCTGGAAGCCTGAATATGAACGCTGGGTGCAGATGCTGGTGGGCTTGAACAAAGGGCCGGGGCATGAAGCGGTGGCGTGGAACTCGGCACTGATCTACGACATGATCTATACCCAGCCGGTGTACCACGAGTTCAAGCACCTGCAGATGCCGACCCTGTTGCTGATCGGCGACAAGGACACCACCGCCATCGGCAGCGATATCGCGCCGCCGGAGGTAAAGGCCAGGCTGGGCAACTATGCAGAGTTGGGGCCGCAGGTGGCCAAGCTGATACCCAAAGGTGAACTGATCACGTTCGAAGGCATGGGGCATGCGCCGCAAATCGAGGAACCGGTGCGGTTCAATCGCACCCTGGTCGAATGGCTGGGCAAATGAGCCAATGATTGGCCCCTGTGGGAGCACGCAGGCTTTGAGATTTTGCGCACGCCCGCTGCTGCCACAGGGTTCCTCTACACGTTCCAGACCAGTGCTTCTGTCCAGCCCAGCTCGGCAAAGTCGCCCGCCCGCAGCTCGGCCTCTTCCTCGCAGAAAAACTCATCCAGCTGTGGTGGCCTGACCGCAGTATCACTGAGCATTGCGTGCACCTGCCCACGGTGATGCACCTGATGTTCGAACAGATGCGCCAGCAAACGCAGCCGCTGCTCGCGCTGCACCCGATCAGGCCTCACGACGCTCACATAGCGGCCCAGGTCGCCATCACTCAGCCCCCGGCAGTAGGCGATCAAACGGTGGTCAGCCTGGGCCTGCTCGGCATGCAGATCGGTGCAGGTGGCAAACGGCTGTTCCGGGTCGAAAAAGCGTTCGCCGTCGGCATCGGGCTGCTCGCCGCGCTGCTCGCACTCGAGCATATGCAGGTAGAACCAATCCACCGTCAGCAAATGGTTGAGGGTGGCCTTGATCGACGGGAAGAAGCTGCAACGCGGGGCGACGAACTCGTCCTGGGTCAGTTGCAGGCAGGCCTTGTACAGGCGGTGATTGGCCCAGCCATTGTTATAGGCCTGGGTCAGCAGATAATGCGATAACGGCTGCATGGTCGGCTCCTTTTCAGGCGAAGCGTTGCAGTTGCATCTCCCGTAGCCGGCTGAGGGTGCGCTGGTACGGGAACGCCAGATACCCTTGAGTGTAGAGGGCATCGAGCGGCACCTGTGCCTCCAGGTACAACGCCACCCGGCGGTCATAGCATTCGTCGACCAGGGCAATGAAGCGGCGAACCGCATCGTCCTTGGGCGAAAGCGCAGGCAGTTCACGGTCGCCCGCCACTACCCTCGCCGCGCCATCTTCGGTGCCACGGGCAATACGCCCCGCCCGCTGCTCCCCGCCCAGCGCCGGAATGCCGGATACCAGAATCGAGGGAAAACGGTCGCACAAGGCCATGAACTCCATGGCCGCCAAGGGTTGATCGCACAGATCGGTGAAACGACACCAGATAGCCTGCTCACTGCGTCGCACGACGTGAATGTGCCTTGAGCCAATACCCAAGGGCTGATCAGTGCCGGCATCTTCCGGGCTGAGCTGGCGAAACACCTCGCCCAACTGGCTGGCTTGCCCCGCCTCGGCTACCCAATAGCGCTGCCGCGCTTCACCGGGGTGCAGGCGGTGATCCTGCTCGCCTGCTACCGGCAGTACCTGCATGTGACGACCAATGGCGGCGATGGCTGGCAGGAACCGCTCGCGGTTGAAGCCATCGCGGTAGAGCTGCTCGGGTGGCTGGTTGGAGGTGGCGACGATCACCACACCCTGATCGAACAATACCTGGAACAAGCGGCCGAGGATGATCGCATCCCCAATGTCGCTGACGAACAATTCATCGAAGCACAGCACGCGGATCTGCCGCGCCAGCTCCGCCGCCAGGGCCAACAGCGGGTCGGCGGTGCCGTTGAGCTGAAACAGGCGTTGATGCACCCAGGCCATGAAGTGATGAAAGTGCTGGCGCCGGCTCGGTATGCGCAGACACTGGTGGAACTGGTCCATCAGCCAGGTCTTGCCGCGCCCGACCGGGCCCCAGAGGTAGAGGCCCTGGGTAGGGCGGCCCTGCTCAAGGGACTGGAAGCAGGCTTGCAAGGCCTCGACGACGCGGGCCTGGGCAGGGTCAGCAACGTAGCCCCGAGTGCTCAGGGCTTGCTGGTAGAGGGTTTGGGGGTCGAGGGCCATGCCGCATTCTACCCGACTGTCACCCTCGGTGCAGGCGCGCGTCAGTCGGCCAGGCCGACCTTGAGTAGCGCACCGTCCTTGTCATCGGTCAGTACATACAGGTAACCATCCGGCCCTACCCGCACGTCACGGATACGCGCCTTCAGGTCACCGAGCAACCGCTCCTCGTGCACCACCTTGTCGCCATCCAGTTGCAAGCGGATCAATTCCTGCGTGGCCAGCGCCCCTATGAACAGATTGTGGTCCCAGGCCTTGAACGTTGGGCTGTCGTAGAACGCCATACCGCTGATACCCGGTGACTTTTCCCATACATGGTGCGGGTCGACCATGCCGTGCACACGCTCGCCCTTGGCCTCGGGGATTGGCAGCAGCGAGTAGTTGATGCCGTGGGTCGCAATCGGCCAACCATAGTTCTTGCCAGGCTTTGGGATGTTGATTTCATCACCACCGCGTGGGCCGTGTTCGTGGGTCCACAGTTGGCCGGTCCAGGGGTTGAGCGCGGCGCCTTGCTGATTACGGTGGCCGTACGACCAGATCTCCGGGCGCACGTTGTCCTTGCCGACGAAGGGGTTGTCTTTGGGCACTTCGCCGTCCGGCAGAATACGCACGACCTTGCCTTGCAACTTGTCCAGGTCCTGGGCAGTGGGGCGTTGGTTGTTCTCGCCCAGGGCGATGAACAGGTAGCCGTCGCGGTCGAACACCAGCCGCGAGCCGAAGTGGTTACCCACCGACAGCTTGGGCTGCTGGCGGAAGATCACGGTGAAATTCTCCAGCCGGGCGCGGTCTTCGGACAGCTGCCCGCGGCCGACCGCAGTACCGGCCTTGCCGTCGCTGCCCTCCTCGGCGTAGGACAGGTAGACGGTGCGGTCCTTGCCGAACTCCGGCGACAGCGCCACATCCAGCAAGCCGCCCTGGCCTTCGGCCCAGACCTTGGGTACACCGCTGATCGACGGGCCAACCTTGCCTTCGGCATTGACCAGCCGCAGGTTGCCGGCGCGCTCGGTCACCAGCATGTCCTTGCCACCGGGCAGGAAGGCCAGGGCCCAGGGGTTGCGCAGGCCATCGGCAAGCGTGTCGACGATCAAGGTACCTTCTTCGCTGGGGAACCGCTGTTCGGCCGCCGCATGCGCCCACAGTGGCAGTAGCGCAGCGGCGGTCAGGGTGACTAGCCAGGGTGCTCGAAGCATGCCGGATTCCTTTCAAGTAGGCTTAAGGCGCACGAGGGTTGTCGCGCGGTGGCCGGGTGGGTTCCAGGTTCGGGGTTTGCTGCTGACGGCGCAGGTTGTCGCCATTGCCGATGCCGCGGTTGTCCAGGGTGGGTGGGCGCTGGTAGGGGTCGGTGGACGGGCCACGTACCGGTGGCGCAGCCGGCATGCTGCCTTGACGGCTGTTGGGGTTGGCCCGCTGGATCGGGCTGTTGTAAGGGTTGTTGTTGCCGGCAGCACGTTGCACGGGCTGCTGCGCAGCCGCGTGCGCGGGCAGGCACAAGGCCAGGCCGAGGGCCAGGATGGGCAATGTCGGGGTCATGCTTCACCTCCTGTACGAAAATGCCGCGCCTGGTGGGTTTGATAGCCTAAGGCGCGAGGGGTTCGCGGCAAAAGTGTGAATGCGGGTGGAGTTGATTCCTGATGTTTCAGTATGGGCCGCGGAGGGCTGCTTCGCCCTCCAATGGCCGCAACCTTCTACTGGCCGTTATCCACCTTGTGCCGCGCCGCATACAGGCACAGCATCTCCATGGCCAGGGTTGCCCCGGCCAACGCGGTGATATCGGCATGGTCATAGGCTGGCGCCACTTCCACCAAGTCCATGCCTACCAGGTTGATGCCACGCAGCCCACCCAGAATCTCCAGCGCCTGCACCGTGCTTAGCCCGCCACACACTGGCGTTCCGGTACCGGGCGCGTAGGCCGGGTCGAGGCAGTCGATGTCGAAGGTCAGATACACCGGCCGCTCGCCCACCCGCTGGCGAATCGCTGCAATTACCGCCTCTGTGCCCTGGCGGTGCACTTGCCTGGCATCGAGAATGGCAAAGCCCTGGCTGTCGTCATTGGTCGTGCGCAGGCCAATCTGCACCGAGTGGGCCGGGTCAACCAGGCCTTCGCGGGCGGCATGCCAGAACATGGTGCCGTGGTCGATGCGCTTGCCCGCCTCGTCCGGCCAGGTGTCACTGTGCGCATCGAAATGGATCAGCGCCAGCGGGCCATGGCGGCGGGCGTGAGCCTTGAGCAGCGGGTAGCTGATGAAATGGTCGCCACCAAGGGTCAGCATGGCGCAACCCGCCTGCAGAATGTGCTCGGCATGGGCCTCGATGCTGTCCGGTACCGACTGCGGCGTGCCGCTGTCGAAGGGGCAGTCGCCATAGTCGATCACCGCCAGGTGGTCGAACGGGTCGAATGCCCACGGCCAGTGGCGGGCCCAGGCCTGCTGGACCGAGGCCGCACGGATCGCCCGCGGGCCGAAGCGCGCGCCGGGGCGGTTACTGGTGGCCGTGTCGAACGGCACACCGCTGACCACCACATCCACACCGCGCAAGTCGCGGCTGTAGCGACGGCGGGAAAAACTGACAACACCGGCGTAGGTGCTTTCTGCGGCGGTACCATACAGGCTATCGCGGGTCATGGCCTGGTCATTGCTTGCGGCTTGGTCCACGGTCGGGCTCCTTGATTGTCATGGGCTACTGCCGGCTGCGGAAGGCAGTCCACAGACGGTTGCGTTGGCGCAGGTCGGCCAAGGCCATGCTGCGGTCGGCATACAGGCGTTGACGCACCTCGGCCGACGGATAGATATCCGGGTCGTTGCGCACCGCTTCGTCCACCAGCGGCGTGGCAGCCTGGTTGGCATTGGCGAAGAACAGCGTGTTGGTCAGCGCTGCCACCGACTCTGGCTTGAGCATGAAGGCGATGAACGCCCGTGCGGCCTCGGGGTGCGGGGCGTCCTTGGGGATGACCAGGTTGTCCTGCCATACCAGCGTGCCTTCGCGGGGGATGCGGTAGATCACCTCGAAAGGCTTGCCGGCACGACGGGCCTGGTCGGCGGCCATCGCTGCGTCACCGTTGTAGGTCAGCGCCAGGCACACGCTGCCATTGGCCAGGTCGTTGATCTGCCGGCCGTTGGCAACGTAGCTGATCGACGGCTGCAACTGGCTGAGCAGGTTCTGCGCGGCAGCCAGGTCATCCTTGTTCTGGCTGTAAGGGTCCTTGCCCAGGTAATTCAGGGCTACGCCGATCACCTCCTGGGGCGAGTCAGGCAAAGCGATGCCGCAACCCTTCAGGCGGGTGGCGTACTCGGGCTTGAACAACAGGTCGAGGCTGTCCAGCGGTACATCGCCAAGGCGCTGGCGTACTGCCTCCACATTTACCCCCAGGCCCAGCGTACCCCAGGTGTACGGCACGGCATGGCGGTTGCCGGGGTCAACCTCGGCCAGTTTGCCCAGCAGGTCCTTGTCGAGGTTGCCATAGCCAGGCATGGTCTGAGCGTCCAGCGCTTGCAGGGCATTGGCCTTGAGCGCCCGGGCCAGCACGGTGGATGACGGCACCACCACGTCGTAGCCGCTACCACCGGTCAACAGCTTGGTTTCCAGCACCTCGGGGGTGTCAAAGGTGTCGTAACGCACCTTGTAGCCCGTTTCCTGTTCGAAGCGCTGCAGGGTTTGCGGGGCGACGTAATCGGCCCAGCTGTAGAGGTTGACGACCTTTTCTTCGGCCTGCAGCGGCAGGGCTAGAACAAGAGATAAAAGGCACAACGATCGACGCATGGCGGACACCTCGGTAAATGGGTGGATGCCGCGAGCATGCCAGCCGGGTTACATTGCACCAATGGCAAGTTTGCAAAGCTGACATTCATCAGGAGCAATGTAATGCTCGGACAAGTGCACGATCCCGACCTGCACCTGCTGCGGCTGTTCGTCACTGTAGTCGAGGCGGGTGGCTTCAGCGCCGCTCAAGGCGTGCTGGGCCTGAGCCAGCCCACCATCAGCCAGCGCATGGCGCAACTGGAGGCACGTTTGGGTTACCGCCTGTGCAGCCGCGGCAAGGGTGGGTTTCGCCTGACGGAAAAAGGTGAGTTGCTATTGGACGCGGCGCGTGGGCTGCTGCTGAACATCGAACAGTTTCGCCAGCAGGCCAACGGCGTTGCCGGGCGACTGCTGGGAACTGTGCGCATTGGCATGGCGGAAAATCAGGACAAGGCGGTGAGCCTGAAACTGGCGGCGGCCATTGCGGCATTTCGCAGGCGAGAGGAATCGGTGCAACTGGAGCTTGTCAGTGCACCGCCGGCGGAGCTGGAACGGCTGTTGCTGGAGCAGCGTCTGGACTATGCCATCAGCTACTTTTCCGGCAACCAGGCGGCCTTTGATTACCAGCCCTTGTTCGCGGAACGACAGCGGCTGTATTGCGGCAAGGGGCATGTGCTGTATGGCGAAACGGATATTGGGCTTGAGCGGTTGCTGGACATGGACCAGGTGCGCCATCCGTACCGTTTTCTCAAAGGGGGCGAACCGTTCCAGAGCAGACGCAGCACGGCAGTGGCGGAGCAGATCGAAAGCGTGCTGACGTTCATTCTGTCTGGGCGGCATATTGGCTACTTGCCATGCCATTGCGCACAGGCCTGGGAGGCCGATGGGCTGATATGGGCGCTGGACCCTGAGCTTGATTTTGGGGTGCCGTTCACCCTGGCCCGGCACCGGGCACAGGGGGTTGGCGAGGCAGCCCATGTATTTGCGCAGGATTTGCTGGCGGCGTTTGCCTGAACCGGCCCCTTCGCGGGTAAACCCGCTCCTACGCCTGATCGAGGGTGGACACGCACCGATGGTTGGACACTGGCCGTCGTGTAGGAGCGGGTTCACCCGCGAAGAGGCCGGCCCTGCTGGCCAATCTCCACCCGCCGTTCACCGTTGCCGCCGCGAACAGGCCCGTTCAGGCCGCCACAATCAGTAAGCCATGCTCCAGCTCAGCGTGTAGGTACGCCCACGCCCCTGGTAGTCATACAGATACGCCGGCCCGTAGGTCGGCGAATAGAACAACGTCGCACGCTGCCCCCATACCGTGCTGTACTGCTTGTCCAGCAGGTTCTGGATACCGGCACTGAAGGTGCCGAAACCGGTATCCTGGCTACCCAGCAGGTCGAAGGTGGTGTAGCCGTCAATCTCGTGATCGGCATCATCTTTCAGGCTGAAGGCATGGTTGGCCTGCAAGCGTGCACTGCGGCCATCGCCCTTCCAGCCGACAAATGCGGTTGCCTTGGACAACGAGGCATAACGGGCATCGCGCTTGATCCAGCCGCCATCCTCGGCCTCTTCCTCGGAGCGTGTCATGTGCATTGTGCCGCCAGCTTCCCAGCCGGTCTGGAAGTGCCGGGTCAGTGCACCTTCAAAGCCGAAGTCGCGGCTTTTCTGCTCTTTCACGTCGATGGTCAGCGTTTGCGAATCGACGTTGATGATCTTGTCCGACCAGATGTAATACAGCGCGGCCTGTGCATCCCAATCCAGGTCGGCATAGCGCCAGCCCAATTCCACCTGGCGGCTCTTGATACCGGCCAACGGGTTATCGGCCACGCTCAGGCCCGGCTTGCCGTAGTACTTGGCCGGGTCAGGCAGGTCGAAGCCTTCGCCATAGTTGCTCCACACCTGGTGGCCGTTCTTGAAGTCGTAGATGGCACCGACGTTGAACAGGTTGACCTGATAGTCGTTACTGCCACCTGGCACGCCCTTGAAGTCGCTGACATCAACGTCCATCTGCTGCCGCCGGGCACCACCGGACAATGTCAGGTTGTCGGTGGCATGCCAGTCCAGCTGGGCATACACCGACACACCATCCACCCGGTAGCTGGGGTAGCGGTCGGCCTTGCTGTCTTTTTCCAGCTCCAGGCCACCCGACTCGGACGAGGTCTGGGCGTTGAAGGTGGTCTGCTCGGCGTTGAAGCGCTCGCGGTCCAGGTCAACGCCGTAGGTCAGCTTCAGCGTATCCCACTGCTTGGCAAACAGGCCCTTGAGGCTGGTGACTTCGAAGTTCTGCTGCGAGGCGGCAAAGTACACCCCGCGCGAGCCGGTGGGCGTGGCACGGTTGTAGTACGGGAACGGGTAGAAGTTGTCATCTTCCTTGCGGTACGAGGCCTGCAGGTAGAAGTCCTGCCCCAGCACGTCGGTGTGGTGGTAATTGGCGTTGAGCAGCAAGCGCCGCGTACGCGGCTCCAGGTCCGATGAATAACCGCTGCGCAGTTCGGCGTCTTCCAGGTCGGATGGCGCGTTGTAGTTCAGGTTGGGGAAGTAGATACCCGTGCTGCCATGGTTGCCCGAGTCGTAGTACTGGGCCAACAGGTCGAGGCTCTGCTGGTCGTTCAGCTGCAGGCCCAAGGTGCCGAGTACGTCGATGGTGCGGTTGTACTGCAGGTCGGTCTGGGTGTTGTCGATGAAGATCTGGTCGCCAGCACCATCGTAGAAGGCTTCGTTCTGCTCACCGGAAACGCCCAACCGGGCATTGACCCGCTCGTTGCCGCCGCTGACCGACTGGGCGAAGCGGGTGGCCAGGTCGTCGCTGTTGTTGAAACCGCTGCTGGCCCCCAACTGGGTCTCGAAGCGCGCCGGGCCAGGCTCGCCCTTCTTGGTCACGATGTTGATGATGCCGCCGGTGGCGCCACCGCCGTAGATGGCGCTGGCGCCAGACAGCACTTCGACGCGCTCGACGTTGAACGGCGAAATGCTGTCGAACTGGCGCGACAGGCCGCGGGAGCTGTTCTGGCTGACCCCGTCGATCATCACCAGCACGTTGCGCCCACGCATGTTCTGGCCATAATTGGTGCGCCCTTCCGGCGCCAGGTCAAGGCTCGGCACCAGCTTGCCGATGGCTTCCTTCAGGCTGACGCCGCTGTCGATCTGCTCGCGCAATTGCTGCTGGTCGACCACCCAGACGGTCCCGGGGATTTCGCTGATGGCGGTGCTGGTGCGCGAGGCTACGCTGACTTCGATCGGCTTGAGGTTGACCGCCTGCGGCACGGCCTCGGCCTTGCGCAAGGTGACGGTGCGAGCCTCGCTGAACTGCCAGCTCATGCCGCTGCCGGCCAGCAACTGCTGCAGGGCCTGCTCGACACTGAAGTTGCCCTGCAACGCCGGGCTGACCTGGCCGGCGACATCGCCTGTGGTGTACAGCAGGTGCAGGCCGGCCTGGTCGGCGAAAGTGGTCAGCGCCTGGTCAAGCGGTTGGGCTGGCAGGTCGAGCTGGACCTGGCGAGCTTGCATCTGGGTCTGTTCGGCAGTCGTCGCGGCCCCTGCGTGCAGGGGGCCGAGCAACAGGGCCACGGCACTGCAAGACATCAAGGCATGGTGAAAAGAACCGCGACGGCGGTGCAAGGGCTTGAGCATCAGAGGCACGAATGAGCTTCCTGACAAGTCGTAAATGAGAATGGGTTGCTGATCAGTCTCACTACGACGATCTGGCTTGCAGGAACTTGCAGTGCCAAATGAAAAATATTTTTGTTTCTGCCCGGCCTCTTCGCGGGCAAGCCCGCTCCTACAACGACTGCGCCCGCCTGAAGATTGTGCGATCTGTGCAGGAACGGGCTTGCCCGCTAAGAGGCCGACACAGGCTGATCAATGCACCACGGCCAACCACGGCAGGTAGGTCACCTTCAGGCCATACCGTTGCTCCAACGTCCGCAACAGGGCCTCAGGTTCATCCAGGTCAAACACCCCGCTCACTTCCATCGCAGCCAGCTTGCTGTCGGACAACACAATGCGCCCATGCCGGTATCGCTCAAGCTCGGTCAGCACCTGCCCCAGCGGCTTGCCGTTGAAGATCAGCTTGCCACGCTGCCAGGCCATCTGCGTGCCGGCATCGGCCGCCACTGCCAGTTCATGTTCACCCACCTTGGCTTCACCGCGAGCCAACACGACGTGGCCATCGCGCTGCACGCTGAAGGTGGCGGCATTGCCCTGCACCCGCGCACCGGCCGTTTCGACCACAAACGGACGTGAATCATCGGCGGTCTCGAACAACGCCTCACCCGCATCGAGTACCACACGCCGCTCATGCTCGCTGAACGCCACGCTCAAGGCACTGGCGCTGTTCAGCGTCACCCGTGTGCCATCTGCCAGGGTAATGACCTGCCGCTCGCCCACGGCGGTGTGGTAATCGGCCAGCAGCATCGGGGCTTGCTGCCAACCCGCCACGGCGGCGACCAACAACACCACCGATGCCGCCACACCCGCCTGCTTCAGCCGGCCGCGGCAATGGCGCAAGGCCTGGCCGATATACTTTGCCACCATGCTCTCGGAAACCCCCAGGCGTTGAGCGACCTGCTTCTGGGTCAGGCCCTCGACACGGTTGAGCAACAGCGCCTGGCGGGCATTGTCGGGCAACTGCAACAACGCCTGGTCAAGAATCTGCAATCGCTCGCGGGCCAGCAAGGCCGCCTCGGGTGCCGGCGCCGGGCAGGCCACCTCACAGGCTCCGTCGCTGTCGTCGTGGCAGGCGGCGATGCGTTGCTCACGGCGCAAGGCGTCAATCGCCAGGTTGCCGGCCACGCGAAAGATGAAACTGCGCGCGTGCAACACCGGCACCGCCTGCTCGTCGATGTTCACCAGCTTCAGGTAGGTTTCCTGCGCCACATCGGCCGCGCGCTGGCGGTCGCTCATGCGCCGTGTCAGAAACTGCAGCAGATCGTCGTAGTGCTCCTGGAAACTTGCCAGCAGGCCCGACATGGGTGAAGTCAGCATGGTTTGGGAACAGCCAGTAAGAGAGGTTATCGAGCGTTAATGAGAAACAGTATCTTTCATATCAAACGATACTTTCAACGTCGACGCGCATTTGCCACACTGCCAGCTCCACTCCGGCAAGGTCACAGCCCATGACTGCCCGTCTGTACCGCTACACCCGCCTGCTCCTGGTCCTGCTGCTGGCCTGTGGCCTGGGGGCCTGTGCGCTGTTCCAGCCACGCGACCCGGTGAACATCAGCGTGATCGGCATCGAACCGCTGCCCGGTCAGGAGCTGGAACTGCGCATGGCGGTGAAAATGCGAGTGCAAAACCCCAATGAGGCGCCGATCGATTACAACGGCATCGCCTTGAACCTGGAAGTAAACGGCCAGCCGCTGGCCGCTGGGGTCAGTGATCAGCAGGGGCACATTGGCCGCTACGACGAAGCGGTGATCGTGGTGCCGGTAAGCATCACGGCGTTTTCCTTCCTGCGCCAGGCCTATGGGCTGGGCAAGCTGGACTCGCTGCAGGGTCTACCCTACAAGCTGCGCGGCAAACTGGCCGGCGGGCCGCTGGGGACCGTGCGCTTTACCGATGAAGGCAAGCTGGACTTGCCCAAGGGCACCTACTGATAAGCGCCGGGCGGGTGTGCTCAGCGGTTGGCGCTGGCTGCGGCCATCAGCTTGTTGACTTCGCTGCGCACCATGCTGGCGTATTCAGGCGGCGTCATGCCGTCCAGTTCGGCGCGCACCCACTCGGCCCATTTGCCCTTGCGCCGTGGCTTTTCGGCAATCAGCCGGGCGGCTTCGCCCTTGGCTTTGCCCAGGTTGTTCTGCCACATCTCGAACAGCCGGGCCTTCTCTGCCTCGATCTGCGCCCGTTCCTCGAAGCTCATGTTGGCCAGATTGAAACTCATTAAGGTACCTGCAGGTTTGAAAATGGCCGCTATCTTACACCCAGGCAACCCATCATCGGAAAGCCGCCGCAACTTTCCCGACGTGGCGGCATCCATTGTTCACAACCCCATTGACGAGGACGAGTTCATGGCCCGGAAAAACGCCACGCTGGCTGACAGCGATCAGATCAAGGACCAGGTATTCAGCGAACTGCAATCGCTGATAGAAGAATCGGAAAAACTGCTGAACGACAGTGCCGCACTGGTCGGCGAAGAAGCAGAGACGTTGCGCGCCCAGGTGAGCCTGAAGCTGCGCCAGGCACGCCAGGCTGCGAGCAACGTGCGCAGCAAGGCGCAACCGGTGGTGGACGCCACTCAGGACTACATCGGCGGCCACCCCTGGCAGACCGTGGCCATTTCCGCCGGCCTCGGGCTGGTGGTAGGCCTGCTACTGGGTCGGCGCAGTTAAGGCCTGCGCCGCCTGGTGCCCATCAGGCGGCCAAAGCCTGCGGGATGCCGCTGTGGAAGCGCAGCTCCTGGTCGGGCGACTGGATCAGCTCCATTTCCGCAGCGCGTACCAGCTCGACACGGCGGGCGATGTCCGCCTCCTCACCGTAGTTGTGCGCCAGTTTCAGGTAGCCCTGGTAGTGGCGCGCTTCGCTTTTCAGCAACCCGTGGTAGAAGCGGCCCAGCTCTTCATCCAGATGTGGCACCAGTGCGGCAAAACGTTCGCAACTGCGCGCCTCGATGAACGCCCCCACCACCAGTGTATCCACTAGCTTGACCGGCTCGTGGGCGCGTACCAGTCGACGCAAGCCCGACGCGTAACGCCCCGCCGACACCGGGCGTAGCGGCACACCGCGGCGTTTCATGAGGCGTAACACCTGTTCGTGATGCACCAGCTCCTCGCGGGCCAGGCGCGACATCATGTTGATCAGATCAAGGTGAGTGTTGTACTTGGCGATCAGGCTCAAGGCCGTGCTGGCGGCCTTGAACTCGCAGTTCTTGTGGTCGATCAGCAGGGTTTCCTGGTCGGCGAGCGCCGCTTCGATCCAGGCGTCTGGCGTCGGGCAGCCAAGAAAGGCGTCGATTTCGGGGATCAGGGACATAAGCGTGCAACCACACAGAACAGGCAGGGTCGGCGATTATACCGGCGGCGGCTGGCGACGCCAGTGACTATGCTTGATGTACATCAAGCGCTGGAGGGCGAAGCGCCGACTATAGTCAGGCACTGGTCGCCATCATCGAAGGGAGTTAACGCCCATGCAAGCCGTCCGCAGCATCCTCGTCGTCCTCGACCCCGCGCACGCCCACAGCCGGGCGCTTACACGGGCCAAGCTGATTGCCGGCATCACCGGCGCGCGCCTGCACTTGCTGATGTGCGACAAACGGCATGATCACAGTGCGCTGCTGAGCCTGCTGAGCAGCCAGTTGCATGATGACGGCTTCGACAATGTCACCCATGAAGAGGGCTGGCGCGACAACCTGCACGACACCATCATCCATGTACAACAGGCCGAAGGCTGCGAACTGGTGATCAAGGACCATCGCCCGGACAACCCGCTGAAAAAGGCCCTGCTCACCCCCAGCGACTGGAAACTGCTGCGCCAATGCCCGTGTGCCGTGTTGATGGTCAAGAGCGAGCGGCCATGGACCGGCGGCAAGATCCTGGCGGCGGTGGACGTGGGCAACCAGGACGAAGACCACCGCCGCCTGCATGCCAGCATCATCGACCACGGCTTCGAGATTGCCAAACTGGCCAAGGGAGAACTGCATGTCATCAGTGCCCACCCGTCGCCGATGCTGTCAGCGTCGGACCCGGCGTACCAGCTGAGCGATACGATCGAAAAGCGCTACCGTGAAGCGTGCAGCGCGTTCCAGGCTGAATACGGCATCAGGGAAGAATGCCTGCATGTGGCTGAAGGGCCGGCGGATGTGTTGATTCCCCATACCGAACAGAAGCTCGATGCCGTGGTGACGGTGATGGGCACGGTGTGCCGCACGGGCATTTCCGGGGCGTTGATTGGTAATACCTCGGAAGTGGTGCTGGATGCGCTGCAGGGTGATGTGCTGGTGCTCAAGAGCGAAGAAGCCATCGCCCACCTGGCGGAGCTGGCCCGCGGCTGAGTAGGCAATATGCAGGCCCCTTGGAGGAGCGGGTTCACCCACGAATGCGTCATTGATTTCAACGCCACATTCGCAGACAAACCCGCCCCCAAGGTTCCGTTGCCGCCCGGGGATCTAGACCAACGCCTCCCGCACCTTCGGGTCAAGCCCCTCCCCCACATGGGCCTCGCTCCATTCCGCCAGCTGCCGGCGCATGGCCGGCGTCCAGAAGCTCTGCAAATGCTGCCGCACCCCTTGCACCGCCAGCGCCCGGTCGGGCTCGCTGTCGAAGTAATGGGCAATCTGGTTGGCCATCTTGACCAGGTTTTCGCTGCTCATCGGCGAACCTCGGCTTTCTCCGCAGTGCGGCGCTCTTTCAGCAGCCGCTGCTGTTCATCACTGAAGTCCTGATAGCGCTTTTGCCATTGCGATGGCTGGAACACTTTCACCACTTCCACTGCCGTCACCTTGTACTCGGGGCAGTTGGTGGCCCAGTCGGAGTTGTCGGTGGTGATCACGTTGGCCCCCGACTCGGGGAAGTGGAAGGTGGTGTACACCACTCCCGGCGCCACTCGCGTACTGACCTTGGCACGCAGCACAGTCTGCCCGGCGCGGCTGCCGATGCCGACCCAGTCACCGTCGTGGATGCCACGGCTTTCCGCGTCGGTCGGGTGGATCTCCAGGCGGTCGGCGTCATGCCAGGCGACGTTGCCGGTACGCCGGGTCTGGGCGCCGACGTTGTACTGGCTGAGAATGCGCCCGGTGGTCAGCAGCAACGGGTAGCGGTTGTTGACCTTTTCGTCGGTGGGCACGTAGCCGGTGAGCATGAAGCGGCCCTTGCCACGCACGAACTGGTCGATGTGCATGGTCGGCGTGCCGTCTGGGGCAGCGTCGTTGCACGGCCACTGCAGGCTGCCATGGCGGTCGAGTTCAGCGTAGCTGACACGACGGAAGGTCGGCGTCAGGCGGGCGATCTCATCCATGATCTCGGAAGGATGGCGGTAGTTCATCGGGTAGCCCAGGGCGTTGGCCAGGGCCACGGTAGCTTCCCAGTCGGCCTTGCCAGCCAGCGGTTCCATGACCTTGCGCACCCGCGAAATACGCCGCTCGGCGTTGGTGAAGGTGCCGTCCTTTTCCAGGAACGAACTGCCCGGCAGGAACACATGGGCGAACTTGGCAGTTTCGTTAAGGAAGATGTCCTGCACCACCACGCACTCCATGGCCAGCAAGGCCGCGGTGACGTGCTGGGTGTTGGGGTCGCTCTGGGCGATGTCCTCACCCTGGCAGTACAGCGCCTTGAAGCTGCCATCCAGCGCCGCCTCGAACATGTTGGGAATGCGCAGACCCGGGTCGGGCTGCAAGGTCACGCCCCACGCCTGTTCGAACTCGGCGCGCACGCCCTCGTTGGAGACATGCCGGTAGCCGGGCAACTCGTGGGGGAACGAGCCCATGTCGCACGAGCCCTGCACATTGTTCTGCCCGCGCAGCGGGTTCACCCCTACCCCTTCACGGCCGATGTTGCCAGTGGCCATGGCCAGGTTGGCGATGCCCATCACTGCAGTACTGCCTTGGCTGTGCTCGGTCACACCCAGGCCGTAGTAGATGGCCGCGTTACCGCCGGTGGCATACAGCCGGGCCGCAGCGCGGATCTGCTCAGCGGGCACACCACAAACCAGGCCGAGCACCTCGGGGGCGTTGTCTGGCAGGCTGACGAAGTCGCGCCAACGGGCGAAGTCTTCGGTTTCGCAGCGGGCATCGATGAAGCGCTGGGCCAGCAGGCCCTCGGTGACGATCACGTGGGCCAGGGCGTTGAGCATGGCCACGTTGGTGCCCGGGCGCAGTTGCAGGTGCAGGTCGGCGCGGGCGTGCGGCGAGTAGACCAGGTCGATGCGCCGTGGGTCGATCACGATCAGCCGCGCCCCTTGGCGCAGGCGGCGCTTGAGTTGCGAGCCGAACACCGGGTGCGCATCGGTGGGGTTGGCGCCAATCACCAGCACAACGTCGGCCTGCATCACCGAGTCGAAGCTTTGCGTGCCGGCCGACTCACCCAGGGTCTGCTTCAGGCCATAACCGGTGGGCGAATGGCACACCCGTGCACAGGTATCGACGTTGTTGTTACCAAACGCCGTGCGCACCAGTTTCTGCACCAGGTAGGCTTCTTCGTTGGTACAACGGCTGGAGGTGATACCGCCGATGGAGTCGCGCCCGTATTTGAGCTGGATGCGGCGGAACTCGCTGGCGGCATAGGTCACGGCCTCGTCCCAGCTGACTTCCTGCCATGGGTCTTCCAGGCGCTTGCGGATCATCGGTTTGGTGATGCGGTCCGGGTGGGTGGCGTAGCCCCAGGCAAAGCGGCCCTTGACGCAGGCGTGGCCGTGGTTGGCGCCACCGTTCTTGTCCGGGACCATGCGCACCAACTGGTCACCCTTGATTTCGGCGCGGAACGAGCAGCCAACGCCGCAGTAGGCGCAGGTGGTAATGACCGAACGCTCAGGCTGGCCAAGCTGCACCAGGCTCTTTTCCGTCAGGGTCGCGGTCGGACAGGCCTGCACGCAGGCGCCGCACGAAACGCATTCGGAAGCAAGGAAGTTTTCGCCACCCGCTGGCGCCACCCGCGATTCGAAACCACGCCCGGTAATGGTCAGAGCGAACGTACCCTGGATGTCCTCGCAGGCGCGCACACAGCGGCTGCAGACGATGCACTTGCTCGGCTCATAGTCGAAATACGGGTTGGAAACGTCTTTTTTCTCGTCCAGGTGGTTGGCGCCGTCATAGCCGTAGCGCACCTCACGCAGGCCCACCTGGCCGGCCACGGTCTGCAGCTCGCAGTTGCCGTTGGCCGAACAGGTCAGGCAGTCCAGGGGGTGGTCGGAAATGTACAGCTCCATCACGTTGCGACGCAGCCCGGCCAGGCGCGGGGTTTCGGTGCGCACCACCATGCCTTCACTGACTGGCGTGGTGCAGGATGCCGGGTAACCGCGCATGCCTTCGATTTCCACCATGCACATGCGGCAGGAGCCGAAGGCTTCGAGGCTGTCGGTGGCGCACAGTTTGGGGATGCTGGTGCCCAGCATGGCGGCGGCGCGCATGACCGAGGTGCCAGCAGGCACGCTGATGGCGCGGCCGTCGATGCTCAGGCTGACCTGCACGTCGCTTTCGCGGGCCGGTGTGCCGAGGTCGCTGCTTTTATCAGAAGCGGGGTCGAAGAAATTGATCACTGTGCGGCCTCCGTGGTGGTCAGCCCAAAATCGGCAGGGAAGTACTTGAGCGCGCTGGCCACCGGATAGGCAGTCATACCGCCCATGGCGCACAGCGAACCGTACTGCAGGGTGTCGCACAGGTCGCGCAGCAACAGCGCCTGGTCATGGCGTTCGGTGATGTCGCTGCTGGCGATCAACCGGTCGACCACTTCCATGCCCCGGGTGGAACCGATACGGCACGGGGTGCACTTGCCGCAGGACTCCTCGGCACAGAACTGCAGGGCGAAACGCGCCATGCTGGCCATGTTCAACGTATCGTCGGCCACCACCACACCGCCGTGGCCGAGCATCGCGCCCACGGCAGCAAACGCTTCATAGTCCAGTGGGGTGTCGAAATGGCTGGGGGGTACCCAGGCACCAAGCGGGCCACCGACCTGCGCGGCCTTCAGCGGCCGGCCACTGGCCGTGCCACCGCCATAGCCTTCCACCAGCTCGCGCAGGGTCAGGCCGAACGCGCGCTCGACCAGGCCACCCTGGCGAATGTTGCCGGCCAGCTGGAACGGCATGGTGCCCAGCGAGCGGCCCATGCCGAAATCGCGATAGAACGCTGCACCCTTGGCCAGAATGATGGGCACCGAAGCCAGGGTAAGCACGTTGTGCACCAGCGTCGGCAGGCCGAACAGCCCTTGCAGCGCAGGCAGCGGTGGCTTGGCGCGGACGATGCCACGCTTGCCTTCGATGGATTCGAGCAGCGCGGTTTCTTCGCCGCAAATATAGGCACCGGCGCCCACCCGCACCTCCAGGTCGAACGCCTGGCCGCTGCCGGCTACGTCAGCACCCAGGTAGCCAGCGTCACGCGCGATGGCGAAGGCCTGGTCGAGTACCCGGATGGCATCGGGATACTCCGAGCGCACATAGATATAGCCCTTGTCGGCACCCACGGCGAGGCCGGCAATGATCATGCCCTCGATCAGCAGGAAGGGGTCGCCTTCCATCAGCATGCGATCAGCGAACGTGCCCGAGTCACCCTCGTCAGCGTTGCACACCACGTACTTCTGCCCGGCGCCAGCATCACGCACGGTGCGCCACTTGATGCCGGCCGGGAACGCCGCACCACCACGGCCACGCAGGCCGGAGTCGAGTACTGCGGCAACCACTTCGGCACCATCCAGCGCCACAGCGGCCTCCAGGCCTGCGAAACCACCGTTGGCACGATAGTCGTCCAGCGACAATGGGCGGGTGATGCCAGCGCGAGCGAACAGCAAGCGTTGCTGGGTCTTGAGATAGGGTATTTCTTCGACCGGCCCCAGTGCCAGCGAGTGGCCACCGGGTTCGCCCGCCAGGGCATCAAGCAGTGACGGCACATCGTGTGGCGTAATCGGGCCGAAACCCAGGCGCCCTTGCGCACTGTCGCACTCGATCAGCGGCTCCAGCCAGTAAAGCCCGCGCGAGCTGGTGCGCTGGATGTCCAGCGGCAACTGGCGGCGCTCGGCCTCGCGCAGCAGGGCCTCGGCGACCTGGTCGGCACCCACGGCACGGGCTACGGAATCACAGGGAATGTACAGCTTCAGCATGCTGAGTCCTCCCGGCAACCATTGACCAAGTCTCGCAGGCGCTCAGGGGTGAGTCGCGCGTGCACCTGGCCGTCCAGCTCCAGCGCTGGCGAGCAGGCACAGGCACCCAGGCAGTAAACAGGGCGCAGGCTGATGGACCCGTCGGCGCTGGTGCCGTGGTCGTCCAGTGCCAACTGTTCACGCAATTGCGCGGCCAGGGCTTCGGCGCCACGGCTCTGGCACGACTCGGCACGGCACAGGCGCAGGGTGTGGCGAGCGGGCGGCGCGGTGCGGAAGTCGTGATAAAAGCTGATTACCCCACGCACTTCAGCCAGGCTGAGGTTCAGGGCATGGGCGATTTCGGGGACCGAGGCATCGGGGATGTAACCCATCTCGTGCTGGACAGCATGCAGGATCGGCAACAGGGCACCGGGGGTGTCCTTGTCGCGGGCCAGAATACGCTGGATTACAGGCAGGTGGAGCAATTCATCAGGCATACAGCGGACCTCGGCATCACGGACCCTGCCTGATTGTTTTAGGGGGCAGGTTTCCGGCGTGTTCTGCTGCGGCGCACCATCCACGTCACAGTTGCGTGGTACGGGTGGCCTCCTCGCCCACGGCCGCACGTCTGCGCGCACTGACCCTTGGGCATCCTGCTAGCATGGCACTTGTAGCGCCGAGGGGTTGTATACGAGCGACCAGGCGCATTCTGAAACCGACGCACGTGATTACGCCCCGGCATCAGCTGCCACGGCTTGCATATCAGGTGGGTCTTGAAACCATCGTTACATGCACCAGGCCTCGAAACCGAACCTGGTCCATTACCGGGCCTGCCAGACGGCAGCCCCGCAATGGGCTGCCATCCAGCATGGCTACACGGCAGAACGCGACTGAGTTCAGTCGGTGGACTGCACCGTTACGGTGTCGGCGGCGGGGGCCGGAGCCTGGGCCTTTGACTTCGCACGATTGCGTCGGTCCTGGCTGCGTTGCCGCGCAGCTTGCTGCTTGGCATGCAGCGCCTGAGCGGCGGTCACAGAACCTGCGGCCTGACCATTCAGGTCAAGGCGAGGAGCATTCTCCACCATGCTTGCCCAGTATCGAGCGCCCCGGCACCACGTGGAAATGCCCAGCTTGAGCTGTTCGCGGGTCAACCCAAGCAGCTCCAGGTGTTGCTCGGCATCCTTGAAAATGCCCTCCTTGAGCGGCACCTTGGGGGCCGGGTTGACCGGGAAAGCCAAGGGAAAATGCTTCTGCAGTGGCCAGATCGCTGCCACCGCCGGGTCCATCTCACGCGGCTTCGCCTGCGGGGGCGACTTGCGCTTGGGCGGTTTCGCGCTATCGGCCTTTACCTGCCCTTTTTCCGCCCGCAGGCGATCTCGTAGCTCAGCTAGTTGTTCAAAACCCATTGTTCATTCACTGCTTCGAAGTTGATTGCGTGGTGCAAGGATACCCCATGCAGCCTGCACATTGCTTGCAGGCCAACTTTCCCGGCTAGCCGAAGCACAATGCGCATGCCTTTGCGACGGCCCTCAGCTGAACACCCAAAGCACGCGTGTGGGCTTGTCGGTCAGGTTGGCGTAACGAAAACGGGCGTGGGGTTGCAATTGAAAACTGTCATTGGCGTGTAGCGTGACCGGCTCAGCATCGCCCAACCACACCGTCAGTTCGCCTTCGAGCACGAAGCAACCCTGCTCCGAGCTGTCGTCCAGGTACTCCTCGCCACTGCTGGCCCCCGGCTGCAAATGGCTATCGAGCATGGAAAACGCGCCCGTTATCGAGGGCGATGCCAGCACATCGGTAATGCCACCCGCCAGGTGCAGCGTGCGACGCTCGTGCGGGCGGGTCACCCAGTCGAGCTCGCGGGGTTTGTCCAGCTTGTAGAAGTAGGCTGTGGATACACCGAGCTCTTCGCTGATGGCAGTGAGATCGGCCACGGTCGGGCGTGATACGCCGCGTTCGACCTGGGACAGAAAGCCCACCGAACGGCCGATGCGCTGTGCCAGTTCGCCCAGTGTCAGGCCCTTGAACTTGCGCAGGTCGCGAATCAGTACTGCCAGGCCTTCGATTTCTTCGTGCACTTTCATGGTTGAATCGCGACTTTCAGACGGGAAATGGATGCCCAGAAAAGTACAGGATTCATTTCACAAAGCAAAATGCTTTGCGGGTGGTGCCTGACGTGAAATGTACGATTGCGGCTCCGATCGAGCACCGCGCGGGCGGCGCTCGATCTCACAGGTGCTGAGAACAGCTAACCAGGCCCTCTGCCGTTACCGAACAGCCTCATAGGTCAGGTCCAGGCACTTGCGGGCTTTCTCTACCAATTCGTCGATCTCTTCGATACTGATCACCAGCGGTGGCGCGATGATCATGGTGTCGCCTACAGCGCGCATGATCAGGCCGTTGTCGAAGCAGTGCTGGCGACAGATCATGCCGACACCTTTGCCTTCATGACGGGCACGGGTGGCCTTGTCTTTCACCAACTCGATCGCACCGAGCATGCCCAGGCCGCGCACTTCGCCTACCAGCGGGTGGTCGGCCAGTTCGCGCAGGCGTTGTTGCAGATACGGCGCGGTTTTATCGTGCACCTGCTGGATGATCTGCTCGTCACGCAGGATCCGCAGGTTCTCCAGGCCCACCGCTGCCGCCACAGGGTGGCCGGAATAGGTGAAGCCGTGGTTGAAGTCGCCGCCTTCACTGATGACCTTGGCCACCTCGTCACGCACAATCACCCCGCCCATGGGGATGTAACCGGAGGTCAGGCCCTTGGCGATGGTCATCAGGTCAGGCTTGAGGTCGTAGTAATCGGTGCCGAACCACTCACCGGTACGGCCGAACCCGCAAATCACTTCGTCGGCGACGAAGAGGATGTCGTACCTGGCCAGGATTTCCTTGATCTTCGGCCAATAGGTCTGCGGTGGAATGATCACGCCACCGGCGCCCTGGATCGGCTCGGCGATGAAGGCAGCAACGTTGTCCACGCCAACTTCGAGGATCTTCTTCTCCAATTGCTCGGCCGCCCACACGCCGAAGTCGGCCTCGGTCATGTCGCCGCCTTCGCCGAACCAGTATGGCTGCGGGATGTGCACGACATCCGGGATCACCCCGCCCTGCTGGTGCATGCCACTCATGCCGCCCAAGGCCGCGCCCGCCACGGTAGAGCCGTGGTAGCCGTTGATGCGGCCAATGATGACCTTCTTGTTCTTCTGGCCCTTCAGTGCCCAGTAATGGCGGACCATGCGCAGCACGGTGTCGTTGCCTTCGGAGCCGGAGCCGGTGAAGAACACGTGGTTCATGCCTTGCGGGGCCACCTCGGCGATCGCCTTGGCCAGCTCCAGCGCGGGCGGGTGCGCGGTCTGGAAGAACAGGTTGTAGTAAGGCAACTGCTTCATCTGCTGGCTGGCGACCTCAGCCAGCTCATCGCGACCATAGCCGACCGCCACGCACCACAAGCCGGCCATGCCATCGAGAATCTTGTTGCCCTCGCTGTCCCACAGGTACACGCCCTTGGCCGAGGTGATGATGCGTGGGCCTTTCTCAGCCAGTTGCCTGACATCGCTGAACGGGGCCAGGTGATGGTCGCGGCTCATGGTTTGCCAGGCAAGGGTCTGCGAATTCTGTTCACTCATTGACTTCACTCCATCAAGTTGCGCAGCCGCGCTGCGAGGGTATTTTTTTCAGGTGGGAAAGTTGGCTGCTCAGGCAGACAGCAACAGCCTCTGGCGCAGCACCGAGCGGTGCCGGCAGGCCTTGCCAAAGGACTGGAAGATGGCCAGGTAATGGGGGTTATCCATGACCTGGAACTCGGGGTGCCATTGCACGCCCAGGGCAAAGCCCTTGCTGCTCTCGACCGAAATCGCTTCCACCAGGCCATCGGGTGCCAGCGCCTCCACCCTCAGCCCGGGGGCCAGTACGTCGATGCCTTGGCCGTGGATGGAATTGACGTCGAATATCGCCGGCAAGCCCATGCGGTCGAGCATGCCGCCAGGCTCTACATGCAGGGTGTGGCGCGGCCCGTATTGCTTGTCGAGGGGCTCATCCTTGCCTTCGCGGTGGTCCATGAACATGCCGGTCTCGTGGACCTTCTGGTGCAGGGTGCCACCCAACGCCACGTTCATTTCCTGGAAGCCGCGGCAAATGCCGAGTACCGGTACGCCGGCGGCAATGGCGGCGCGCATCAGCGGCAACGTGGTGGCATCGCGCAGAGGGTCGTGATGGGTGCCCGCGGCACTGGCCGGGCCGTTGTAGTGGTACGGCTCGATGTTGGACGGCGAACCGGTGAAGATCAGCCCATCCACCACGTCGAGAATATCGGCGCTGTCCATCAACTCACCGAGGCTGGGAATGACGATGGGCAGCCCACACGCCGCCTTGGCTGCCGCGCGCGCGTACTTCTCGCTGATGGTCTGGGTTGCATGCAGCTCAATCATGCTGGTGCATGCGGTAATGCCGATCACGGGCACACGTGGCATATCTTCCTCCGGCAAATCCATATTGCGCGTTGTATTGAAACGGTAGAAAGGGAGGGTGCAGCGTCGCTGTTCCAACCTCGGCACCTACAGGAACCAGCGGTATTCGCGGGCATCGATGTGGTGCATGAAGTCCAGTTGCTCCTGGTATTTGTTTTCGCAATAGACCATCACGAACTCGCTGCCCAGGCCTTCGTTGACCACCGGGTGGTGACGCATGGCGGCCAAGGCGCTGAGGGCATCCTTGGGGAAGTCGATGCCGCTCTGGCGGTTGTCGTTCAGCGGGGCGATGGGCTCCACGCCGCGATCCAGACCATGCTCCATCCCGGTCAAAATGGCCGCCAGCACCAGATACGGGTTGGCGTCGGCGCCAGCGAGGCGGTGCTCGATGCGCAGGTTGCGCGGGTCGGACTCAGGGATGCGGATGCACGCGTCACGGTCTTCGAACCCCCAGCTGGCCTTGCTCGCCGCGTTGACCATGGCGCCATAACGTCGGTAGGCATTGTGGTTGGGGGCAAAGATCGGCATGCAGTGCGGCAGCAGTTCCAGGCAGCCTGCCACCGCATGGCGCAGCTTGCGCTGTTCGCTTCCCGCCAGGATGTTATTGCCGGCAGCGTCGTACAGGCTGACGTGCACATGCATGCCGCTGCCTGGCGCGTCCAGGTAGGGTTTGCTCATGAAGCTGGCACGGTAGCCGTGCTTCATCGCGATACCGCGGGTACTGCGGCAGAACAGTGCCGACCAGTCCGCCGCACTGAGGGCATCGTCGCTGTGCGAGAAGTTGATCTCGAACTGGCCTGGGCCCAGCTCTGCGGTGATGACGTTCGCCGGCACGCCCTGCTCGTTGGCGCCATCGACCATCTCGTGCAGGACCGACGAGAAGCGTGACAACCGCTCGATGTGCATGTTCGGCTGATCGTCTTCATCCTCGGTCGCCGTGTCACGTGGATACTGTGGCAGGCCGTTATCAAGCTTGCGGTCGAACAGGTAGAACTCCAGTTCGAACGCCACCACCGGGCGGATGCCACGCTTGGCCAGACGCTGAAGCACACGCGCCAGCACTTCACGAGGCTCGAATTCGATCGGCTTTGCAGTGCCGTCGGACGTGATCAGCATCTGGGCGATCACTTCCTTTTCCCAGCGCACCGGCTTCAGCGTACCCGGCACCAGGCGCCGGGCGGCATCCGGGTCGCCGTCGGCGAAGCAATAGTCACCAATCGGGTAAAGGCCGCCCTGGGTACCCAGCAGCACGCAGTTCTGTGGCAGCTTAAGTGGCGCACCGGCTGCGACTTTTTCCAGCATGTCCATGGGGTAGCGCTTGCCGTAGAAGTGCCCGGGGATGTCCAGCGCAATCAGGTCGACATAGCGAATTGCCGGGTGTTCTGCTCGGAACGAGCGCACTTCAGCCAGCAGATCCGGAAAGATGACACTCATCTTCTTATCCTTGTGAGGTGAACGAATTCAATTGAAGACCCAGAGCACACGGGTGGTTTTATCCGTCAAGTTGGCGTAACGGAACGGCGCATGGGGTTGCAGCTGGAAGCAGTCGTTGGCTTGCAGGGTCACGGCATCGCCCTGGTCCAGCCACACCGTGAGTTCGCCCTCGAGCACGAAACAGCCCTGCTCGGAACGGTCGCTCAAGTACGCCTCCCCACTGGTGGCGCCCGGCTCGAGAAGGCTGTCGAGCATGGAGAAGGCGCCTGCGATGGTCGGCGAGGCCAGCACGTCGGTGATGCCCGACTCCAGGTACAGCGTGCGCCGCTCGTGGGGGCGCGTGACCCAGCCAATGCTGCGGGGCTTGCTCAGGTTGTAGAAATACGCTGTTGATACGCCGAGCGCTTCGCTGATAGCGGTGAGGTCTGCCACGGTCGGGCGCGAAACGCCCCGCTCGACCTGGGAGAGGAAACCCACCGAACGGTTGATGCGCTCGGCCAGTTCACCCAAGGTCAGGTTCTTGAATTTGCGCAGGTCGTGAATAAGGATCGCGAGGGCTTCAACCTCTTCGTGCATCTTCATCGTTTCGGACTGCCGTGAAATTTTTAGACTTATTTTTCATGAAAATTTACACGAAAAATTTCACGCGTCAAGCCGAACGATGGAATTGGCCAGCCGCCAACAGAGGGCTTGCTGCGCAGCGAGGTGGATTGGCTGCGGTGGCGCGGGTTTCTTTACAGGCGCTCGACGAGTAGCCTCGTGGCTGAATCCTCCAGCCCGACCCTGTCCATCCCCATGCCAAACGGTTTCCCTGATTTGCCCTCACTCAATGCGCTACGTGTGTTCGAAGTGGTTGCCCGCCACCTGAACTTCCGCCTGGCCGCCGAAGAGCTGGGGGTGACCCAGGCGGCAGTGGCACAACAGATACGCGGGCTGGAAGCGAGCCTGAACCTTCGTTTGTTCGAGCGCCTGCCCCGGGGCCTGGCACTGACCGATGCGGGGCTGGGCTACAGCGGCAGCATTCGCAACGCTTTGGCGATGATCGATGAGGCAACCCGCCTGCTGCGGCCACAGGCGTCTCACCTGACGGTCAGCGTGACACCGACCTTTGCCTCCAAATGGCTCATTCCCCGGCTGGGCAGCTTTGCGCACAGCCATCCGGACATCGATTTACGTGTACTGGCCACAGATCGGCTGTCCCACTTCAATACCGACGGCGTGGATCTCGCAGTCCGCTATGGCAAGCCCGACATCGGCGCGGGCTTGAACAGCGAACTGTTGATGGAACAGCGTCTCGTCGCCGTGGCCAGCCCAACGTTGTTCGAAGCCTGCAAGGCCCCCACCAGCTTCGAGCAGCTTCAAGCGTTCACCCTGCTCCACGATGCCCATGATTTCTGGCCTCGGTTCCTTGCACAACTGTTCCCCCAACACGGGCAAGCGACTGCCAGAAACCTGCGGTTCAACCAGACTTCATTGGCCATCGATGCGGCCATCAGTGGTCAGGGTATTGCGTTGGCAAGCCTGGCGTTCGTCAGTGACGACATCGTCGCGGGCAGGCTGACCCAGGTCTTCGCTCAGCAACTCAGGCTCGATAAGTCGTTTTATCTGGTGTGGCCACGAAAGTTGCAGCAGCCGGAGTCTCTAGGCATCGTCCAGCGCTGGCTCAAGCAACAAGCAGGCAATAGTTAATCTACTGCCTTGCTGAAGTTTAGCTGTCTCCCTCGCTGCTAGGACTGCTGCTAATTTTAGTGCGCCTAAGCATTCAGCCATTAACGTTCCGGAGGCAGCATGTCAGTAGAAAAAGTTGCGATCATCACAGCAGGTGGCAGTGGTATGGGCGCGGCAGCGGCACGGCGCCTGGCCGCTGACGGGTTCAAGGTTGGCATCCTGTCCTCCTCGGGCAAGGGCGAAGCCCTGGCTGCCGAGCTTGGTGGTATTGGCGTAACAGGTAGCAACCAGTCGGTTGAGGACCTGAAACGCCTGGTCGATGCCGTGGTGGAAAAGTGGGGGCGCATCGACGTGCTGGTCAATAGCGCCGGCCATGGTCCGCGCGCGCCAATCCTGGAAATCAGCGACGAAGACTGGCACAAGGGCATGGACACCTATCTGCTCAATGTCATTCGCCCGACTCGCCTGGTGACGCCCTACATGCAGCGCCAGAAAGGGGGCGTGATCATCAACATTTCCACCGCCTGGGCGTTCGAGCCGAGTGAGCTGTTCCCGACGTCTGCAGTGTTCCGCTCGGGCCTGGCCGCATTCACCAAAATCTTCGCCGACCAATTTGCCGGGGACAACGTGAGGATCAACAACGTCCTCCCCGGCTGGATCGACAGCCTGCCAGCCACCGAACAGCGCCGCGACAGCGTGCCGCTCAGACGCTATGGCACCTGCGAGGAAATCGCCGCCACCATTGCGTTTCTTGCCAGCGAAGGCGCTGCCTACATCACCGGGCAGAACATCAAGGTCGATGGCGGCTTGACACGTAGCGTTTGATTGCCTATCGGCCCGCAGGCGCTGCTGTTGCCGTCGCTTCCTGCGAGGATGACGGAGCAGGCCTGGAAGACGGGAACAACCAGCCCTTCACCAACGCTGCCTTCAGCCAAGGTGCTTGTCGATCAGTCGCGCGACAGCCTTGGCATGCGTATGGCCGAGATCATGGCCGGCCTCGGGGAACACCTCCAGCGTGGCATCGGGTATCAATTGCACTAGCCGCTGACCAACCGTGATCGGACTGATCGCATCCTCTGCGCCCCAAAGCAGCAGTACCGGGAGTTGCAGTTCGTGCAATTGGCTGGACAGGTCGGTGCGATCATCCAGGAACCAGCGTGGCAGGGTTGGGTAATCTGCTTCGAACGCCTCGCGCCAGTCCGTAGCACCCAAAGCAGGGAGGTTCAAGCCGCCCGAGGTGGCGGCTAGAACCAAGTGAGTGACCAAGTCGGGGCGCTCAAGTGCGATAAGCACTGCGACAACCCCGCCCATTGATTGCGCCACCAAGGCCGTGGGCCTGTCGATTTCTGCGATCGCCATCTCGGCGAGATGCTTCAAACCGGTGATGTTCGGCTTGGCTGGTGTACTGCCAAATCCAGGCCAGCCCATGTGTTGCGCGGCAATTGACGTTTCGAGGGCTTCGGCGACCGGGCACCAGAATTGTGTGTTGCCGGAGGCGCCGGGAAGAAACAGTATCTTTTCGGGGGTATTAGTCATGGCTCGGTCCTTGAGTCAGGTATAAAGAAACTTACGGCCATTCAGCACTATTCGCAAATGATGTCCGCTCAGGGCCGTTAGCGCCTCTGGATCGGGCTGAACAGCTTTGCTCGCCCGTGATCGCAGGCCAGTCGACTGATCGAACCAAGGCGTTTACGCTGGCGCTTTCCCACCTGCACGGAAGCGCCAATGACAGAGGCATACCAAGGAAGCTGCTTGTGTGCAGCAGTCTCTTACCTGCTACTCACCCCACCCAAGGCAGTGACCCACTGCCACTGCAGCCAGTGCCGCAAAAGTCACGGCGCCGCATTCGCTTCGTACGGCAGTATTCCGCGCAGCATGCTGCGAATATTGCGCGGCGCTACCAGCATCAAGGCCTTTTCTTCATCACCGACGGTTACGCGCGAGTTCTGCACGGAGTGCGGCTCGATCTTGTTCTGGTCACGCGCCCAAGGTGAGTTTGCCGACTGGATTTCGATAGCGCTGGGAACGCTTGATACTCCGTTCCTGCCCAGGAAGCAGAAACATGTTCACGTCGACGCTGCTGCCCCTTGGTACTCACCCTGTAACCCTGACTCATAACTCTTGGCAGCACATCAAGCCACCCGATAGAGCAATCACGGCTAGGCACCCCGGTGCCTGAACAACGGATGCTAGCGCTTACCGCACCTTCCAGAGATTCCGTTCGTTGACTGACTCACAGCACAACCCTAGCTACATGAAACGGTTCGAAACCGTGCTTGCCTACATCGACAGCCACCTCGAAGGTGACCTGTCGGTGAATGCCTTGAGCCGCATCGCTAACTTCTCGGTGTTTCACTTCCATCGGCAGTTCACGGCCTACATGGGCGTTCCGGTTTCACGGTATGTGCAACTGATGAGGCTTCGACGCGCAGCGCATCAACTGGTCGCCTCGCCCGCGACGCCCATACTGGAGGCCGCATTCGGCGCCGGTTTCGAAAGCCCCGAAGCCTTTGCCAGAGCGTTCAAGCGCGCCTTCGGCATGGCGCCGAGCACGTTCGCCAAGGCGCCGAACTGGCAGGCCTGGAGTGCGGTATTCAATGTTCCTCACCGATCCAGGAGTATCACCATGCAGATCCGTATCGTGAATTTCGCCGAAACCCGCGTGGCCGCGCTCGAACACCAAGGGCCGCCCGGCCTGGTCAGCGAAAGCGTCGCGCGTTTTCGCCAATGGCGCATGCAAAGTGGCCAGTCGCCTGTGGCCAGCAGCCGTACCTTCGGTATCCCCTACGACAACCCCGACACCACCCCGGCCCACGCCTTTCGCTTTGCCGTGTGCGGCGAGATAGACGAGGCAGTGCACCCCAACGATTTCGGCGTGCATGAACGGGTTATACCGGCAGGGCGTTGTGCCGTGATTCGACATACCGGCTCGCCTGACTATATTGGCGAAACCATCTACCCGCTTTATCGTGACTGGCTGCCATCGAGCAACGAAGAACTGCGTGATCATCCGTTGTTCTTTCATTACCTGAGCGTCTATCCGGAAACGCCACTGGAGCAATGGCAGACGGACATCTACGTGCCGCTGAAATAGGCTGAGCCATGCACAGCGGGCGTAGCCAACTTGGCCGGCCCAGAGGCATGGCCGGGCAACCGAGCCGGGGATCAGATACGTACCCTGGATGCCTCGCCATGCGTCTGGAGGCGTGTTTGCTTGCGATAAAAGGCGTGAATAGCCCACACCACCCCTACGAACAACAAGGCTGTTCCAAGCGCTTCCATAGGAGACGGCCAGCGTTGGTTGATGAGCAGGCCCATCGTAGTTGCATAAATGGTCCCGCTGGCGATCAATTGCCCGCTCAGCGCCAGCGGAAGACGCCGCGTTGCGATTGACCATGCCCAGGCACCTGCAAGGGTGGCCCCTAACCCCTGAATCAGCCCACAGACGATCAGCGCCTGAGTACCTGCCAATCCGCTCGGATGGCTAGCGAAATGAGACAGTTTCAAGTACAGCCCAACCGGGATGAACGCCAGCATTTCGACGCTGCACATGAAGATCAACATGGCTGACCACAACATGGGAGACATGCTTGGGCGTTGAGCCAAAGCACTTTCATTCAACAGACCAAAACCGGTCCAGAATGCGATTGCCAACAACGATGCAAGCAACCCAAGCAGTAACGACGCGGTCGGGAGCACTACCGCCGCACGGCTAGCATCAAACACGCTCAGATTGACCAGGCTGATGCCCAGGGCCGCCACCAGCAGTGGCCCGACAATGGCGCGCCAGGGCACGCTGGCACTGCGCAGGTTGCCGGCAATCGCAAGCACGATCGGTACTGACCCCATCATCACCGGAGGGATCACCGGCCCGGCTGCCAAGACCGCAGTGGTGATCAGGAAGAAGTAGCCAATGTATCCCAAGAAGCCCAGCAGTGCGGCACAGGCCCAGTCAATCAGTCGCAATTGCCGCACTTGGCTACGGTAAACGAATAGCACCAGCAGGCTACCTAACCCGGCAAAGGCATAGCTCACCACCGCCAGGTCAAAAAGGCTGTAGTCACCGACCAGCCCCGGAAAGATGTAGAGCAGTGACCAGGAAAAGGTGGCGGCAATGGCCGCTAACAAGCCCAGGGTCATACGCCCTGCTCCTGCCTCTGGATCCAGCAATGAGCTATCTGTCGGGCAGTGTCGAATACCCGCATGTCCTGGCCCATCGCGCCGCTGACAAAACTGCCTTCCAACAAGATAAACAACCCTTGGGCAACTGCGTCGGGGTCGTTTATACCGGCGCTTATGGCCAAGGCAGCAAGGTTTTCGCGTATCCCTTGCTTATGCCTGCTCACTGCCAAATGCACGGGGTGGCTAAACTGGGGGAATTCAGCCGCACTGTTAACGAACAGGCACCCGCGCTCGCTATCTTTTAAAAGAAAACGTTCATACAAATCGAAAAAAGCAAGCATGCCACTGACCGGCTCAGGATGCCTGGCCAGGGTGCGCGCTACCTCTTCACGCCAGCGTCGGTCACGCTCCTCAAGGCAAGCCACTATCAGCGCATCCTTGGAGGGGAAATGGCTGTAGAGCGTCATCTTGGTAACACCCGCCATCGCGGCAATGGCCGTTACCCCCGTCACATATAAACCTTGCGACAGAAACAGCTTCAGCGCGGCATCAATCAAACGCTCACGGGTATTGTCCAATTCAAGGCACTCCGGCAAAGGGACGGAGCTGACTATACTGACCGGTAAGATTAAGGCCGCATCCAGATGCGACCTGAAGCATGGCCGCTACGACACAGAGCGCAGCAGCAAAATGCAGGCCTGGCCAATCAGAAACTTGCTACGCCAGCTAAGCGCCCCTGCACTTGGGATGCGAATCTGGGCTGTGTGGCTGATCGTGCTGTCTAACTTCTTGCGATACACCGCTTGGCCCAACGTGTCTTGGCCATGCAGGTGGCAACTGTGGTTACCGAGATCGATCCCGCCCCGTGCTGACTCGCTCGTGATGATGGCCTCCAAAACAAAACACCCTGCGAAAGCTCAGCCCTCGCAGGGTGTGGGGGTGACCCGTTCATTTAGTCGGGCCTACGCTGAGCTTTCGTGCACGCTAAAGCCGGTACTGCATGGATGCGGTCAAATCATCGATCATTTTTTGAAGAAGACCCGACAGCGTTGCTGAGGCCTTTCGAATTATGATCGCCTGGCGTCGTTCGAGAGATGGCCGTGGACTTGGCCAAACCGCGAGTGTCCTTGGAGTGAGCGACACCCGAGGTGGTGGTGCCATGACCGTTGTCGCTGTTGCGCGAGCTTCCGTAATGATTGCCGCTTACCCCATGATCGCGTGTCGCCTTTCCAGCGTGATCACTTCCAAGGCCCTTCCCGCTTCCACTATGCCCTCCCATGCCACCGCCATGTCCGGCGCCGTTTCCACCGCCATGACCGCCGCC
>NZ_JAUHUI010000048.1:0-38122 GCF_030418155.1 Pseudomonas sp. 2,4-D
TGTTACCTGTACCGGCCTCTTCGCGGGTAAACCCGCTCCTACAAGGGGTCGCACAGGATTTGAGGGTTGTGCGATCCCTTGTGGCCCGCGAAGAGGCCGGAACGGGCTAAATCAGGCTTTTTGCTGATCAGCCAGTTGGTCAGCCAGGCGCACGAAGGCTGCCAGGTCGAGCTGTTCAGGGCGCAGGCTGCCATCAACGCCAGCAGCCTCGATGGCGGCGCTGTCCAGCAGGCCTTTCATGGTGTTGCGCAGGGTCTTGCGGCGCTGGTTGAACGCTTCGCGAACGACACGCTCCAGCAGCAGGTGGTCCTTGGCCGGGAACGGCAGCACTTCGTGCGGCACCAGGCGGACGATCGCCGAATCCACTTTCGGGGGTGGGTTGAAGGCTCCAGGGCCTACATTGAACAGGTGCTCCACGCGGCAGTGGTACTGCACCATGATCGACAAGCGTCCCCAGTCACCGCCGCCAGGGCCGGCGGCCATGCGCTCGACCACTTCCTTCTGCAGCATGAAATGCATGTCGCGGATCAGCCCGGCGTGGCTGAGCAGGTGGAAGATCAGCGGGGTGGAGATGTTGTAGGGCAGGTTGCCAACCACCTTGAGGCTGCGCGGCGGCACGCCCAGCTGGTTGAAGTCGAACTTCAGGGCGTCGCCCTGATGCAGGCGGAAGTTGCTGCGATCGGCGAACTTGTGCTGCAGGATCGGCACCAGGTCTTTGTCCAGTTCCACCACGTCCAGCTGTGCGCCACTGCCCAGCAGGCCTTCGGTCAGGGCGCCCTGGCCCGGGCCGATCTCCAGCAGGTGTTCGCCGGCCTTTGCGTTGATGGCACGCAGGATGCGGTCGATGATACCGGCGTCGTGCAGGAAGTTCTGGCCGAAGCGCTTGCGCGCCCGGTGTTGGTATTGCTCGTTCATGGTCGGTTCTCGGCCATCTGGTAGGCGGTTTCCAGTGCGACGCGCAGGCTGCCGGTGTCGACTTTGCCAGTGCCGGCCAGGTCCAGGGCGGTGCCGTGGTCAACCGACGTGCGGATGATTGGCAGGCCCAGGGTCACGTTCACTGCAGCGCCGAAGCCTTTGTACTTGAGTACGGGAAGGCCCTGGTCGTGGTACATCGCCAGCACCGCATCGCAGTGCTCCAGATATTTGGGGGTAAACAGGGTATCGGCCGGCAGCGGCCCGCGCAGGTCCATGCCTTCGGTGCGCAGGCGGGCCAGGGTCGGCTCGATGATGTCGATTTCTTCGCGGCCCAGGTGGCCGCCCTCGCCCGCGTGCGGGTTGAGGCCGCACACGAGGATACGCGGGTTGGCAATGCCAAACTTGTCGCGCATGTCGGCATGCAGGATACGGGTTACACGTTCGACGCGCTCTGCAGTAATAGCGTCGGCGACATCACGCAGTGGCAGGTGCGTGGTCACCAGGGCCACGCGCAGGCCGCGGGTGGCCAGCATCATTACCACTTGTGCAGTGCGGGTCAGTTCGGCAAGGAATTCGGTATGCCCGGAAAAGGCGATACCGCTTTCGTTGATCACACCCTTGTGCACCGGGGCCGTGATCATCCCGGCGAAGTGGCCGTCCAGGCAACCTTGGCCAGCGCGGGTCAGGGTTTCCAGCACGAACGCTGCGTTGGCCTTGTCGAGCTGGCCTGGCACCACCGGGGCCGCCAAGGGGGTATCCCAGACGTACAGGCTACCTGCAGGTGCCGGGAGGTCAGGCCATTGGCCCGGGGCTACCGGCAGCAGGCTGACGGCCAGCTCCAGCTGCGTGGCCCGCTCGGCGAGCAGGTCACGGCTGGTGATGGCGATCAGGGGGTGGGGCTGGGCGTCTGCGGCGAGCAGCAGGCACAGGTCGGGGCCTATGCCGGCCGGCTCGCCGGGGGTGACGGCGAAGCGCAGGGGCTTCACTGGGCGGCCTGGTCAGCGCCAGGCAGCTTGATTTCAACGTAGGCTTCGTCGCGGATCTGGCGCAGCCAGGTTTGCAGCTCTTCGTCGTACTTGCGGTTGCGCAGTACGCCCAGGGCCTGCTGTTCGCGAGCCTGCTCGGTGCTATCGGTGGCGCGGCGGCCCAGCACTTCCAGAACGTGCCAGCCGTACTGGGTCTTGAACGGTTTGGTCACTACGCCTTGCTGGGCATTGGCCATCTGTTCACGGAACTCCGGTACCAGGCTGTTCGGGTCGACCCAGTTGAGGTCGCCGCCGTTGAGTGCCGACCCCGGGTCTTCCGAGAAGCTCTTGGCCAGTTCGCCGAAGTCTTCGCCGTTCTTGATCCGATCGTACAGGCGCTCGGCCAGTTGCTGGGTGGCCGCCTCGCTGCGGATCTCGCTTGGCTTGATCAGGATGTGGCGTACATGCACTTCGTCACGCAGCACGTTCTCGCTGCCGCCGCGCTTCTCCTCGAGCTTGAGGATGATGAAGCCGTTGGGGATGCGAATAGGCTGGGTAATTTCGCCCACCGGCATGCTGCTGAGCATCTTGGCGAAGTCGGGTGGCAGCTGACCGGCTTTACGCCAGCCCATCTCGCCGCCTTCCAGGGCGTTTTCGCTGGCCGAGTTGGCAATCGCCATCTGGCCGAAGTCAGCACCCTGGCGCAGTTGCTGGTACACGTCACCGACCTTGCGCGCAGCCTTCTGGATATCGTCCGAGTTGGCGGCTTCCGGAGTCGGGATGAGGATGTTGGCCAGGCGGTACTCTTCCGACATCTGCATCTTGCCCAGGTCTGAGGCCAGGAAGTTCTTCACTTCCTGCTCGGACACCTGAATGCGTTCGGCAACGCGACGTTGGCGCACGCGGCTGATGATCATCTCGCGCTTGACCTGCTCGCGAGCGTCCTCGAACGACAGGCCGTCACGGGCCAGCGCCGCGCGGAACTGGTCCAGCGACATGCCATTGCGCTGGGCAATGGTGCCAATGGCCTGGTTCAGCTCTTCGTCGGTGATGCGGATGCCAGAGCGCTCGCCGATCTGCAGTTGCAGGTTCTCGACGATCAGGCGTTCCAGGACCTGCTGTTCCAGGGCGCTGGTCGGCGGCACGCCGCCGCCGCGCTTGGCGATGGTTTGCTGGACTTCATGGACACGCTGGTCCAGCTGGCTTTGCATGACCACGTCGTTGTCGACGATAGCCACCACGCGATCAAGAGGTTGCACCGCGGCATGCACCGCGCCACTCAGCAAAGCGACGCCCAGCAACACTGGGCGCAGACGATCAATAAGCTTGGTCTTCACGTTCACGGTAACCTTGAATGCCTTGGTCGAGGAAAGACTCGACCTTGTTGCCAACTACGCCGCCGAGGCCTTTCAGGACGATCTGAAGGAAGACACCGTGGTCGCCTTTTTCGTTCTGTGGAAGGGCCTGGCTGAAATCGTCGTAGTCGATCCAGTAACGGTTGATCAGGCGCAGCTTCCAGCAGCAGTTGTCGTATTCGAAACCACCCATGGCTTCCAGGGTGCGGTTGCGGTTGTAGTCATGCTGCCAGCGAGCGATTACGTTCCACTGCGGCACGATCGGCCAGATGACCGAGAAGTCGTGCTGCTGGATCTTGTAGTAATCCTTGATGTAGTTCGGATCGCCCGGGGTGCCATAGTCACCGCCGCCCACTTTCCAGGTACCCGTGGTCGAGTCGTAGGCAATGGTGTCGTTACGGTAGCGATAACCGAGGTTGACGATCTTGTTCGGGTTGTCTTCAGGCTGGTAGTGGAACATCGCGCTGCCCGAGCGGGTGCTGCGGCTGTCCGGGTCCCAGTTGAAGTCCGAATTGAAGCGCCAGTCGCGGTTGAAGTAGTAGTTGTACACCAGGGCGTATGGCGATACATCGGACTGCGCGTCCTTGCGGGTGCGGTAGTCGATGCCTGGCAGCTGGACCTTGCGGTCCTTGAAGTAGTAGGCCTGGCCGATGCTGAAGTTCTGACGCTCGAAGCCGTTCTCCTCGATCCAGCGGGTGGTCACGCCCAGCGACAGCTTGTTCTCGTCGCCGATGCGGTCGGTACCACTGAAACGGTTGTCACGGAACAGCGAGTCGTAGCTGAACAGGGTTTCACCCGTGTCGAACAGCGGGATGTCCATCTGGTCCTTGTACGGGACATAGAGGTAGAACATGCGCGGTTCGAGGGTCTGGCGGTAGTTGGTGCCGAACAACGAGGTGTTGCGATCGAAATACAGGCCGCTGTCGACGCTGAAAATCGGGATATCGCGGTTCAGGTTGCTTTTGTAGTCGCCGAACACGTCCAGTGTGTCTGCGTTCGCGCCAGCAATGTCGCTCTTGCCCTTGCTATCCAGGTCAAGGTCGTAATGGGTATACATGTACTTCAGCTTCGGCGTGATGTAGCCGTAGCTGGCCTCCATCGGCAGGCTGATGGACGGGGCGACGTTCAGGCGGGTACCGTTGGCACGCGCTACACCGAAGATGTTTTCGTCAAGACGACGACCGGGTACGCCGGCGCTGGCGTCTGGATTGCCATCTTCGTCCAGAACGAAATCGTCCTTCAGATCACGATCAAAACGAACAGCTTCAGTCTCGTACCCAAGGTTCAAACCGCCAGGCTGGAACGGCAGCGTACCGTTCAGGGTCAGCTGCGGCAGGCGATCATACGGCGTGATCTGCGAGATGGTCGCCATCTCGTAGGCATGCACATTCAACCGCGCGGTGTAGCTGTCGCCTCGGTAGGTCAACGCACCCTGCTGGTTCAGCAGGTCGCGGCTTTCCACGCCAATCTGGTCGGACTCCAGGTCCTGGAAGTAGAACGGGTCGCTGATGTCGGTGTAGTCCACCTCGGTCATCAGGCGTTCGTCCAGGCCACCCTTGTGCTGCCAGTTGACCATCCAGCGCTGATCTTTGTAATCCGTCTGATCTTTGCGGTCGTCGTTCTTGTCGTTCAGGTAGGCGCCGCCGAACTGCCCTTCGCTGGAAGGTGTCAGGTAGCGGAACTCGCCTTCCATCAGCAGGCCGCGCTTGGCCATGTAACGCGGGTACAACGTGGCGTCGTAGTTGGGCGCCAGGTTGAAATAGTACGGCGTGACCAGCATGAAGCCGGTGTCGCTGCTGGTGCTGAACGACGGCGGCAGGAAGCCGGACTGGCGACGGTCGTCAATCGGGAAGTAGATGTACGGTGTATAGAACACCGGGAAATCCTTGACCCGAAGCGTAACGTTGGTCGCAGTACCGAAACCGGTGGCCGGGTTCAGGGTGATGTTGTTGCCCTTCAGCTGCCAGGCGTTGCTGCCCGGTTCGCAGGTGGTGTACGTACCGTCCTTGAGGCGGATGATGGCGTTTTCGCCACGCTTGGCGTACAGGGCACTGCCGCGGATGTGCGACTTGTGCATCACGTATTCGGCGTTGTCGACCTGGGCTTCGCCAGTGTCGAGCTGGATCTGGGCCTCGTCACCGACCACCAGCGAACCGTTGTCACGGATCTTGACGTTGCCCTTGAGCTCGCCACGGTTTTCGGCCTGGTAGAGGTTGGCCTCGTCGGCTTCGGCCTGCATGCTGCCCTGGCGCATCACCACGTCACCGGCGAGGGTAGCGATCTGCTGCTCCTGCTGGTACTTGGATACCTTGGCATTGATGTAGGTTGGCGACTCGTCCTTCGGCGTGGTGTCGGCCATGCCCGGGCGGGTTGGCTCGATATACGCGCCACCGCAGTACGGGCCGGTTTCAGCCAGTTGCGCGGCGGTGAGCTTTTCACGCGGAACCCAGTCCAGGTGGCTGTAGTCTTCGCTGCGCGACTTCAGACCACGGCCCTTGGCCTCGGTAACCAGCATGGGCCGGTCCGCAGTTTCGGCTTCGCCCGCCGCTTCGGTACCGGAGCTGACGGCTGCACCTTCGTGCACCGGGCGCGGTGGCAAGTTGTTGACTGGGGTTTTGGGCTTGCAGTCCCAACCACCGGCGGCGGACACTTGGCAGTCGAACTGTTCGGCTGCCACTACGTATGAGGTGGCCAGAGGTTGCAGGGCCAGCAGACCGCCGGTTACCAGCAACGGAAACTTTCTACGAAACGCGGGGGATTTCAATGCCATCTTATTAGTCCGGGCTTCCTGCGTGCCATCTGCCCGCGTGTGGGGCCGCACGCCTCTCGATGGTCTGAAAAAGATGCTGGATAATAAAGCATGACCCGCTTGACGGCTAGGGCCGTCGGAGACCCTTGCAATGCCTGAACACGATGTACGCCTGCAACAACTGACGGTCTGGCTCGATGAGCAGCTCAATGATCTTTTCCGTGACAACGCCTGGGGCGAGGTGCCTGCAGGCAGCTTGACCGCTGCCAGCAGCGACGCCAGCTTCCGCCGCTATTTCCGCTGGCAGGGCGCTGGCCACAGTTTCGTGATCATGGATGCGCCCCCCCCGCAGGAGAACTGCCGACCGTTCGTCGCCATCGACCACCTGCTGGCCAGCGCTGACGTACATGTGCCGCTGATCCACGCCCAGGACCTGGAACGTGGCTTTTTGCTGCTTGGGGATCTGGGCACTCAGACATACCTTGACATCATCAATGCCGACAACGCCGATGGCCTGTTCGCCGACGCCATCGATGCCCTTCTGAAGTTCCAGCGTTTGCCGATGGACGCGCCGCTGCCCAGCTACGACGACGCCCTGCTTCGCCGTGAAGTGGAACTGTTCCCCGAATGGTACGTGGGGCGTGAGCTGGGCCTGAGCCTCACCGATGCACAGAAGGCCACCTGGCAGCGCGTCAGCCAGTTGCTGATCGACAGCGCCCTGGCGCAACCCAAGGTGCTGGTACACCGTGACTACATGCCGCGCAACCTGATGCAGAGCACCCCCAACCCTGGTGTGCTGGACTTTCAGGATGCGGTATACGGCCCGGTCACCTACGACATTACCTGCCTGTTCAAGGACGCCTTTGTCAGCTGGCCGCAGGCGCGGGTCGAAGGTTGGCTGAGCGACTACTGGCAGCAGGCGCAGGCGGCCGGGATCCCGGTGCACGCCGAGTTCGAAGCCTTCCACCGCGCCAGTGACCTGATGGGCGTGCAGCGGCACCTGAAGGTGATCGGCATCTTCGCCCGTATCTGCCACCGCGACGGTAAGCCGCGTTACCTGGGCGACGTGCCGCGTTTCTTCGCCTATATAAATGAAGTGATCGGTCGCCGGCCCGAATTGGCGGAGCTGGGTGAGCTGATTGCCGAGTTGCAGGCCGGAGCGCGTGCATGAAGGCCATGATCCTGGCTGCGGGGAAGGGCGAGCGCATGCGCCCGCTGACCCTGCACACCCCAAAACCGTTGGTCCCGGTCGCCGGCCAGCCGCTGATCGAGTACCACCTGCGCGGCCTGGCGGCAGCGGGCGTGACCGAAGTGGTGATCAACCATGCCTGGCTTGGCCAGCAGATCGAAGACCATTTGGGCGACGGTAGCCGCTTCGGCCTGAGCATCCGCTATTCACCTGAAGGTGAACCGCTGGAAACCGGTGGCGGCATCTTCAAGGCCCTGCCTTTGTTGGGTGATGCGCCGTTCCTGCTGGTGAATGGCGATGTGTGGACCGACTACGACTTCGCGCGTTTGCAGGCTCCCCTGCAAGGCCTGGCTCACCTGGTACTGGTCGACAACCCTGACCATCACGGCCGCGGTGACTTCCGCCTGGTGGGCGAGCAGGTCGTTGACGGCGATGACGCGCCCGGCACGCTGACCTTCAGCGGCATTTCCGTGCTGCACCCGGCGCTGTTCGAAGGTTGCCAGGCGGGTGCCTTCAAACTGGCACCGTTGCTGCGCCAGGCGATGGCGGCCGGCAAGGTATCTGGCGAACACTACCGTGGGCACTGGGTGGATGTTGGCACGCTTGAACGCCTGGCCGAGGCTGAGTCTCTGATTGGCGAGCGCGCCTGACATGTGGTGGCCAGGCACGGTGATAGGTGTGGGTGCCGGCTTTGCCGTTGCGAGCATACCGGGTGCCTTGCTCGGTGCGTTGCTTGGGCAGGCCATTGACCGCCGGCTGCGCTTGCAAGGCTGGGAAGACATGCGCGAACGCCTGGGTGGGCGCCCCGCATTACGCGACGACGAGTTGTTGTTCGTGATGCTCGGGCGCCTGGCCAAGTGCGATGGCCGGGTAGCCGAGCAGCATATCCAGCAGGCGCGTCAGGAGATGGTGCGCCTGGACCTGGCCGAGGCAGCCCGGTTGCGCGCCATCAATGCGTTCAACCGTGGCAAGGCGGGCAAGGACCGGCTTGGCGGGCACCTGCGGCGCATCAGTCAGCAGCCCCACGCGGCGGAAGGTACTTTGCGGGCCTGTTGGCGCATGGTCTGGGCTGACGGCAAGATGGGCAACAAGGAGCGTGAGTTGCTGCTGGACTGGGGGCAGAAGCTGGGCATGAGTCGACGCCAGGTGCAGGCCATGTCCCTGGAGTACGAGCCGCGCAAGGCCACGGGGGCAGAAAGCGTGCCCATGACCTACGCGGCAGCGTTGCGCTTGCTGGCGGTGGACGCAGACACCGACACCGATAAGGTCAAACAGGCGTATCGTCGGCTTGTCAGCCGGCATCACCCGGACAAGCTGGCAGGTACCGGTGCCAGCGAGGCGCAGGTGCGTGAAGCAACCGCGCGTACCCGTGAGTTGCACCAGGCCTATGCCATGATCCGCAAGCGGCGCGGCCTTTGACGCCCCGCCACAAGGATCAAGACGAATCAGCCCTGAGGGCTCATCCATCCCCGCACCCGGCGGAACAATTGCTCTTGTTCCGCCGCTTTGTTTGCTGGCATGGCAATCAATGACAATTGTCGGTACTGGCTATCCTTCTGCCGCTTGCTGGCCTGCAGCCGTTGCTGGGCTGCGTTGCGGTCAGCGCTGCGGGTGGCGTAGTAGATATCGGCCGTGGGTACCTTCAAGGTTGGGGCCAGGCTTTCCAGGTCCTGCTCAACCCGTGCAGGGGTCTGCGCAGCGACCATCACCAGTTTTTGTACCTGTGGTGGCTGCTTCTCGCTCAGGTAGCGCGCCGCCCAATATGCACCGCTACCATGGCCGATCAGTACGATGTTGCGGGCATTGTGTTGCTGGGCGAACGCCACGGCGGCATCCAGGCGGGCGAAGATGCGTTCGGCATCTGCCGGGTCGGCCTGCTCGCTGGCTTGTTCGGCATCGGTACTTTCTGCTGTGTCGGCATCGGCTGCGGTGGCTTGGGCCACGTTGGCGTTGGCATCGGCCGGAACGTCCTTGACCGGTGCGCTTTCGCCTTTGTCTGGCGCAGGCGCTGCCGGTGGTGTGGCTTCGACCCGCGCTTGCGGGCTGTCTGCGAGCAGGTCGGGCAGGCTGACGCTCAGGCTGTGCCAGCCGATATCAGGGAATTTTTGCCGCAGTGGGCCGACTGCATTTGGCCAGTCGGCCGTTTCGCCTGCACCAGGGACAATGATCACCGCCCCTTGCGGATCGTTGTCGTTGGCCGGCTTCCACAGGGCCAGGAAGCTGTCGGCACCGGCCTGCAGGGTCTGCTGCTCAGCCTTGGGCAGCAGCCGTTCCAGCGCCAGTGCATCCTCCTGGCTGCGTTCCAGCAAGGGTGGGCGTGGTGCCTCGGCAGCAGGTGCCATGGTATTTGCAGGTGGTTTTTCGGCATCGGCGGCCAGGGCGCCTAGTGGAAGGACCGAGGCCAGGCAGCACATTGCCAGCGTCGTGCGATAAAGTGTGGACATGAGTCAACCCAAGGCCAGAATGAAACCGGCAGCCTAATAGTATTTGCCCGTGACGGCCATGCTGCATGGCCGTCTTTGCCAAGTCGAGCGTATAGATGAAGCGAGTGCGTCGCCTGTTGGTTATCGGCTGCTTGTGGCTGCCCTTGATTGCCTGGGCCAAGCCCGAGGCGCTGCCAACTGTGGTGCTGGAGCCTGACCAGCAGCAGTGGCTGGACACCCACCGTAGCCTGCGTGTCGGCCTGGTGTTGCAGGCACCCTACGCCCAGTTCGACCGGCGTCTGCAGCAACTGTATGGAGCCAATGTGGAGCTGGTGAACAGCCTGGCGCAGACGCTGCGGCTGGACCTCACCTGGCGTAACTTCAGTGACCAGGCCAGTTTGGAACATGCCCTGCAGAGCGGCGAAATCGACTTCGCCCCTGGCCTTACCCAGACGCCGGCCAGCCTGCGCCTGTGGCTATTCAGCGACCCGTACATGCGCGTGCCACAGCTGGTGGTGGGGCCGCGCACCGGGGCCATGGCCGTGGAGCTGGAAAAGCTCGAAGCCGAGCAACGCGTGGCGGTGCGCATGCCCAGCCCGCTGGCGGATTACCTGCGCAGCAACTACGGCAACCTCAACCTGCAGGGGGTGCCCGACGATCGTGAGGCCTTGCAACTGGTGGTAGGTGGCCAGGCCAGTTTCGCCGTGCTGGATGAAGCGCAGCTCAGCCGCCTGTCGCGCGAGAGCGAGTTCGGTGAGCTGGCGGTGGTCGGCGATATTGGCCTGCCGCAACTGTTGCGTATCGGTTCGCGGCGCGACTGGCCGCTGCTGGCCGATGTACTTGAACGTGGCTTGCAGGCCGTGCCGGCCAAGGAGCTGGAGCAACTGCATCAGCGCTGGTTGCAGCCGAAATACCCGCGCCTGAGCGAGTCGCCAGGCTTCTGGCAGAACATGGCCTTGCTGTTCGGTCTGTTGCTGTTGTGTGCCTTGGCCACGCTGGTGTGGCAACGCCGTCAGCAGCGCCAGTTGGAGCGCAGCCTGCTGGCCGCGCGAGAAAGCCTTGTTGAGCGCCAGGTGCGCGAAGAGGCGTTGCGCCTGAGCCAGTTCGCCATCGATCAGAGCACCGTGGGTATCCTCTGGGTCAACTGGGACAGCCATGTGCGTTACGCCAACCATGCCGCCGAGCGCATGTTGGGCTACAGCGAAGGGGCGTTGCTGGAGCGGCCGCTGAGCGACTTCGAGCCGAGCCTGAACATGGACCGTTGGCTGGAGCTGTGGAAGGGGGCGCGGACAGGGGCGGGGGGTGTCGGTCAGTTTGAGACGCAATGCCGGCGGGCTGATCAAAGCTTGCTACCCGTGGAGCTGTCGCTGAGCTTTCTGCGCTTTCGTGATTCCGAATATCTGGTGGTCTACCTCGCCGATGTCACCGAACGCCACCGTGCCCTGGCGGCCCTTCGCGAAAGCGAGGCGCGGCTCAAGGGCATTGCTGGCAACGTACCAGGGTTGGTGTTTCGCCTGGAACGTGACCCGGCCGAGGGCGATCTGGAGTTCCCCTATATCAGTGAGGGTAGCGAGGCTTTGGTAGGTTATGCACCCAGCGAGATCCAGCACCCGCAGATGGGCCTGCGCAACCTGGTGCACCCAGAGGACCGTGCTGATTATCACAGGGTGCAGGACCTGGCCCTGGCCAGCGACCAGGACTGGTCCTGGCAGGGGCGCATCCTCACCCGGCAGGGCGAACAGCGCTGGGCCGATATCAAGGCCAGCGCCCGGCATCTGGGCAACGGCCAGGTGGTGTGGGACGGTGTAGTCTGGGACATCACACAGGGCAAGCGGGCCGAGCTGGCGCTGGCGAAGTCCCAGGAGCAGTTGCGCGAACTCTCGGCCCACCTGGAGAGCGTGCGTGAAGAGGAAAAAGCCCGTATCGCCCGGGAAGTGCATGATGAACTGGGGCAGATGCTGACCGTGCTCAAGCTGGAAGTGTCGATGTGCGAGCTGGCCTATGCCGAGCTGGACCCTGGCCTGAATGATCGCCTGGCAAGCATGAAGCGCCTGATCGCCCAGTTGTTCCAGTTGGTGCGCGATGTCGCCACTGCCTTGCGTCCGCCGATCCTTGATGCCGGCATTGCCTCGGCCATCGAATGGCAGGCGCGGCGTTTCGAGGCACGTACGCAAATCCCCTGTCTGGTGCAAGTACCCGATAATCTGCCAGCATTGAGTGATGCCAAGGCCACCGGGCTGTTTCGTATCCTCCAGGAGGCGCTGACCAATGTGATGCGTCACGCCCAGGCGCACAGCGTAGAGATTGAGCTGGTACGTGAGGGCGGACAGTTGCGCATGACGGTCAGTGATGATGGCCAAGGCTTTTGCCGCGAGCAGACCCGGCCCACCTCGTTTGGCCTGGTGGGTGTGCGCGAGCGGGTGCTGATGCTGGGGGGGAGCATGACGCTGGAAAGCGAGCCGGGCGAAGGCACCAGCCTGAGCGTGGCCATTCCGTTGGAGTAGGAGAGCAATCGTGATTCGAGTACTGGTGGCCGAAGACCACACCATTGTCCGTGAAGGCATCAAGCAGTTGATTGGCCTGGCCAAGGACATGCAAGTGGCGGGGGAGGCCGGTAATGGCGAGCAGTTGCTCGAAACCCTGCGCCACACACCGTGCGAGGTGGTACTGCTGGACATCTCGATGCCGGGTGTGAACGGCCTGGAGGCAATCCCGCGTATCCGTGCGTTGCACGATGCTCCAGCGATCCTGATGTTGTCGATGCACGATGAGGCACAGATGGCGGCGCGGGCGCTGAAGGCCGGTGCGGCGGGCTATGCCACCAAAGACAGTGACCCGGCGCTGTTGTTGACAGCTATTCGTCGGGTGGCAGGTGGCGGGCGTTATATCGACCCGTCGCTGGCCGACCGCATGGTGTTCGAAGTAGGCCTCACCGAATCCCGGCCGTTGCACACACTGCTCTCGGAGCGGGAGTTTTCGGTGTTCGAGCGCCTGGCCCAGGGCGCCAACGTCAACGACATCGCCCAGCAGTTGGCGCTGTCGAGCAAGACCATCAGCACCCACAAGGCGCGCCTGATGCAGAAGCTGAAAGTGAACTCGCTGGCGGAGCTGGTGAAGTACGCCATGGAGCACAAGCTGATCTGATTGCGACATACGCAATCGGTGAACCTGCCGAGGCCCTTGTGGGAGCGGGCGTGCCCGCGAAAGGGCCTTTCCGGTTGATTTCCATGGTTGCACCGGCCTCTTCGCGGGCATGCCCGCTCCCACAGGTTTCGTGGTTGGCTCGCAAGGGCATTCCAATCCCGCCATCCTTGTAGGGCGATCCTTACAACAAATCTTCCATCCGGATGATGGCATTCTCTCAGTACCCCCGATTTTCGGGCGCTTGCGTCTCTTCTACTCTTTTGCCTACGCAGTCATCCAACAAGAAGGTGCAGGCATGAGCGAGGCGAAGTCGAACGCTGCAACCGGCGAAACGCTGGTCAGCTTCCGTGGTGTGCAGAAGAGCTACGACGGCGAGTCGCTGATCGTCAAAGACCTCAATCTGGATATCCGCAAGGGCGAGTTCCTCACCCTGCTTGGCCCGTCCGGCTCGGGCAAGACCACCAGCCTGATGATGCTGGCGGGCTTCGAAACGCCCACCGCCGGTGAAATTCAGCTTGGCGGGCGCTCGATCAACAACGTGCCGCCGCACAAGCGTGATATCGGCATGGTGTTCCAGAACTACGCGCTGTTTCCGCACATGACAGTGGCCGAGAACCTGGCCTTTCCGCTGACCGTGCGCAACCTGAGCAAGACCGACATCAGCGAGCGGGTCAAACGTGTGCTGAACATGGTGCAGCTCGACGCTTTCGCCAAACGCTACCCCGGCCAGTTGTCCGGTGGCCAGCAGCAGCGGGTGGCGCTGGCCCGGGCATTGGTGTTCGAGCCTCAGCTGGTGCTGATGGACGAGCCACTTGGCGCGCTGGACAAGCAGCTGCGCGAACACATGCAGATGGAGATCAAGCACATTCACCAGCGTCTTGGTGTGACCGTGGTGTACGTGACCCACGACCAGGGCGAAGCGCTGACCATGTCCGACCGCGTGGCGGTGTTCCACCAGGGCGAAATCCAGCAGATCGCCGACCCGCGCACGCTGTACGAAGAGCCCTGCAACACCTTCGTCGCCAACTTCATCGGCGAGAACAACCGCATCAGCGGCACCCTGCTGGCCAGCGATGGTAAACGTTGCCAGGTGCAGTTGCCTCGCGGCGAGCGGGTCGAGGCGCTGGCGGTGAATGTCGGCCAGGCCGGCGAGCCGGTGACCCTGTCGATACGCCCGGAGCGCGTGCGTCTGAACGGCCACAGTGAAAGCTGCGTGAACCGGTTCTCTGGCCGGGTGGCCGAATTCATTTACCTGGGCGACCACGTGCGGGTGCGTCTGGAGGTTTGCGGCAAAGGCGACTTCTTCGTGAAGCAGCCTATTGCCGAGCTCGACCCGGCGTTGGCCGTGGGCGATGTGGTACCGCTGGGCTGGGAGGTGGAGCACGCCCGCGCGCTCGATCCGATTGCCGAAGCCCATTGATGGATTGCTTCACCAACCCTGTACTGTGGAGAGAATAATAATGCGCAAGCAGTTGAAACTGACCGCCCTGGCTTTGGGGCTGTTCACCGCTGGCCAGGCCATGGCCGCAGACCTCACCGTGATCTCGTTCGGCGGCGCCAACAAGGCTGCCCAGGTCAAAGCGTTCTACGAACCCTGGGAAAAAGCGGGTAATGGCAAGATTGTCGCGGGTGAGTACAACGGCGAAATGGCCAAGGTCAAGGCAATGGTCGACACCAAGAGTGTGTCGTGGAACCTGGTAGAGGTTGAGTCGCCGGAGCTGGCGCGCGGTTGCGACGAAGGCATGTTCGAAGAGCTCGACCCGGCCCTGTTCGGCAACAAGGACGACTACGTGCCGGGTGCCATTCAGCCTTGCGGTGTGGGCTTCTTCGTCTGGTCCACGGTCATGGCCTACAACGCCGACAAGCTCAAGACCGCCCCCACCAGCTGGGCCGATTTCTGGGACACCAAGCAGTTCCCGGGCAAGCGCGGCCTGCGCAAGGGCGCCAAGTACACGATGGAATTTGCACTGATGGCCGACGGTGTTGCGCCAAAGGACGTCTACAAAGTGCTGGCAACCAAGGAAGGCCAGGACCGCGCCTTCAAGAAACTCGACGAACTCAAGCCCAGCATCCAGTGGTGGGAAGCGGGTGCACAGCCACCGCAGTTCCTGGCCTCTGGCGACGTGGTCATGAGCTCTGCCTACAACGGCCGTATTGCCGCTGTGCAGAAAGAGAGCAACCTCAAGGTGGTGTGGAACGGCGGCATCTACGACTTCGATGCATGGGCAATTCCTAAAGGCGCCAAAAACGTCGAAGAGGCGAAGAAGTTCATCGCCTACAGCGTCAAGCCCGAGCAGCAGAAGATCTACTCCGAAAACATCGCCTATGGCCCGGCCAACTCCAAGGCCGTGAGCCTGCTGTCGGACGAAGTGAAGAAAGACATGCCGACCACGCCTGAGAACATTGCCAACCAGGTGCAGATCGACGTGACGTTCTGGGCCGACAACAGCGAGCAGCTGGAGCAACGCTTCAACGCCTGGGCGGCGAAGAAGTAAACGTCCAGTGTGTGGGGCCGTAAAGCGGCCCCCAATTCAGCCTGTATTGCGGAGTTCGCCATGGCCATTGCAGTGCCCCTCAACGAAGGCGCAGGTCCAAGTCTCAAGCAGCGCCTCAAACACGCCGAGCGGGTCAACCGCTGGAAGGCGCAGGCGTTGATCGCGCCGCTGGCGCTGTTTCTTCTGCTGGTGTTCCTGGTGCCGATTGCGGCGCTGCTGTACAAGAGCGTCGGCAACCCTGAAGTAGTCGCCGGCCTGCCGCGTACGGTGGAAGTCATCAGCCAGTGGGATGGCAAGAGCCTGCCAGGCGAGGACGTTTACAAGGCGCTGAGCCAGGATTTGGCCGAGTCGCGCAAGAACCAGACCCTTGGTGACCTTTCCAAACGCTTGAACATGGAACTGGCCGGTTACCGCAGCTTGTTGACCAAGACTGCCCGTGCACTGCCCTTCAAGGCTGAGCCTGCCTCTTATAAAGAGGCATTGCAGGCTGTCGACGAGCGTTGGGGCGACCCGGCTTATTGGCAGGCGATACGCCGCAATACCAGTTCGGTGACTTCTTTCTACCTGCTGGCCTCGGTGGACCATCGCATCGATGACCTTGGTGAGCTGGCCAAGGCCACCCCGGACCAGGCCATTTACCTGGACATTTTTGTCCGTACCCTGTGGATGGGGGTGGTGATTACCACTATCTGCCTGGTACTGGCCTACCCACTGGCCTACTTGTTGGCCAACCTGCCGACCCGGCAGAGCAACCTGCTGATGATTCTGGTGCTGTTGCCTTTCTGGACATCGATCCTGGTGCGGGTGGCGGCCTGGATCGTGCTGCTGCAGTCGGGCGGGCTGATCAACAGCGCGCTGATGGCCATGGGCATCATCGACCAGCCGCTGGAGCTGGTGTTCAACCGCACAGGCGTCTACATCTCGATGGTGCACATCCTGCTGCCGTTCATGATCCTGCCGCTGTACAGCGTGATGAAGGGTATTTCCCCGAGCTACATGCGCGCGGCGATCTCGTTGGGCTGCCACCCGTTCGCCAGTTTCTGGCGGGTGTACTTCCCGCAGACTTACGCCGGTGTTGGCGCCGGTTGCCTGCTGGTGTTCATCCTGGCCATCGGTTACTACATCACCCCGGCGCTGCTGGGTAGCCCCAACGACCAGATGGTCAGCTACTTTGTCGCCTTCTACACCAACACCAGCATCAACTGGGGCATGGCCACCGCACTGGGCGGGCTGTTGCTGCTGGCGACCGTGCTGTTGTACCTGATCTATAGCTGGCTGGTCGGTGCCAGTCGTCTGCGCCTGAGCTGAGGAGCCTGTCATGCTGAGCCCATACATGTCGCCCGTGGAACGGGTCTGGTTCTACAGCCTGCGCATTCTCTGTGGCTTGATCCTGCTGTTCCTGATCTTGCCAGTGCTGGTGATCGTGCCGCTGTCGTTCAACAGTGGCAGCTTCCTGGTGTACCCGCTGCAGGGCTTCTCGCTGCAGTGGTATCAGGACTTCTTCGGCTCGGCCGAATGGATGCGGGCGTTGAAAAACAGCATCATCGTTGCCCCAGCGGCCACGGTGCTGGCCATGGTGTTCGGCACTTTGGCGGCCATCGGCCTGACCCGTGGCGATTTCCCCGGCAAGTCGCTGGTGATGGCGCTGGTGATATCGCCCATGGTGGTGCCGGTAGTGATCATCGGGGTGGCCAGTTACCTGTTCTTCGCCCCTCTGGGCATGGGCAACAGTTTCACCTCGCTGATTCTGGTGCATGCGGTACTGGGTGTGCCGTTCGTCATCATTACCGTGTCGGCGACGCTGCAGGGGTTCAACTACAATCTGGTGCGTGCGGCGGCCAGTCTGGGAGCTTCGCCTCTGCTGGCTTTCCGCCGGGTAACCCTGCCGCTGATCGCACCCGGCGTCATCTCGGGAGCCCTGTTTGCCTTTGCCACCTCGTTTGACGAGGTGGTGGTGACGCTGTTCCTCGCAGGGCCGGAGCAGGCAACCCTGCCGCGGCAGATGTTCAGCGGTATTCGCGAGAACCTGAGCCCGACCATTGCCGCGGCGGCGACCTTGTTGATTGCGTTCTCGGTGGTGTTGCTGTTGACCCTGGAATGGTTGCGTGGGCGTAGTGAGAAGCTGAGGACCCAGCAGCCGGCCTGATGAGGGGTTGCCTGTGCGGGCCTATTCGCGGCTAAAGCTGCGAAGAGGCCCGCACAGGTTGCGCTGGTCGACAGCAATTGATACCAATCAGCCTTCATCGCTTTCCCTGAGTTACAATGCGCGCCACCGTGACTCTGCCAACAGGTGCGCCATGCAGCCCTACGCTATTGCCCCCTCCATTCTCTCTGCCGATTTTGCCCGCCTGGGTGAGGACGTCGACAAGGTATTGGCTGCGGGTGCAGACATCGTCCACTTCGATGTCATGGACAATCACTATGTCCCCAACCTGACCATCGGTCCGATGGTTTGCACCGCTCTGCGCAAGTACGGCGTTACTGCGCCGATCGACGTGCACCTGATGGTCAGCCCGGTTGACCGCATCATTGGTGACTTTATCGAAGCGGGTGCCACCTACATCACCTTCCACCCTGAAGCCACGCAGCACATCGACCGTTCGCTTCAGCTGATCAAGGATGGTGGTTGCAAGGCCGGCCTGGTGTTCAACCCGGCCACCAGCCTGGACGCCCTGAAGTATGTGATGGACAAGATCGACATGGTGCTGCTGATGAGCGTCAACCCAGGCTTCGGCGGGCAGAAGTTCATCCCCGGCACCCTCGACAAACTGCGCGAAGCGCGTGCGCTGATCGACGCCAGTGGCCGTGATATCCGTCTGGAGATCGATGGTGGCGTGAACGTCAACAACATCCGCGAGATCGCTGCCGCTGGCGCCGACACCTTCGTGGCCGGCTCGGCGATCTTCAACGCCCCGGACTACCAGGAAGTGATCGCCAAGATGCGCGCCGAACTGGCCCTGGCCCGCCCATGAGTGGCTTCGAGCAGCTGTTCCCCGGAACGCTGCCAAGGCTGGTGATGTTCGATCTGGACGGTACCCTGATCGATTCCGTGCCTGACCTGGCCGCCGCTGTGGACCGCATGCTGCTCGAACTGGGGCGCCCGCCTGCTGGCCTTGAGGCCGTGCGCCACTGGGTTGGCAATGGCGCCCAGGTGCTGGTGCGCCGCGCGTTGGCGGGCGGCATCGACCATGCCGACGTGGACGATGCGCTGGCAGATCAGGCGTTGGCGCTGTTCATGGACGCTTATGCCGAAAGCCATGAACTTACCGTGGTCTACCCCGGCGTGCGCGACACCCTGCGCTGGCTGCGCAAGCAGGGCGTGGAGATGGCGCTGATTACCAATAAGCCTGAGCGCTTTGTTGGCCCGCTGCTGGACCAGATGAAGATCGGTAATTTCTTCCGCTGGATCATTGGTGGCGACACCCTGCCGCAAAAAAAGCCCGACCCGGCGGCGTTGCTGTTCGTCATGCAGATGGCCGGTGTTACCCCGCAGCAGTCCCTGTTTGTCGGTGATTCGCGCAGTGACGTGCAGGCGGCGAAGGCGGCTGGCGTGCAATGCGTGGGCCTGACCTACGGCTATAACCATGGCCGGCCGATCGACGACGAATCCCCCAGCCTGGTAATCGACGACCTGCGCGCATTGCTGCCCGGTTGCGCAGACCCGGCCACTGGGATAACGTTGGCGGACCTTCAAGCCTCACAAGACAGAGAGTCCACCGTGGCGGTTACTGGCAAATTCTGGATGAAAGTCATCAAGGCCTTGGCCCGTTGGCGTTGGCGCGCCTGACTTCAGCCTGCCGGCGTGTGCCGGCCCGTCCGTTTGCCTGACCTATTGCTGCTTGCCACGAGACTACTCATGAACCGCGAAGAATTCCTGCGCCTGGCCGCTGCCGGCTACAACCGTATTCCCTTGGCCTGTGAAACCTTGGCCGACTTCGACACGCCGCTGTCGATCTACCTGAAACTGGCTGACCAGCCCAACTCGTACCTGCTCGAATCGGTGCAGGGCGGGGAGAAGTGGGGCCGTTACTCGATGATCGGCTTGCCATCGCGCACCGTGATGCGTGTGCATGGCTACCATGTCAGCATCCTGCACGATGGGGTCGAGGTGGAAAGCTGCGAGGTCGAAGACCCGCTGGCATTCGTTGAAACCTTCAAGGACCGCTACAAAGTTGCCGATATCCCCGGCCTGCCGCGTTTCAATGGCGGCCTGGTCGGCTACTTTGGCTACGACTGCGTGCGTTATGTTGAAAAGCGCCTGGGGGCCAGCCCCAACCCAGACCCGCTGGGCGTACCGGATATCCTGCTGATGGTGTCCGACGCGGTGGTGGTGTTCGACAACCTGGCGGGCAAGATGCACGCCATCGTGTTGGTCGACCCAGCTGAAGATCAGGCCTTCGAACAGGGCCAGGCACGCCTGCAAGGCTTGCTGGAAACCTTGCGCCAGCCAATCACCCCGCGCCGCGGCCTGGACCTGAGCGGGCCGCAGGCGGCCGAACCGGCGTTCCGCTCCAGCTACACCCGCGAGGATTACGAAAACGCCGTCGGTCGTATCAAGGAATATATCCTGGCCGGGGACTGTATGCAGGTGGTGCCGTCGCAGCGCATGTCGATCGACTTCAAGGCTGCGCCTATCGACCTGTATCGCGCGCTACGCTGCTTCAACCCGACGCCGTACATGTACTTCTTCAACTTCGGTGACTTCCATGTGGTCGGCAGCTCGCCCGAAGTGTTGGTACGTGTCGAGGACAACCTGGTCACCGTACGCCCGATTGCCGGTACCCGCCCGCGTGGTGCGACCGAAGAGGCCGATCGTGCGCTGGAGGACGACCTGCTGTCGGACGACAAGGAAATTGCCGAGCACCTGATGCTGATCGATCTGGGTCGCAACGATGTCGGTCGTGTGTCTTCGACCGGCAGTGTGCGCCTGACCGAGAAGATGGTGATCGAGCGTTACTCCAACGTGATGCATATTGTTTCCAACGTTACCGGCCAGCTGCGTGAAGGCCTGACGGCGATGGATGCACTGCGGGCGATTCTGCCGGCTGGTACCTTGTCGGGTGCGCCCAAGATCCGGGCGATGGAGATTATCGACGAGCTGGAGCCGGTCAAGCGTGGGGTTTACGGCGGTGCCGTCGGCTATTTTGCCTGGAACGGCAACATGGATACCGCAATTGCCATTCGTACTGCAGTGATCAAGGATGGCGAGCTGCATGTGCAGGCCGGTGGCGGCATCGTTGCCGACTCGGTGCCGGCGCTGGAATGGGAAGAAACCATCAACAAGCGCCGGGCGATGTTCCGTGCGGTGGCGTTGGCCGAGCAGACTTCCGCCAGATAAATTGATTGGGGCTGCTGCGCAGCCCATTCGCGGGTAAACCCGCTCCTACAAGTGTTGCGCAAGTCTCAGGCATACGGGGCCGTCGTAGGAGCGGGTTTACCCGCGAATGGGCCGCAAAGCGGCCCCCGGCAATTTAGAAGTCCACACTAACCCCCACGCTAACGCCCTGCTGCGTCAACTCATCACTCTTGCGCCAATTGTAGTTCCCGCGCAAATGCACCCCTGCCACCAGTTCATGGCTCACACCCAGGCTCGCCCGGGTCAGGTCGCTGTGCGGCGTATACCCGGTCAGGGTGAAATCATTCGCCGGCAAGCTGGTCAGGTGCATCGTCACATCCTGCTCGTCGTCCTCAAACTCATGCTCCTGCGCCACCTCGGCAAAAAGCCGGGTATTTGGCTGTACCTGCACACTGCCCAACAACCCCACGCCCAGGCGACGTGACGTGCGCTCCTGGTCATCGAAGCCAAGCGCCGTCGAGCGCCCGCTCTTCTCGTCGTAGCCATCCACCTTCACCCGCGCATAGTCGGCACTGATGAAAGGTGCTAACTGCCAGTTGCTGGTGTCGGCCGCCAGGTTGTAGCCCAGCCGCCCGGACATTGCCCAGGCCTCGCCGTCGGTGTCGCCTTTTTCACTGCGGTCATTCACGCCCAGGGCGAAGGTACGCTTGAGGTCGCTGTAGTCCAGGTGCCCGGCGGTCAGCGCCGCGTCGGCCCACCAGCGGTCCTGACGGTATTGGGCGAAGGCGCTGGCCATATAGCTGTTCAGCTTGTAGTCCGAATCCTGTTCGCCAGCTTCCAGCTTCTGCCGGTACGCACCGCCGGCCAGGCCCAGGCGCCAGGCGTCGTTCAGGCGATAGCTGCCGCCCACGGTCAGGTTGTAGCCGCGGCCGTCACCGCTGGCCGCGCTGCGCTGGCCGTCGAAGTCCAGGTCATGAGCGCCACTGGCGACAAAGGCTTGCCATTGGCCAACGGCTTGCCAAGGCGTCTGCCACTGATTGCGCAACTCATCCTGATGAGCCCGCAGGCTGGCGTGGGCCATTTCCGGTAGCAGGGTCAGTTCCCAGGGGGCTGCGAGGATCGAGTAGGCGTAATCGGCAATCAGCTGCTGACCCGTGATGGTCGGGTGGACCGAGTCGTTGAACAGCAGTTTGGTCGGGTCTGGCGTTGTGCCGTTGATACCGTACACCGGGTTTTCCACGCAGCTATCACCGCTGTAGCAGGTACCGACCAGGTTCTGGTCGCTGGCCAGGCCGAACTGACTGGGGCTGGACAGCGCCTCGCTCAACAGCACAGGGATGTTCAGTGGAATGATCTGGGCATCGATCTGCCCTAGCTGGCTGATCAGTGACTGGTTGAACGCAGCGGAGAGCAGTGACAGTGGGTTTTGCTGTGGCGTGCCGCTGAAATTGGGCGTTTGGCCGAGGTCAGGTAGCAGCCAGACCATGATGTAGCGCGCGCCTCCTTGCTGAAGGGCTTGGGCGCTGGCAGCCAGGCGGGCGCCGGCGGCTACGGCGTCGGCCGGGCTATTCACCAGGCCCAGCAGGAAGTCGTTACCGCCACCTGTCAGGTAATACAAGGCATTTGGGTCGGCGCGCAGGCCGTTGGCCAGGTAGCCGGGGCGCTCGCGCAGCACCAACCCGGCATTGGGGTTTCCTGGTGGGATGACGGTCTCGGACGTTGTCGTGATCGAGTCCAGGATCTGTTGGGTGGTGTACCCGCCAACTGCCCAGTTATTACCATCGGGCTGGATGCCTATGGATGTCGACGGGTTCAGGTCGCCAGGCGCGACGCCCAGGCGGCCACCGAGGATCATCGGTGACACCGGAGCGAAGTTGCCGTCGGCATCGCGGTTGGTGAAACGCGCGCCTGGGGTACCGCCGCTCAGGTCGGGAAACTGCCCTGCATCGGCGAGGCTGTCGCCAAACACGATCAGGGTTGAATAGGGCGAAGGGCCGGCCAACGCCTGGCTACAGGCCAAGGCCAGTGAAGCGAGGGTAAAGCGCAATAACGGGGCTTTTCGCATCAGGGAACATCCTTTTCTTTGTTTTTATCAGGACAACCCCATCGACCTTAGCAAATCGTAGTGCTTCGCTCCCAAGTCCATTCGTTTCCCCGTGTTTACAGGCATATTGCGCCCGTCGCCCCGGTAGGCTACTGTGCCGGGACGTATGAGCGAGACCTATCCTGTGTTGATCGTCAGCAAACTCTTGATGCGCGTAATCAAGGCCCACGCCCGTTGGCGTTGGCGCGCCTGACTTTATCTCCTGCCGGCCCGCCCGGCCCGCCCCCGTTTGCCTTCTCGTTTACCGCCCGTTGTGGCAAAGCCGCGCCTGTGGCTGGTGCAGGAAGGTTCGAATCATGAAGTCAGTAGATTCAAGAGGTTTAACACCATGTTACTGATGATCGACAATTACGACTCATTCACTTACAACGTCGTTCAGTACCTTGGCGAGCTGGGTGCCGAGGTCAAGGTCATTCGCAATGACGAAATGACCATCGCCCAGATTGAGGCCCTCAACCCTGAGCGCATCGTCGTATCTCCGGGCCCGTGCACCCCAAGCGAGGCAGGCGTGTCCATCGAGGCCATCCTGCATTTCGCCGGGAAGTTGCCAGTCCTCGGCGTATGCCTGGGCCACCAGTCAATCGGGCAGGCCTTTGGCGGCGACGTTGTACGTGCACGCCAGGTCATGCACGGCAAGACCAGCCCGGTATATCACCGCGACCTGGGCGTGTTCGCCAGCCTTAACAACCCGCTGACCGTGACCCGTTACCACTCGCTGGTGGTAAAGCGTGAAACCTTGCCCGACTGCCTGGAAGTTACCGCCTGGACCTCCCATGCTGACGGTTCGGTCGATGAGATCATGGGCCTGCGCCACAAGACGCTGAATATCGAAGGGGTGCAATTCCACCCTGAGTCGATCCTGACCGAGCAGGGCCACGAACTGTTCGCCAACTTCCTCAAGCAGACCGGCGGCCGCCGTTAAGGATCGAACATGGATATCAAGAGTGCGTTGAGCCGTATCGTCGGCCAGTTGGACCTTACTACCGAAGAAATGCGCGAGGTCATGCGCCAGATCATGACCGGTCAGTGCAGCGAGGCGCAGATAGGCGCCTTCCTGATGGGCATGCGCATGAAAAGCGAAAGCATCGACGAAATCGTCGGTGCGGTGTCGGTGATGCGCGAGCTGGCCGAAAAGGTCGAGCTGCAAAGCCTCGATGGTGTCGTCGATATTGTCGGGACCGGCGGTGATGGCGCCAACATCTTCAACGTGTCCACTGCTTCGTCTTTCGTCCTGGCGGCGGCGGGCTGCCCGGTGGCCAAGCATGGTAACCGCGCGGTATCGGGCAAGAGCGGCAGTGCCGACCTGCTGGAAGCTGCCGGCATCTACCTGAACCTGACGCCAACGCAAGTGGCACGCTGCATCGACAGCCTGGGCATCGGCTTCATGTTCGCGCAAAGTCACCACTCGGCCATGAAACATGCCGCTGGCCCGCGTCGAGAACTGGGGTTGCGCACCCTGTTCAATATGCTCGGCCCGCTTACGAATCCGGCCGGAGTGAAGCACCAGGTGGTTGGTGTGTTCGCGCAAACCCTTTGCCGCCCGCTGGCTGAGGTGCTGCAGCGCCTGGGGAGCAAGCATGTGCTGGTCGTGCACTCGAAGGATGGTCTGGACGAGTTCAGCCTGGCTGCACCCACCTTCGTTGCCGAACTGAAAAACGGCGAAATCACTGAATATTGGGTAGAGCCGGAAGACCTCGGCATGAAGAGCCAGAGCCTTCATGGCCTGGCTGTCGAGAGCCCTCAGGCTTCGCTGGAGTTGATCCGCGATGCGCTGGGGCGGCGCAAGACCGAGAACGGTCAGAAGGCCGCCGAGATGATCGTGCTTAATGCTGGCGCGGCGCTGTATGCCGCTGACCATGCCATGAGCCTGAAAGCCGGTGTAGAACTGGCCCATGATGTACTGCACACCGGCCTGGCCTGGGAAAAGCTGCAGGAATTGGGTGCCTTTACTGCAGTATTCAAGGTGGAGAACGAAGCATGAGTGTGCCGACGGTGCTGGAAAGGATCATTGCCCGCAAGTTTCAGGAAGTGGCCGAGCGCAGTGCGCGCGTCAGCCTCGCCGAACTGGAGGGCCTGGCCAAGGCCGCTGACGCCCCGCGAGGCTTCGCCAACGCGCTGATCGAGCAGGCCAAGCGCAAGCAGCCCGCGGTGATTGCCGAAATCAAGAAGGCTTCGCCAAGCAAGGGCGTGATCCGCGAGCACTTCGTGCCAGCGGAAATCGCGGTCAGCTACGAGAAGGGCGGGGCCACCTGCCTGTCGGTGTTGACCGATGTCGATTATTTCCAGGGTGCCGATGAGTACTTGCAGCAGGCCCGCGCGGCTGTTTCGCTGCCGGTGATCCGCAAGGACTTCATGGTCGACCCTTACCAGATCGTCGAAGCCCGTGCCCTGGGGGCAGATTGCGTACTGCTGATCGTGTCGGCGCTGGATGACGTGAAGATGGCTGAACTGGCCGCCACTGCCAAGGACGTCGGCCTCGACGTGCTGGTGGAAGTGCACGATGGCGATGAACTGGAGCGCGCGCTGACAACACTGGACACGCCGCTGGTGGGGGTGAACAACCGCAACCTGCACACCTTCGAGGTCAGCCTGGAAACCACCCTTGACCTGCTGCCGCGCATTCCGCGTGACCGTCTGGCGATTACCGAAAGCGGTATTCTCAACCGGGCCGATGTGGAGCTGATGGCAATCAACGAGGTTTACTCGTTCCTGGTGGGTGAGGCGTTCATGCGCGCTGAGCAGCCTGGCCTGGAATTACAGCGGCTGTTCTTCCCTGAGCAGGTGAAGAAGACTGTTCAGCAACTGGACTGATCAAATGAAGCCGGCGTTTTTGCCGGCTTTTTTGTACCTGTAGTGGCCTCTTCGCGGGCAATCCCGCCCCTACACGGGTACGCGCCCTGTCGTAGGGGCGGGTTTACCCGCGAAGAGGCCAGTGAAATCAACATCATAGGTGGATCAATGACCGATCAACCCCTGGCCCTGAGCGTCGAACAAGGCCTGCACGCCGAGCAGGAGCTGCTGGCCGCCGTCTGCCGCGGCGAACGCGAAAGTGGCGTGCTGTTCTGGCGCCCCACCGACCACGCGCTGGTCATGCCTCGGCGCATGAGCCGGCTGGGCAACTTCGAGGTCGCCTGCGCGGAATTGGCTATTGCTGGCTGGCCGGTGCTGTTGCGAGAAACCGGCGGTGAGCCGGTGCCTCAGTCGCATTCGACGGTGAACGTTGCACTGGTCTACGCCGCGCCGCGCAGTGAAGGCGACCATGGCCGTATCGAAAATGCCTACGAGCGCCTGTGTCTGCCGCTGTGCGATGTGCTGCGCGAGTGGGGCGGTGTAGCGTCGGTCGGGGAAATCGACGGGGCCTTCTGCGATGGCCGCTACAACGTCAACCTCAATGGCCGCAAATTGGTGGGTACCGCCCAGCGCTGGCGTCAGGGCCTGGGTGGCAAGCGCCCGGTGGTGCTGGTGCACGGTGCGCTGCTGCTGGACAACGAGCGTGAGTCGATGGTGGCGGCGGTCAACCGCTTCAACGAGTGCTGTGAGCTGGAGCAACGCTGTCGCGCCGATGCGCACATCGCCTTGCACGAAGTGGCGCCGGCAGCACCCTGGTTCGAGCGCCTTTCGCAGGCCTACGCCAAGGTACTGGCCGAGTTGCCCAAGGACTAGCGGGTACCGTAGACCACCATGGTCTTGCCCTTGACCTGCACCAGGCTGCGTTCCTCAAGGTCTTTGAGAACGCGGCCGACCATTTCCCGAGAGCAACCGACGATTCGGCCAATTTCCTGACGGGTAATCTTGATTTGCATGCCATCGGGGTGGGTCATGGCGTCGGGCTGCTTGCACAGTTCCAGCAGGCAACGGGCAACTCGCCCGGTGACGTCGAAAAATGCCAAATCGCCAACCTTGCGCGTGGTGTTGCGCAGGCGCTGGGCCATCTGGCTACCCAGGGCATAGAGGATTTCCGGGTCCTGGCGCGCCAGCTCGCGAAACTTCTCGTAGCTGATTTCGGCCACTTCGCATTCGGTCTTGGCGCGTACCCAGGCACTGCGCTGCTGCTCGCCATCAACGGGCTCGAACAGGCCTAGCTCGCCAAAAAAATCGCCATTGTTGAGGTAGGCAATGATCATTTCATGGCCGTCGTCGTCCTCGATGAGGATGGTGACCGAACCCTTGATGATAAAAGACAGTGTCTCGGCCCGGTCGCCGGCGCAGATGATATTGCTTTTGGCGGTGTAGCGGCGGCGCTGGCAGTGTACCAGTAGCTTGTCGATGTTCTTTATCTTGGCGGGTAGGGCGGAGGCAACCATCACGAAATCCTGTTCGATATGACGCATAGGCTTTTTTTAGAGGTTGGCTGACGGAAAGCGCCAGTCATTTGGCGCCAGCTTATCAGACACTACAAGATGTTTCGGTACTAAACCGACACATCTCGTGCTTTTCCCACAGCCGCGCAAGGTCTAAGCTGACACCCTTTTCCGAAAATCAGGAGTCCGGGTAGATGAAGGCACGTATCCAGTGGGCCGGTGAGGCAATGTTCCTCGGCGAATCGGGGAGCGGCCATGTCGTCGTAATGGACGGCCCGCCCGAGGCCGGCGGCCGCAACCTGGGCGTGCGACCGATGGAAATGCTGTTGCTGGGCCTGGGTGGCTGCAGCAGCTTTGACGTGGTCAGCATTCTGAAGAAGTCGCGCCAGGCAGTGGAAAGCTGCGAGGCATTTCTGGAGGCGGAGCGCGCCAGCGAAGACCCTAAGGTGTTCACCAAGATTCACATGAACTTCGTGGTGAAGGGGCGTGGGCTGAAAGAGGCGCAGGTCAAGCGGGCGGTGGAGCTGTCGGCGGAAAAGTATTGCTCGGCTTCGATCATGCTTGAGCGTGCCGGGGTTGAGATTACCCATGGGTACGAAATCGTAGAGCTGGGTTAAGGCTGAGATTCCGGGGCCGCTTTGCAGCCCTTGTGGAAGCGGGTGAACCCGCTCCCACCTGCGGCCCGGGCGAGCTTCAGTTGCGCAGGGCCGGAAGGGCTATCCGCAACCATTGCGGAAGACTGCTTCTCAGCGCCTGGCTCAACCGCTCCCGGCGCTTCTGGTAAACCAGCCCAAGCCAGATAACCCCCAGCCCGATCATGGTCAGCACCACCGGGAACAGCAGCGACTGGGCAAACACCTCGTACGACAGATATCCCAGATAAGCCGCCACCCCCAGCGCACCAAACACCATGAACACCGGCCGACGCAGCAGCACCGCCATGCCCATCAGCGCAATGTTGATCAGGCAGTAAATGGCCTTGCCCAACTCACTGCCGCTTTCCAGTAGTGTCAACCCGCCCCAGAATGCTGCCAGTCCGGCGAGGTAACCCCAACGGGCGTAGTCTTCACGCGTGCGGCCGTCTATCACGAGGAACACCACCAGCAAGCCCAGCCCAAACCACAGGGATACCTGGCGGCGCTGCTCCCAGCTGAACGGGGAGCCGAAGAACCACTCGCTAAGGTCCATCGACATGAACCACAAGGCTACGGCCATTGGCATGACGACGAACGGGTAGGGGATCAGCCGCAGCATCAGCAGCCCGGCAAGCACCGTGGCCGCTTCCATCGCCAGCCAGCCACCCTGCACGTAGGTGTAGTACTGGTGGTAGTCGGCCTGCACATCGTCCAGTGGCCACCAGCCGAACATGCGTTCGATAGCGAATACCGCCAGCGGCACGATGCTGACTGCTACAGCTGCCAGCACGCCAGCGGCGACGGGCTGGGCGCGGCGTTGCAGATTGAGGGCGAACAAGGTGATCAACAGGATATAGAGGCTGGCGATGATCAACAGCGCGCTGTCACCGAGGCTCATCCAGGCCTCGGTGAGCAACCAGCCCAAGGCCGCCATGATCAGCATGGCGCCAAAGTAGAAGGCAACATGGGCCAGCTGAAAGCTGCCACGTGGTGCGGGTTGCTGGCGCAGGAATGCCAACAGGCTTTGGTCCTGACCTGGTTGGAGAATGCCTGCTTGCACGGCGCGCGCCAGGTCCTTGGCGTCGAATCGATCCGTCATGGTGATGCCTTCAGATACGGTATGTGCTCTTGGTCATGACCTTGGCCAGCAAGCTCATGCCAAAGCGGACGGGGGCCGGGAAGCGGTAACCACCGGCTTCCAGTGCAGACTCGGCGTGCTGTTCTTCGTCGATGCGCATTTGCTCGAGAATGGCCCGGGATTTTTCATCTTCGTGCGGGAGCTGCTCCAAGTGCTCGTCAAGGTGCTTGCACACCTGATGTTCGGTAGCGGCGACGAAGCCCAGGCTGACTTTGTCGCTGACCAGCCCGGCCAGCGCGCCGATGCCGAACGACATGCCGTAGAACAGAGGGTTGAGCACGCTCGGGTGGCTGTTCAGCTGGCGAATGCGCTGCTCGCACCAGGCCAGGTGGTCCACTTCTTCCTCGGCGGCATGCTCCATGGCCTTGCGCACTTCCGGCAGCTTGGCGGTCAGGGCTTGGCCTTGGTACAGCGCCTGGGCGCAGACTTCACCGGTATGGTTGATGCGCATCAGTCCGGCAATATGACGGGCCTGTTGTTCGTCCAGGTCAACGTCTGGCTGGACGATGGCCGGCGATGGCCGGGCGGGTTGGCCGCTGAAAGGCAGCAAGGTGCGCATGGCAGTATCGGCCTGCAGCAACAAGCGGTCGAGCGGCGAGTAGTGACGTTCGGTAGCCATCGGGCACCTCCGCAAGAATGTGCCCGACAGTTTACCGCAATAGCGGCGGGGTCGCTTGCCGTGGGTCAGCCCGGTGGCCAGTTCATCTGGCGCTGGCCAAGCACGTGCATATGGATGTGGTAGACGGTCTGGCCGCCTTTTGGGTTGCAGTTCATGACCACACGGAAACCTTCCTCGCAGCCTTGTTCGACAGCCAGGCGCTGGGCGGTGAACAGGATGTGGCCAGCCAGGGCCTTGTCTTCTTCGGTCAGGTCATTGAGGGTGCGAATGTGCTTTTTCGGGATGACCAGAAAATGTACCGGTGCCGCGGGTGCAATGTCCTTGAAGGCCAGGATCTGGTCGTCTTCATAGATGATATCTGCCGGGATTTCCCGGTTGATGATTTTGAGGAATAGATCGTCCACAGCACTTGCTCCATGGTGAGGGTCGGGCCGAGTGTACTCAGCCGTGAGCCGCTCGCCCAGTGGCTATTCCATGCCTGAGGGGCAATAGCGGCGGTGGATGGCCCCGGCCAGCTTGCGCACCAGCCAGCGCGGCAGCAGCCTCGGTGCGAACGCCAGCCAGCGGTTGCGCCGGCCGGGCATGATCAGTGCGCGGTTCTTGTCCAGTGCCCGCACGGTGTACAGCGCCACTTCCTCGGGGCTGAGACAGCGCGGCTTGCCATCGAGCCGCGCAATGCGCCGGCGTGCGGAACGTACTGGGCCAGGGCACAGTACCGAGACCTTGATGCCGGTACGCTTGAGTTCTTCACGCAGGGCCTGGGAAAAGCTCAGCACGTAGGCCTTGCTGGCGGCATAGGCGGCCATCCATGGGCCAGGCGCCACCCCGGCCAAGCCGGCGACGTTGAGAATCTGCCCGCCACCCTGTACAGCCATCAGGTTACCGATGGCGTGGCACAGGCGGCTCAGGGCCAGCACGTTGACTTCCAGCAGATCCTGTTCGTCGGCCCATTCATGGGCCAGGAACGGGCCATAGGTGCGCAAGCCCGCGCAGTTGACCAGTAAATCGATACGCCGCTCGCCTTCTTCCAGCTCCAGCACGAAGCCTGAAAGGCGCAACGGCTGGCTGAGGTCGCAGGCGCGGAACAGCACCTCGACACCGAAACGCTGGGTCAGCTCGATGGCGACAGGCTCCAGCGTTTCTCGTTGGCGTGACACCAGGATCAGGTTCCGCCCGCGCCGTGCCAGCGCTTCCGCCAAGGCCAGGCCCAGGCCGCTGGAAGCACCAGTGATCATGGCGTAACGGGTCATGCAAGGCTCCTGGGGCCGGAAGAGGGCGCCTAGTGTACAACTTGCCCGTGCAAGGTGTTGCCTTTTGCTACAAGGCGCGGGCGCGCAGAACCTGGCAGTGCTCCAGGGCTTGCCGGTACTCGCCATGCAGGCGCTCGATCAATGCGCTGGCGCTGGGCAGGTCATGGATTGCACCGACGCCCTGGCCCGCTGACCATACGGTCTTCCAGGCCTTGGCTTCGTCATCGATCGGCTTGAGCTTGCCTTGCACCTGCCCGCCTTTGAGGGCGTTCATGTCGTAGCCGGCCTGCTCCAGGCTCTGGCGCAAGAAGCTGGCGGGGATGCCGGACACCACGGGTGTGTGAATGATGTCGGCGGCATGGGCATCCAGCAGCATCTGTTTGTAGGTGCCCTGAGCCTGGCTTTCTGTGGTGGCGATGAAGCGCGTGCCCATGTATGCCAAGTCCGCCCCCAGCAGTTGTGCGGCCAGGATTTCGTGGCCGTGGTTAATGCAACCAGCCAGCAGCAGGGTCTTGTCGAAGAACTGGCGAATTTCTGCGGCCAGGGCGAACGGGCTCCAGGTGCCGGCATGGCCGCCTGCGCCGGCGGCGACGGCGATAAGGCCATCGACACCGGCTTCGGCGGCTTTTTCTGCATGCCGGCGGGTGGTGACATCGTGGAGCACCAGGCCGCCGTAGCCGTGTACGGCATCGACCACTTCCTTTACCGCCCCCAGGCTGGTGATAACGATTGGTACACGCTGTTCGACGCACAAGGCCAAGTCGGCCTGCAGGCGCGGGTTGGTCGGGTGGACGATCAGGTTGACGGCGTAGGGCGCTGGCGCCTGCAGTTGAGCCAGGCCTGCCTCGATCTCTTCCAGCCAAGCCTTGAAGCCAGCGCTGTCGCGTTGGTTCAGGGCCGGGAAACTGCCAACTACACCGCTGGCGCAGCAGGCCAGCACCAGTTGGGGGTTGGAGATGAGGAACATCGGCGCGGCAACCACGGGCAGCCGCAGGCGTTGTTCGAGCGAGGCAGGTAGCGACATGGCAAGGCTCCTTGAGCGGGCGGCTATGTCAGAACGGTTTCACCACCACCAGAATGACGATAGCCAGCAGGATCAGCACGGGCACTTCGTTGAACCAGCGATAGTAAACGTGGCTGCGGGTGTTGGTGCCGTTGGCGAAGCGTTTGCGCTGGGCACCGCATACGTGATGGTAGCCGGTCAGCAGGATGACCAGGGTGAGCTTGGCATGCAGCCACCCCTGGCTCAGCCAGCCGGGGGTGAGGTACAGCATCCAGGCGCCAAAAATGTAGGTGGCGATCATCGCCGGGTTCATGATGCCGCGGTACAGCTTGCGCTCCATGGTAACGAAGCGTTCCTGGCTGATGCTGTCCTGGCTCTGGGCGTGGTAGACGAACAGCCTGGGCAGGTAGAACAGGCCGGCGAACCAGCAGACCACGCTGACGATATGCAGCGCTTTGATCCATAGGTAAAGCATGGAGGGAGTTCCTTCAGATAGTCACGGTCGTCAGATAGTAGTGGTCAGGCGCCCGAAGGGTCACCCGAAGAGTTGTTACAGGCGCCCTGCGCCCCTATTATCGTGCGCTTTCCAGACGGCTCGTTTATAAGGGGCAAGCGTTATGATCAAGGTCGGTATCGTCGGCGGCACGGGTTACACCGGCGTCGAACTGTTGCGTCTGCTGGCACAGCATCCACAGGCCGAAGTGGCGGTCATCACTTCGCGCTCCGAGGCGGGCGTGGCGGTGGCGGACATGTACCCGAACTTGCGCGGCCACTATGACGGGCTGGCGTTCAGCGTGCCGGACAGCAAGGCCCTGGCCGCCTGCGATGTGGTGTTCTTCGCCACTCCGCATGGTGTTGCCCACGCCCTGGCTGGTGAGCTGCTGGCAGCTGGCACCAAGGTGATCGACCTGTCGGCCGACTTCCGTCTGCAGGATGCCGCTGAGTGGGGCAAATGGTACGGTCAGCCCCATGGCGCACCAGAGCTGCTCAAGGACGCAGTGTATGGCCTGCCGGAAGTCAACCGCGAGAAGATCCGCCAGGCCCGCCTGATCGCTGTGCCGGGTTGCTATCCGACCGCAACCCAGCTGGGCTTCCTGCCGCTGCTGGAAGCAGGGCTGGCTGACCCGTCGCGCCTGATCGCCGACTGCAAGTCGGGTGTCAGCGGCGCTGGCCGTGGCGCCGCAGTGGGCTCGCTGTTCTGCGAAGCCGGCGAGAGCATGAAGGCCTATGCAGTCAAGGGGCATCGTCACCTGCCAGAAATCAGCCAAGGCTTGCGCCTGGCCGCTGGCAAGGATATCGGCCTGACGTTCGTGCCGCACCTGACGCCGATGATCCGTGGTATCCACGCCACCCTTTACGCGAACGTGGTCGATACGTCGGTCGACCTGCAGGCGCTGTTCGAGAAACGCTACGCCGATGAACCGTTCGTCGACGTGATGCCAGCAGGCAGCCATCCGGAAACCCGTAGCGTGCGTGGTGCCAACGTCTGCCGCATTGCCGTTCATCGTCCGCAGGGTGGTGACCTGGTGGTGGTGCTGTCGGTGATCGACAACCTGGTCAAGGGCGCCTCCGGCCAGGCGGTGCAGAACCTCAACATTCTATTCGGCCTGGATGAGCGCATGGGCCTGGCCCATGCCGGCTTGCTGCCGTAAGTCCGCCAGCATTGGAAAAGGCCCGCGTCGTGCGGGCCTTTTTGCAGGTCGCGACTAAAGCCGCACAATTCTTGACCGATTTTCTCGGGAAAGCGGATAATGCGCGTCATCGAGTTTTATGGCGGCTACCGCGCCGGGAGAATCAACATGAGCGTCGAAACCTTCACCCCTACAGGTCTGGAGTTCACCCATGGGGCAGCCCAGAAGGTGAAAAACCTGGTCAATGAGGAAGGCAATGAACGTCTGAAACTGCGGGTGTTCGTGACCGGTGGTGGTTGCTCGGGCTTCCAGTATGGCTTCACCTTCGATGAAGACGTGGCCGAAGATGACACCATTGTCGAGCGCGAGGGCGTTTCCCTGGTGGTCGACCCGATGAGCTTCCAGTACCTGGCAGGTGCCGAAGTGGACTACCAGGAAGGCCTGGAAGGTTCGCGTTTCGTGATCAAGAACCCGAATGCCGCGACCACCTGCGGTTGCGGGTCGTCGTTCTCGATCTAAGGGCTGGGCATACGAAAACGCCGCGCAATTGCGCGGCGTTTTGCTTTCTGGCGTAGCGGCTATGCCGGGTAGATTGCGCCCAGTACGCGCAGGCCCTTGGCGGCAGTGACGCTGGGGCGGTTGGCGGCGATACCCTCCAGGCAGCAGTGAGCCAGCCAGGCGAAGGCCATGGCTTCGACCCAGTCCGGGTCTACGCCATAGGCGCCAGTGCTTGCGACACGGGCCGCAGGTAGCAGCTGGCCAAGACGGGCCATCAGCGCGCCGTTGCGGGCGCCTCCACCACAGACCAACAGCGCCTCGGTGCCTTGCTGGGCTTTGCCAAGCGAATCGATGATGCTGCGTGCGGTCAGTTCCAGCAGTGTCGCCTGCACGTCCTGGGCCCGGTATGCCGGCAGGGTGGCCAGGTGGCGATCCAGCCAAGGCAGGTTGAATACCTCGCGGCCGGTACTCTTCGGGCCGCTGCCGGCAAAGAACGGGTCAGCCATCAGTACGCTGAGCAACCTGGGCTGCACCACACCCGAGGCAGCCCATGCGCCATCTGCATCGTAGGCGTGGCCGTGCTCGCGCTCGATCCAGGCATCCAGCAGCACGTTCCCCGGGCCGCAATCGAACCCATGAACCGGCTTGTCCTGCTCGATCAGGCTGAGGTTGCTGAAACCGCCTACGTTAAGGATTGCCAGTCGCTGGCCAAGGTGGTTGAACAGGGTTTCGTGAAAGGCGGGCACCAGCGGCGCGCCTTGGCCGCCGGCCGCTACATCGCGGCGGCGGAAGTCGGCGACCACGCTGATGCCGGTCAGTTCGGCGAGCAGCGCCGGGTTGCCGATCTGCACAGTAAAACCACGTGCCGGTTCATGGCGGATGGTCTGGCCGTGGCTACCAATGGCGCGGATGGCTTCCGCCTTCAGGCCCTGGCGGGCCAGCAACTGGTTGATACCTTCCCCTGCCAGGCTGGCCCAGCGGTTTTCCGCCAGTGCCGCACGTGCGATCTCGTCAGGGCCGCTGCTGCACAGGGCAAGCAGCTCCTGCCGCAAGTCGTCGGGCATGGGCAGGTAATGAGTGGCGAGCAGCTCAAGCTGCTCGCCTTGTTCGATCAGGGCAATGTCCAGGCCATCGAGGCTGGTGCCGGACATCACCCCCAGATAGAGCGCCATGGCTTAGCGCTTGTTCGCTGCGAGCATGGTTGCCTTTTCCTGGTCCATACGGGCAATCAGTGGTTGGCTCTGCTGCAGGAAGCGTTGGCGCTCGTTTTTGGCGATCGGGTCGGCCATCGGCACTTTTTGGCTCAGCGGATCGACGTGCACGCCGTTGACCTGAAACTCGTAGTGCAGGTGCGGTCCGGTGGACAGGCCAGTGGTACCGATATAGCCAATGATCTGGCCCTGCTTGACCGTGCTGCCGGTCTTGATGCCCTTGGCGAAGCCCTGCATGTGGCCGTACAGCGTCTTGTAACGGTTACCGTGCTGGATAATCACGGTATTGCCGTAGCCGCCTCGGCGACCGGCCAGTTCGATACGGCCGTCACCGGCTGCCTTGATCGGCGTACCGCGGGGGGCCGCGTAGTCGACGCCTTTGTGGGCGCGGATCTTGTTCAGGATCGGGTGCTTGCGGCCGGCGGAAAAGCGCGAGCTGATGCGGGCGAAGTCGACGGGGGTACGGATGAAGGCCTTGCGCAGGCTGTTGCCGTCGGCGGTGTAGTAGGCAGTGTTGCCCTGCTTGTTGGTATAGCGCACGGCGGTGTAGGTCTTGCCGCGATTGGTGAAGCGGGCGGACAGGATATTGCCGGTGCCGACGACCTTGCCGTCCATCACTTTCTGCTCATAGACCACGTCGAATTCGTCACCCGGACGAATGTCCTGAGCGAAGTCGATGTCGTAACCCAGCACGCGGGCCAGGCTCATGGTCATGCTGTGGGACAGGCCGGCGCGCTGGGCCGATGCCGACAGCGAGCTCTTGATCACGCCGTGGGCATAGGCGGTACGCACCACCGGCTTGCTGATTTCACGATTGAAGGTGTAGCCCTTGGCGGTCTTGGTCAGTTGAATGGTTTCGAGGTTGCTGACCTTGCTGTGCAGGCTGGCCAATTGGCCATCCTTGTCGAGTTCGAACTGCAGCACCTGGCCGTGCTTTAGCTGGCTGAACTGCTTGGCCTGCTTGTTACTTGCCAGCAGGTCATGCACTGCATTGGCAGGCAGACCAACCTTGGCGAACAGGGTGGACAGGGTATCGCCGCGGGCCACGGTGACTTCGCGGTGGCCAGGCTCCTTGGCGGCCTCGGCAACCGGTTCGGCGGCCGGAGCCTGCTGATCGGCCTTCTGGGTTTCGGGGGTAGCCTCTTCGATCTGGGCGAAAGGCGAGCCTTGCTCACTTTCGCTTTGCACCAGTGGCGCGGCGCGGGATTCGTCTTTCAGCTGCTCGGCAGGGCTTTCGAGCTCGAGGTTGAGGGTAGTTTTCTTGGCTTCCACTTCGCTGGAAGGAAATACCAGCAAAGCCAGGCTGAGCAGGGCGGCGATGCCGCTGGCGGCCAACAGATGGCTCTTCGGATAAAGCGGGGGCGCTTTAGGCGGTTCGTTGGTCATGGGCAAGGTGACTTTGAAAAAAGTGAAATGGAAAAGATGAATGACATGATGAAGATGAAATAACTGTATAAAATATAACCAAATCCATTTTCACGCAAGGGCGCGTAGACGCCGCAAGCCTGTGTTCGGGTCACATCCCTTTGCGAAACTTGTATTTGACGGCCGATCTTGTATGGTTGGCTCCCCCTGAATCTGAGCCTTGCGGGTTTGTCTATGAAGTCGGTTGAAGAGCAGCTGGCGCTTATCAAGCGCGGTGCGGAAGAAGTACTGGTCGAGTCGGAACTGGTGGAGAAGCTCAAGCGCGGCCAACCTCTGCGCATCAAGGCCGGCTTCGACCCGACCGCTCCGGACCTGCACCTGGGTCACACGGTGCTGATCAACAAGCTGCGCCAGTTCCAGGATCTGGGCCATCAGGTCATCTTCCTGATCGGTGACTTCACCGGCATGATCGGCGACCCGAGTGGCAAGAGCGCCACGCGCCCGCCGCTTACCCGCGAACAGGTGCTGGAGAACGCCGAGACGTACAAGCAGCAGGTGTTCAAGATTCTTGACCCGGCCAAGACTGAAGTTGCGTTCAACTCCACATGGATGGACAAGCTGACCCCTGCCGACTTCATTCGCCTGGCTTCGCAGTACACCGTCGCGCGCATGCTGGAGCGTGATGACTTCGACAAGCGTTACACCACCAATCAGCCGATTGCCATTCACGAGTTCCTCTATCCGCTGGTGCAGGGGTACGACTCGGTAGCGCTGAAAGCGGACGTCGAGCTGGGCGGTACCGACCAGAAGTTCAACCTGCTGATGGGGCGTGAACTGCAACGGTCTTATGGCCAGGAAGCGCAGAACATCGTAACCATGCCACTGCTCGAAGGGCTCGACGGCGTGAAGAAGATGTCGAAGTCGCTGGGCAACTATGTCGGCATCCAAGAGGCGCCAGGGGTGATGTACAGCAAGCTGGTGTCGATCCCGGATACCCTGATGTGGCGTTACTTTGAGCTGCTGAGCTTCCGTTCGATGGAAGAAATCGAGCAGTTCCGGGCCGATGTTGCAAATGGCGCCAACCCACGTGACATCAAAATCAAGCTGGCGGAAGAAATTGTGGCGCGCTTCCATGGTGAGGAGGCTGCGGCCAATGCTCACCGTGCTGCCGGTAACCGTATGAAGGAAGGCGAGCTGCCGGAAGACTTGCCGGAGATCGAAGTGGCTGCGGCGGAAGACCTGCCAATTGCTGCGGTGCTGAACCGGGCTGGTCTGGTCAAGAACTCGGCGCAGGCGCGAGACTTGCTGAATAGCGGTGCGGTGAAAGTTGATGGTGCAGTGGTCGACAAGGACTTCATGTTTGTCCTTGGTGCTACCCATGTGTGCCAAGCGGGCAAGAAGTCGTTTGGCCGGGTTACCCTCAAGGCTGAGTGATTGCCTGGATGGTGTAGCTATATAGAAGCGGGGAGGCCGGTAGGCCTCCCCGCTTTGTATTCAGCAATATTAAGGTTTCTTGAAATTAAAGGTTGACGGGCTTTCGAATCCCCTTATAATGCGCCCCACTTCCAGCGACAACGGAACGACAAACTCCTTGAGATTCAATGAGTTAGACGATTCGGAAGGTGCTGTAAGGGCTACGATCAAATGATCGAAAGCGGTTGAGATGATGGTTGACAGCGCTTCCAAGTGCTGTATGATTCGCCTCCCGCTACGAGAGATCGCAGCGAGCCAAGTGTTTGAAGCTAAACGAGTTTCTCGCAAAAAACTTCAAAATAAACGCTTGACAGGCTCTGAGGAAAGCGTAGAATGCGCGCCTCGGTTGAGACGAAAAGCTCT
>NZ_JAUHUI010000049.1:0-37138 GCF_030418155.1 Pseudomonas sp. 2,4-D
GTCCGATGCCCCGACGCAACCGCTACCTGATCGCCCTGCTGTTGTCGATTCTGGTATCGGCCCTGTTCGGCTACCTGTGGCGCGACGCCCCGCCAACCCCGCCGACCTTGCCAGCACACAGCTACGCCAAGGCGCTGCGCCAGGCCCACGACGGCCAACCCGGTGCCGCACGGGTGCTGTACCAGCAATTGCAACGTACCGACCTGCCTGCGATCCGCCGTGCGGCGCTGTACGCCGAGTTGCCCAACTACCCCTCGCCGCAGGCATTGAAACTGGCCCGCCAGGACCTGGAACATGCCGAGCCGCTGGTGCGTCGAGCGGCCATTGCCAGTATCCGCCGCCTGTTACCGCCAGCACAGCGCAGCCTGGTACTCGGCCCGCTGCTGGACGACAGTGAGCAAAGCGTGCGTTTTGCCGCCGTGGATGCCCTGCTGGGCCTCGATCCCGACGCCATCGGCCTCTATTTCGGCCCCCTGCAGTCAGCCCTGGAGCAATACCAGCAAGCCCTCGAGCAACAGCCTGAAGATGCCGACGCCCAAGTGCACCTGGCGCGGCTGTACCTGCACGAAAACGACTACACGCACGCTGCTGTGGCCTTGCAACGTGCGCTCGCGGTTGCCCCAGGCAACCTCGATGCCCTGGCGACTCAGGTACGCCTGCTCGAGCGCCAGGGCCACCACGACGCCTCCCGCCAGGTGCTGGGCAAAGCCCTGGCGCTGAGCCCCGACTCGGCCTTTCTGCAGTATGAGCTAGGGCTTTGGCTGAAGCGCCACGAACAGCGCGAGTATGCCTTGCTGGCCCTGTCCCGCGCCGTCGAACTGGACCCGGACAACGCCGATTACCGTTACACCCTGGCGGTCACCCTGCATGAGCTGGACCAGCTCGACGCCGCCCAGAAGCAACTGGAAACCGTGCTCAATCGCCAACCAGCCAATCGCCGGGCGCGGGTGCTGCTGATCCAGTACTGGAAAGAGTCCGGCCAACTGCAGAACGTGCAAGTATCGCTCGCCGAGCTGGAGCGCCAGAACCCGGACGACCCTGCGCTGCAACAGGGCCTGTAGGCAGTGCCTGGATTCAGTTGAACCCTGAGCCTGTGCCAGGGTCCAGTGGGTATCAGGCCACCCTAAAGGAGAGTCGTTTTGGCCAGTTCGTTGGCGCTGGATGAACGTGCCTTGATCCTCGCACCGCCACAACTGGCGGCGGATACCTCACGTCTGCTGACTTCCGCCGGCATCAACAGCCTCTGCGCGGTCGACCTGGCCAACCTGCAGGCGCGTCTGACCGAAGGTGCAGGCTTGGCGATCATTGCCGAGCAGGTGTTCAGCCAAGGCCCAAGCGCCTTGCTGCAGGCATTCATCGACCAGCAACCGAGCTGGTCGGATTTGCCCATCGTGCTGCTGACCCAGGGCGCCTGGTCGGCCGCTGGCGTGAATCACCATCCAGTGGGCAATCTGCTCTGGCTGGTTACGCCCTACCAAAATGCCCAGTTGCTGCACATGACCCATTCCGCGCTGCGCAACCGGCGGCGACAGTACGTTACACGTGATCAACTCCATGGCCTGCAGCAGCGCCTGGACAGCCGGCCTTCAACGCCGGAAGAAGAGCAGGACCGCGGTGAATTCGCCCGCTGCCAGGCACGCAAGATGGAGGCCATCGGCCAACTGGCCGGCGGCGTGGCGCATGACTTCAACAACCTGCTCACCAGCATCAGCGGCAGCTTTGAACTTATCCAGCGGCGGCTGAGCCAAGGCCGCGGCGAGGGACTGGATGGCGTTCTGTGCATGGGCCGCGAGGCCGTTTCACGCGCCGCCCGCCTGACCCACCGCCTGCTTGCCTTCTCTTCCCGCCAATCGCTGCACAGCCAACGTATAGACCTGCCTACCTTGCTCAAGACAGAGCGCCTCGAAGCTTGCCTGAGCCCGTCGATAACCCTGCAAGTGCAAGCGGCCAAAGACCTGTGGCCTGTGGAGGCGGATGACCAGCAGTTGCAAGAAGCCCTCGGCAACCTGCTGCTCAATGCCAGCGAGGCCATGCCCAACGGTGGCCTGCTGCGCATCAAGGCGAACAATCATCACATCGCCACCGAGCAAACTGCTGACGGCGCTTTGCGCACTGGCGACTATGTGCGACTGCGAATCACCGACAACGGCCAAGGCATGGCGCAAAGCACGCTGGAGCACGCCTTCGAACCGTTCTTCAGCACCAAGGCGACCGGCCAGGGCATTGGCCTGGGGTTGTCGATGGTGTACGGCTTCAGCAAGCAGTCCCATGGGCATATCACCCTCAGCAGCGAGATTGGCCAGGGAACCCAGGTGGAGCTGTATTTGCCACGCCATGTCGACCAGGCCCTGCCATCCAGCGAGCCTGTGCCGCCAAGGCAAGATGGCTGCAGCCGACAGGTGCTGATTGTCGAGGACGATCCCCATGTGCGCCAACTGCTCTGCCAGGCGCTGTGCGAAAACGGCTTCCCCTGCCAAAGCGCAGCCGACGCCAGCGAGGGACTGAAGGTGCTGCGCTCGGCACAACCGGTGGATTTGCTGATCACCGATGTCGGCTTGCCCGGCATGAACGGCCGGCAACTGGCAGAAATTGCCCGCAGCCTGCGGCCTCGATTACCGGTGCTGTTCATCACCGGTTACGCGGAAACGGCCATGGCCCGCGAAGGCTTCCTGGGCGCAGGCATGCACCTGATCTGCAAGCCCTTCGAGTTGCAGCAGTTGCAGGCGCGAGTGACACAGATTCTAGGCAAGCCTTGAAGCGCCTTACGCGTCAAGCATGCGTAGCGCCTCATCGGCAAGCAGCGCCAGCGAAAACGGCTTGTTCAACAATGCCGTGCCCGGCTGATCGAGCAATTGCGCTTCAATGGACTGATCCGCATAACCGGTGATGAACAGAATTTTCTGCTGTGCAAGCTGCATGCGCATGGCCTTCGCCACTTGCCGGCCACTGAACCCACCCGGCAAACCGATATCGGTTATGACCAGATCGAAAGGGCCGCCATGGCGGAAGCGCTCCAGTGCGCTATTGGCATCGCCCACATCCGTGACGTCAAACCCACGCTCAGTCAGGTACTCGCGCATGACCGCGCGCAGATCAAGCTCGTCATCCACCAGCAGCAGGCGCTTGCCAAGTGCCATGCGCTGCGAAAGCGGTACCGGCACGGGCTCATCCGGAACCGGCTCATGGCACCTGGGGAAAAGCATGGACACCTTGGTGCCCTGCTCTGGCGCCGACTCGATCCAGGCATACCCGCCCGACTGACGGACGAAGCCATATACCATCGACAGACCAAGCCCGGCCCCACGCCCGAGAGGTTTGGTTGTGTAAAACGGTTCGAAAGCCCGGGCGATATCCGCCGCGGCCATGCCATGGCCATCATCCTCGACATGCAAGGCCACATAGTCGCCTGGCGGCAAGCCACCTTCATCCGGGAAAAAGGCGGTCAGCCGTTCGTTGACGCTGCTGATGGTGACATTGCCCTGTTCCAGGCACGCTTCACGCGCATTGGCACACAAGTGGATCAAGGCATTCTCTAGCTGGGGTACGTCCAGGCTCACTGCCCAAGGTGCAACGTCCAGTTGCCAGTGCAAACGCATCTCTGCCCCCAGCGCCCGCAGCAACAGGGGTTCGCTCAGACGTAACTGCCGATTGAAGTCCAGTGGCCGAGGGGCCAATGGCTGATGGCGGGAAAATGCGATCAACCGATGGGTCAGGTCCATGGCACGCTGCACCGAGTCGCGCGCAACGTCCACGTAGGCCTCCACACGCTCCAGCCGCCCCTCCTGCAGGCGCCGCTGCAGCAGTTCGAGGCTGCCACCGATACCGGACAGCAAGTTGTTCATTTCATGGCCCATGCCGCCCGCCAACTGGCCAACCACCTCCATACGCTCACTGTTGTGCATCAGCGCCTCTGCCTGACGCGCAGCCTCTTCACGGTCTGCGGTGATGTCCCGGCCAACCGCCGTCAGCAGGCTGCCGTCAAACCGCGCACTCCAGCGAAACCAGTGATAGTGACCATCGCGGTGTCGCAGGCGGATCTCCAGCTGCTCCGCGTGGCTGCATTGGAACAGCCCGGACACTGCCAATCGTACTTCGGTACGCTCTGTCGGGTGCACCAGCTCCATCACCGACATCGCCTGCACCTGCTCTTGTGTCCAGCCCAGAATGCGGTACCAGGCCGGGTTGGCAGCATGCAGTTTCAATTCAGGGGTGAGCATCATCATCGCTTCACGCGACAGCAACCAGAACTGCTCTCGCTCGGCCACATGCTGCTCAACCTGGCGTTCAAAGCTCTGCATCTGATCACGCCAATGGCGGTGTGCCTCGACGCTGGCCGTGGTCTCGATCACCGTGTGCAGAAACCCTGCCACGTTACCGAGCTCATCGTGCAGGGGGGCATAACCGAATGCGCACCATAGCGGTTCGGCGCCTTCATTGCGGACGATACGCAGGGGTGGGTCCTCGACAAAATTCGACTGGCCCTCCAGTGCCTTGAAGACCCAAGGTCCCACTGCAGGCCAGATATCACTCCACAGGGTATCGAACGCCATGCCCAGCGCATCCGGCAATGCCCGCAACGCCCGGTAGCCATCGTTATGCACTACACACAGGTCGGGCCCCCAGACCACCGCGCACGGGAAGGGTGACAAATGCATCATGTCCACGGCAATGCGCAACGAAGCAGGCCAGCGCGACAATGGCCCAAGCGAGGTACGCCACCAGTCGAACTGGGAAATCCGCTCCCCCATCGGCTCGATCAATGGCAAAACAGGCGACTGCAGGATGACCTGCGGCGCGGGCTCGCGTGAATTACCGTTAGCGACCAATATCGTGACTCCAGCAATGCTCAGGGTTGACCACAGCGCCGCCAAGCCTGGCACGCTCGCCCGGGGATGGGTTCAAGTTAGCACAGCACGTCCCGAACACCATGGCGGACTTGCTGGTGGCAGCTATGCTATTTAGGTTTTCCCTCGGGCCAGGGAGCACCGGCCCATTCAGGTTGCCGACGGGAGCAAGGGTCATGAGCAAGAAAATTCTGGTGGTGTTGACCAATACAGCGAAGTATCCAACCCTCAAACGGGCGACCGGGTTGTGGCTGGGTGAAGCCGTTCACTTTGTCGAGAAAGTCGAAAAGGCCGGCTACACGGTCGACTATGTCAGCCCACAGGGCGGTTACGTTCCCGTCGACCCGCACAGCCTGCAGATGGCCCCGGACCTGGACTGGCAGTGGTACGACGACAAGCGCTTCATGACGCGCCTTGGCAGTACCTTGGCCCCAGGGCAGGTGAAGGCTGACGAATACAGCGTCATCTATTACACCGGTGGGCATGGGGTGATGTATGACTTCGCAGACAACCATGCTCTGCAGGAACTGGCACGCAAAATCTACGAAAAAGGTGGCATTGTCGCAGCAGTCTGTCACGGCGTTGTCGGCCTGCTGAACATCAAGCTGAGTAACAACTGCCTGCTTCTCAAAGACCGCAAGGTGACCGGCTTTTCCAACATAGAGGAAAAACTGGCCGAACTGGACGACAAAGTGCCGTTCCTGACGGAGAACGAACTTGTAGCTCGCGGCGGTGAGTACAGCAAACATGATGAGCCGTGGAAGCCGTACGTGGTCGACGATGATAGGCTGATCACCGGGCAGAACCCCGCTTCCACTGCCTTGCTGGCCGAGGCAGTGCTGAAAAAGCTCAAGGGCACTTAGCTACATCAAGGCGCTCGATTTCCTACCGCTTCAACTGCAGCCGGACTACAGCAGCCCGGAAAGCAAATACATAGGCTCAGGGCTCAGCTGTTCACCACGGACAGTTTCAGAGCGGAGAACTATTAGCCTATGTCGAAAATCATGCACGCGGGGCGCAGCATGGTGGAGCTGCTGCTGCTCATTGCAGTGGCGCTGGTGCCTGTGGTTTCCGGTTTGCTGGTGATGGCTTTCCAGCTGGAAGCGAAACTTGCGGAAAACGCCAGCATTTCCGTTCAGGAGGCGGTTTTCAGTGTCGACAATGCACTGGACAGAATGCACGAGACGGCCCTGCGCACCCTGCCATTTGCAGGGGAATCTTGCGATAACGTCAAAAGTGCCTTGCAGGACCAGGTTGCCATTCGCTCCATGGTCAGGTCGCTGACCTTGCTCAAAGACAATCAACCCTACTGCAGCACGGCTTCAGGTTCGCTGGAGCATTATTCATCATTCGCGTCGTCCGGCCAGCGGGTCGCGCTGTCCTACGGCCCCCCTGACACGCGCCAGAAGCTGCTGGTCGACTTTCACCAGAAGGGCAAAAGCCATAGCATCATCGTGACAGCCTATGCCATGCAAGTTCGCAATGAACTGGATGGCTTTCTGGATGGGCTGACACTGCTGGTTGAATTTGGCGACCGCTACATATGGAGCAATGGTGACAGCCGTGACCTTGAGCGCCCTTCACAGTCCGAATTCTTTACAAGCGCCATGTCGGCCAAGTATGGATACACGGTCAAAGGTGGCTACCCAGAGGGTTTCACCGCTCAGGAAATCCGCCAGTCGGTGCTGCAGATCGTCCCCTCGCTGATGCTGGTGGGGATCGTGACCGGCTCGATCGTCTACCTGGCCCTGTTCAGGGCACGTGCCAACAGACGGGGTACCGCCGCCGAACAAACATGACGACGACGGTACTCCAGGGGCGGTCAGTCTGTGCTCAGCACGCCGCGGCGTACCTGGTCACGCTCGATGGATTCGAACAGTGCCTTGAAGTTGCCCTCACCGAAGCCATCGTCACCTTTGCGCTGGATGAACTCGAAGAAAACCGGGCCAAGCAGGGTTTCCGAGAAAATCTGCAGCAGCAGGCGCTTGTCTTCGGGCTGCGAGGCACCATCGAGCAGGATGCCACGGGCTTGCAGTTGGTCGACCGGCTCACCATGGCCAGGCAGGCGCTCTTCGAGCATTTCGTAGTAGGTTTGCGGTGGCGCGGTCATGAAGCGCATGCCCAACCCCTTCAGCGCATCCCAGGTCTTGAGCAGGTCATCGGTCAGGAAGGCCACGTGCTGGATACCTTCACCGTTGAACTGCATCAGGAACTCTTCGATCTGCCCTGCGCCCTTGGAGGACTCTTCGTTGAGCGGGATGCGGATCATGCCATCAGGCGCAGTCATGGCCTTGGAGGTCAGGCCAGTGTATTCGCCCTTGATGTCGAAGTAGCGGATTTCACGGAAGTTGAACAGCTTCTCGTAGAACCCGGCCCAGTAGGCCATACGCCCACGGTAGACGTTATGGGTGAGGTGGTCGATGATTTTCAGGCCGGCCCCTACCGGGTTACGATCCACGCCTTCGATGAAGTTGAAGTCGATGTCGTAGATTGAACTGCCTTCCTCGAAGCGGTCGATCAGATAGAGCGGTGCCCCCCCGATACCCTTGATCGCCGGCAGGCGCAATTCCATCGGGCCGGTTTCGATTTCTACCGGCTGGGCGCCCAGTTCCAGGGCGCGGGCATAGGCCTCATGGGCATTGCGCACGCGAAAAGCCATGCCACATACCGACGGGCCGTGTTCAGCGGCAAAGTACGAAGCGATGCTTTTGGGTTCATTGTTCAGGATCAGGTTGATGCCACCCTGGCGATACAGGTGCACATCCTTGGAGCGGTGGGTGGCCACTTTGGTGAAACCCAGTATCTGGAATACAGGCTCAAGTACGCCAGGGGTCGGCGAAGCCAGTTCGATGAACTCGAAACCCATCAGGCCCATTGGATTGTCGAAGATATCAGCCATGTTCGTGTCCTCATCTGCTGCGAAAATTATAGATTGCGTAGGATGTGGCACAGAAACGGCGGTGAGCACGGGATACCGCGCACGCTGCGGGCGAGGAAGTCACCTATGATCAGCTTGAACCCATGGTATGTCATATGGACCCATTCTCGGCGGGCTTGATCCTTCGGACGTGAAGGACCTTATTGTTGTATTCGTAAATCGATTCTACATTGCGTAAAATGGTTTGTCGCGTTTTAGTTGCTCGTACGCGGCGACAAACGGCTATCCTCTCGTTTTACGCCATGATAGTCAGGTCAGCATGCCCCTTACCGCCAAACGCCGCGCCGCACTCAGCTGGCGCACGCTCTTGCCTTGGGTCGTCGGCCTGCTGCCGGTCATGTGCGGCCTGGCCGTGATGAACTGGCAGGTCGAACGTGAAATGCAGGCCAGCAGCCACGCCACCACCCGCCAGGCGTTGGAACACGTCGAACACATCCTCGACAACCTGTCCCATGCCGCCAATTCGCTACTTCCTCTGACTGACAGTTCATGCGAGCAGGCCCAGCTTATGCTAAGGGCCCAGGTTACCCGCAATGCCTTCGTGCGCTCGACCAACCTGTTCAGGCACAACACCCTTTATTGCACCTCGCTGTTCGGCGAGTTCGAAGAACCGGTCAATCCTGGCGATTACGTCGACGGCAAGTTATGGCTGATGGACGGCAACTCGGTTACGCCGGGCCACCCGCTGCTGGTCTACCGTGCCAGCGACGGCGACCACGGTGCAATCACCACGGTGGATGGCGACCACCTGCTGACAGCACTGCGCCTGATCGGCCCCGATGAAGAACTGCAAATCCGCGTGGGCGACGCCTGGATGGGCAAGGACGGCGTGGTCCACAAAGGCGTCTCCCCTGCTGCCGCCAGTGCCAACGTGCTGTTAGGCTCGACGCGTTACCCTTTCAGCGTGCAGGGCGGCTACAGTGCCGACAAGCAAGGCCAACTGTTACGCAGCCACTACCCTGGCCTGTTCAGTCTGCTGCTGGTACTGGGTGCCCTGGCGGCGCTGGCATGCCGCTGGCAGATTCGCCGCGCCACCTCACCGCGTGCCGAACTGGACCGTGCCCTGCAGGCCGATGAATTCCTGCCGTATTTTCAGCCAGTGGTGCGCAAGGGCGATTACCGCTGGGCCGGTGCGGAAGTGCTGATGCGCTGGCACCACCCACGAGAAGGCCTGGTTCGCCCCGACCTGTTCATCCCCTATGCCGAACACAGCGGGCAGATTGTCGCCATGACCCGCGCGCTGCTGACACATACCGCGCAAAGCCTGGCGCCCTATGCCGGCTTGTTGGAAGACGGCTTCCATATTGGTGTCAACATCACCGCTGACCACTGCCGCGACCTCAGCCTGCTGGATGACTGCCGTACGTTCCTGCAGCACTTTCCGCCCGGCCGGGTGGTGCTGACCCTGGAACTGACAGAGCGCAAGCTGATCGAGCCTACGCCGGTCACCCTTGAGTTGTTCGAAAACCTGCATGCCATGGGCGTGATGATTGCCCTCGACGATTTCGGCACCGGCCAGTCGAGCCTCAACTACCTGCGGCAATTCAAGGTCGACTACCTGAAGATCGACCAGAGCTTCGTTGCCATGATCGGTGCCGATGCGCTGTCAGTGCACATACTCGAGACCATCATCGAGCTGTCGGGAAAGCTGGACCTGGGCATCGTTGCCGAGGGAGTGGAAACCGACATGCAGCGCGACTACCTGGCCGCGCACGGGGTGGACTTCCAGCAGGGTTACCTGTTCGCCAGGCCCATGCCGGCCGCCCAGTTCCTCGAAGCTCTGGCCACTCGCCCGGGTGCAACGCAGTTGCCGCAAGATGCGCCCCCTGAGATCATGCGCAGTTGATCAACCCGCTCAATTCCCGTATTCGAGGCATTCGTGTCAAAAGGCATTGTTTCATCGGTCATGGCGTCCTGCCTGTTCGCTGTGATGTACTTCTATACCTCCCTGCTCAAGCCACTCGATGGCGAAGAAATCTTTGGCTGGCGCACCCTGCTGACACTGCCCTGCCTCACCTTGTTCATGCTTGTCTCGAAAGACTGGAAGCGGGTGGGCGAACTGATGGGCCGGGTAAAACGCACGCCGGTGCTGTTGCTCGGCATGGTCGGCACGTCCTGGCTGATGGGGGTGCAACTGTGGCTGTTTCTCTGGGCGCCTCTGCATGGGCGCAGCCTGGAAGTGTCGATGGGTTACTTCCTGCTGCCACTGGCCATGGTTCTGACCGGGCGGCTGGTCTATGGCGAGCGCCTGTCACGCCTGCAGACGGTAGCCGTGGCCTGCGCCGCACTGGGCGTGGGCCACGAGCTTTACCAAAATGGCAGTTTTGCCTGGGAAACCCTGCTGGTAACGATCGGCTACCCGGTCTACTTCGTGCTGCGCCGACGCTGCCGCACCGACCACCTGGGCGGCCTGTGGTGCGACATGTGCCTGCTGCTGCCGTGGGCGCTGTACTTCGTGATCCAGAGCCCACTTTCCAGCGCTGACCTGCAAGCACACCCCGGGCTGTATGTGTTGGTCCCGATCCTTGGCGCGATCAGCGCTTCGGCGCTTATTGCCTACGTGCTGGCCAGCCGCATGCTGCCATTCAGCCTGTTCGGTCTGCTCAGCTACGTCGAACCCGTGCTGCTGGTGGGCGTGGCGTTGCTGCTGGGCGAAACCATCGGCCCGGATCAGTGGCTGACCTACCTGCCAATCTGGGCCGCAGTACTGGTGCTGGTGCTTGAGGGCTTCAAGCACCTGCTACGTCAGCGTCGCCGTTCGGTGTAAGCCGAACCTGGCGTACCCGTCGCTCTTCAACCGCCTCCACGGTCAGCATCCAGCCATTCCAGGCTAGCCGGTCACCGACCATCGGCAGGCGGTCGAGCAAGCTCATCACCAGGCCCGCAAGGGTCTGGTAATCCTCGGTAGCACGGGCGCTGAAGCCAGTACGCGCCTGCACCTGGCTGAGGTTCAGCGCACCACTGACAACAAAGCCTTCCCCCTCCTGAACGATGCCCGGGCCTTCGACTTCACTGGCATCCGGCAGCTCACCGGCAATCGACTCAAGGATGTCGGTCATGGTCAACAGCCCGGTGAAGTCACCGAACTCGTTGACCACGAAGGCAATGTGGGTCGATTGACCGCGCATTTGCTCCAGGGCATTGAGGATGCTGAAGCTCTCCAACAGGTTCAACGGCGCCCGGGCCATGCTTTCCAGGTCGGGCTGGCTGCCCGAGAGCAGTTCTTTCAGCAGTTCCTTCTTGTGCACAAAGCCCAAGGGCTCGTCCACGCGACCATCGCGGATCAGCGGCAGGCGCGAGTACGGCGAATTGGCCAGGGCCTGGGCAATGGCGTCGGCCGGTTGCGCCAGGTCGATCACATCAACCTCGGCACGGGCTGTCATCACCGTACGAATCGGCCGCTCGGCCAGGTTCAGCACGCCGCTGATCATGACCCGCTCACGGCGGTCGAACAGCACCTGTTCCCCGCCGCCCTCGACCAGGTCGGCAATCTCCTCGCCAACCTCGTCAGCCTCGACCCGGCGGCCGCCCAGCAGGCGCAGCACGGCATGGGCAGTGCGTTCGCGCAACGGCCGATGCTGTTGCAAGCTGCGCTTGCGGCGGGCACGGACCAGCTGGTTGAACAGCTCGATCAGGATCGAGAAGCCGATGGCCGCGTACAGGTAGCCTTTGGGGATATGGAAGCCCAGGCCTTCGGCGGTGAGGCTGAAACCGATCATCATCAGGAAGCCCAGGCACAGCATGATCACCGTGGGGTGGGCGTTGACGAAGCGGGTCAGTGGCTTGCTGGCAACGATCATGATACCGATCGAGAAGATCACCGCGATCATCATCACGGACAACTCATCGACCATGCCGACCGCCGTGATCACGGCATCCAGCGAGAATACCGCGTCCAGTACCACGATCTGGGCAACGATCGGCCAGAACGCGGCATGGCGCAGCGTGCCGCTGGCCTGGGTCACGTGACCTTCCAGGCGTTCATGCAGCTCCATGGTGGCCTTGAACAGCAGGAACACACCACCGAACAGCATGATCAGGTCACGGCCAGAGAAGCTCTTGCCGAACACTTCGAACAGCGGTGCGGTCAGGGTGACCATCCACGAAATGCTGGCCAATAGGCCCAGGCGCATGATGAGCGCCAGGCTCAGGCCAATGACCCGCGCGCGGTCGCGCTGATGGGGCGGCAACTTGTCAGCGAGAATGGCAATGAACACCAGGTTGTCGATACCCAGCACCAGCTCCAGGACGATAAGCGTCAACAGGCCTAGCCAGGCCGTGGGGTCGGCTAGCCATTCCATTAGCGGGTACTCACGAGGGGCACGTCACAAGGACGGGAGAAGGATGGCCAGAAAGGCCGAAGACTGGGGGGCTCCGCGAAGGTGCTCATATAGACCTTGATAACAAATTGGGAGAACGATGCTACAAGCACAGCAGGTTTCTGTAGTAGCGCAAAACTATTACAAAACCTGTAACAACCCTGCATCGCCATTAGCCCTGCAGGGGCGAGTCGTGCGCAGGTACTTTTGTTCAATACATCAGAACGCCGGCCACGCGAGGATAACGCCTCCCCAACCACGCGGATCTTCCTCATGAGCCTATACCTGTCCATGGCCGCCTTCGCCCTTGCGGCCTCGATCTCCCCCGGCCCGGTCAACATCGTCGCCCTTGGCAGCGGTGCCCGCCATGGCCTGCGCGCCAGCGTTGCACATGTGGCCGGCGCCACGCTGGGGTTCTGTCTGTTGCTGGTGCTGGTCGGGCTGGGCCTGCATCAACTGCTGTTGCGCTGGCCCTTGCTGGGCCTGATGTTGCACTGGGGCGGTGTGGCGTTTCTGCTGTACATGGCGTGGAAGCTGGCCAGTGACGACGGTAACCTGAACAACGCACAGCCTACCCAAGCCCCTTCAGCCTGGCACGGCGCAGCGATGCAGTGGCTGAACCCCAAAGCCTGGTTGGCAGCCGTTGCCGGGGTGGGTGCCTACACCGGCGGTGAACAGCACTTGCTGTGGCTGTTTACCTGGATCTACGGGCCGATCTGTTTCATCTCGGTGGCCTGCTGGGCCTGGGCCGGCAGCGTGATTCGCCAGTACCTGGACAACCCACGTCACCTGCGCATGCTCAATCGGAGCCTGGCCGTGTTACTGGTCGCCAGCGCGGTTTACCTGATCCTTTAAGGCTTGCACGGCTCCTGCAGGAGCGCCCAGGCTAGCGACGGCATTTCTGTAATGCCCCGGTGTCGCCGCCAGGTGCTGTTTGAATGCCCGCTGCAGGTGTGCCTGATCAGCGAACCCGGCCTCCTGTGCAACTTCAGCAATTGAGCGGCCCTGGCGCAACTGCGCCCGGGCCAGTTGCACGCGCTGGTCTAGCAGGTAGCCATGCGGCGTCAGGCCGAAGCGTTGGCGAAAGGCACGAATCAGGTAGGAACGGGACAGGCCACAGGCCCCGCAGATGTCCTCGAGGCTAAGCGGGTCACTGCGATGGGCGCGTATGAACGCTGCCGCTGCATCCAGCCGTGGATTGCCCTCGCCACCCTCGCTGGCATTACCGCCAAGCATGCCCGGCAACTCGTGAAACAGGGCCACCAGGCGGGCTTCGCGATCAGGCAGCCTGGCATCGAACAGGTCGGCAAAGGCCTGCAACAGCCGCCCATACAACACAGGCGAGCGGCTCCAGGTCTGCGTGGGCAGGGTAAAACCCACTGCCTGCAACCAAGGCTGATCGACAAACAGCATCAGGTAAGACCAGGGTTCCCCGGCAACAGGGTTGCAGGTATGCACCACGCCTGGATTCATCAACACCGTGGTACCCGCCCCAACCTCAACGCACTGGTCACTGTTGATGTAAGTGCTACGTCCCCCCGTGATCACCCCGATGGAGAAACTCTCGTGGGAGTGCGCGGCGTAGCACACCTTGCGCCCGTCCCCTACCCGTCGGGCTTCAACGAACGGCAAGGCAGGGTCGCGCCAAAACCGTGATACCTCGATCATCCTCTACTGCCCTGCCTGCCGCTGATCCATGCACGGATACTACACATTTATCGAGGGAACAGATCCAGCGTGCGCTCCACCTCGTCAATATCGATCCGGAAACCATCGCCGTCCGGCAGGCCTACCACAAAGCCGAAATGCTGGTGATCACGATCCGTCAGGTATTTGTAGTAACTGACAAAACGGTTCGGCGGCTGCAAAGTCAGCAGGCAGCCTCCAGCCTGCAGCACATTCACGCCATGCACCAACTGGCTACCCTCCACCCCGATGACCACTTTAGCCCCGGCGCAGGCCGCGACAATACTCGGTACATCGGACTTCAGCGGGTTGACGATGCGAAAACCGCGGGTCGTGCGCAGGTGTTCGGCAAGCTCCAGCTCGTTGCGCAACAGGCGCAGGTCACCATCACCGCCCCGCAACAGGAAAACCCCCGGGTGCTGCGTGTGCGTCACATGCGACAGCAGCTTGTCACCCATGGCTCGGTAGCGAGCATGCCGGCTGCGGTTGTTGCTCTGGTCATCGAACAGCACCAGCTCACGGAAGAACGCACTGCGCAGGCGCAAAGGCTTCATGTCCAGCCTGTCTTCATAGGCCGGTGCCTGGGTGAACAGCGGATACCTGGCAGAGGGGGCGGTGGTCACCGGGATGCCCTCGTTGCAGGCCAGCGCATAGGTCGGGCAATCTTCCATCAGCCAGGTGCCGAACCAGGTATTACCGTTTAGCGTGCAGTAGATCGCAGCGCGGTCGATTTCATGGTCGATGAGGATGGTCGGGAAGGTACTCGGCTTCTGTGACAGCCAGTGGCTGGCCTTGCCCTTGTACAATGCCCCATCGACCAGCCATACATCCTTGATCAGGTAGCCGCGGGTTGGTCCTTGCAACGTGTGGACACCTCCCGCCATGGTCTGCGCCGGGTGCACGTAGGGGTAAAACCGCTTGCCTTCCCAGCCCGTCACCCGCTCCAGCTGGCCAGGCAGGAAAATGGCCGGCGGCGAAACCGTGGCTTCGCCCGGGGCAATGTCCCAACTTTTGGTGGCGACGCTCTTGAGATCGATCGCCGATTTGCCGCCCAGCCGTTTGCGCGCCATGTATCGGTAGGCGGCCAAGGTCCAGCTGTGTTGCCTGCCTGCGGGCGATGCACTGAACTGCGAGATGTCGCTTCCCATGAAGCGTTCCCCCTGATGACGAAGACTGGAGCCCGGCGCCCGGCGCCAGATCAAAGCATCCCTGGCAGTTACTCAACTACTCGTGACTCTTTCCATGGTGGGCGGTGACTGCAAGCTGGCGTAACGGCTGCGCAATGTTTCCACAAACGGTTCGCCTGCCCCGCTGCCTCCGTAGAGATAAATCTTGTGCAGGCCACCAAACACCATTTCGTGATAGCGGCTGGCAACTTCCTCATCGCTTGGGCCATCGGGGAGCCCCAGATGCAACGTCAGCTTGTCGCCTTCGACCGCGAACATCGGCGTGTCCCACAGGAACTTTGCCGTACCGGTCTTGGGCAGGCGGACAAACAGGTACGCATGGTTACCCAGCGAATCGATATCACCACCGCGGCGGCGCTTCCACTTCAGCAGGCCGTCGTCCGGGCGCGCCAGACACAGGCCGATGTCGTAATAATCGAAGCCCTGTTCCAGTGCCCATTCAAGCGCCATGAAAGTGGTGATCGAATTCACCTCGCGCAATTTCTTCGCATCGGAAAACACCGCCTCGCAATAGCCAAAGCGCAACGTGCTCCAGTAACGCTTGCCGCCGCGTACCACTTCACACCCCAGGTGGCAGCCGATCACCTCATCGCCCAGCATGATCAAGTCAAGCCGGCCGACACTCTTGGCAATACGGAACACCTCTTCGGTAGGAAACTGCGCGGCATGAATGCCCTGCCGGGCCGAAGCATAAGGGCGCAGCAGATCCCGGTCGGCCATGGCGATTTCTTCGTCCGAAAGGGCTTGGCGCATGTGATAAAGCGGCCGGTTCTTGCGAATGCTGCGCCGCAGTTCGCTGTCGTAGCGGGCAGTGATGTCTTCCAGTGGGCGCCCCAGCGGCACCACGGCGCTCAGGTAGTGGGGGACTGACAGCGACCCCGACGTGGGCATTTCGCTGATGACCACGACGTGGCTGGCAGCCGCCGTGGCACTTGCACCGTCCACGATCGATGCGCTGCCCTGGCCCTTGCCACCGATCAGCAGCTTGGCCATTTCCCGTTGCTGCTTGCGGCCGATGTAGAGGATTTCGTACGGGCTCTCCTGTTGCGGGCGGAACCTGGCGACTTCCCAACGCCAGAGACAGGCACGCGCCAACATTTCTCGCATTTTGCTGGCCAGCAGCCTGATTTCGTAGCGCAGGGAGGGCGACAGGAGCTTGCGCGCCACAGTCGTCAAGGTCTTTTTCATTTCTTCTTCGGCGTCCTTTGAAGTGCACTGTTGGCCAATCGGAACAAGAGAAAAAACCCGGCAAAAAAACTTAACACTCTGATTTTTATTGTTTTACTTGAAACTTTACTATCACATTCAGTAACAATTTAAGATGCCTGCAAACGCTTTGGCAAGCGGCTTCTGGCTGACTTTTAATCAAGTTTCATGGCGTCAAATTCCCCGCATCAAACCAATGCTCAACACAACTTTTGCTATAACCATGCCCATCAAGCGTCCGCTGGCTACTTCGCTATCAATGAGTAAACTTTGATGCCTACTTTGCATCAACGCCTTTCAGTTCGCTGACTGCTTGCCGGGTAGGCATTGGCGGCCATGTTGAACCAGACTGGTGTTTTTCCGGCAGCCAGTGCATGCTCGTAGCTGAAACGATTCAACTGACTTGAAAACCGCCCTTTGATGTGAGGTGCAGTACCCATGGACCGTTTGCTCGATTCACTCTTCCCCAGCGCCGAGAACATCCCGGACACCTGGCGCCTGGGAGCCCCACTGGAACAACGCGATTACCTGGTCAACGGTGAGCTCAGGCGCTGGGACGGCCCGTTGGCCACGGTGCGCAGCCCGGTGTGGCTCAAGCAAGGCGACGAGGAGCATCAGGTCATACTGGGCAGCGCCCCGCTGCTGGATGCCGAGACCGCGCTTACCGCCCTCGATGCCGCCGTGCAGGCCTATGACAAAGGCCGTGGCGCCTGGCCGAACATGCGCGTGGCCGAGCGTATCCAGCATGTGGAATCCTTCCTTGCCCGTATGCGTGAACAGCGCCAGGCCGTGGTCAAGCTGCTGATGTGGGAGATCGGCAAGAACCTGAAGGATTCGGAGAAGGAATTCGACCGCACCTGCGACTACATCGTCGACACCATCAACGCCCTCAAGGACCTGGACCGCCGCTCCAGCCGCTTCGAGCTGGAACAAGGCACCCTCGGCCAGATCCGTCGCGCCCCGCTGGGCGTGGCCCTGTGCATGGGGCCCTACAACTACCCGCTGAACGAGACCTTTACCACGCTCATCCCGGCGCTGATCATGGGCAACACCGTGGTGTTCAAGCCGGCCAAGTTCGGCGTACTGCTGATCCGCCCCTTGCTCGAAGCGTTCCGCGACAGCTTCCCGGCAGGCGTGATCAATGTCATCTATGGACGCGGCCGGGAAACGGTTAGCGCGCTGATGGCCAGCGGCAAGGTCGATGTATTCGCCTTCATCGGCACCCACAAGGCCGCCAGCGACCTGAAAAAACTGCACCCACGCCCGCATCGTCTGCGCGCCGCACTGGGCCTGGACGCCAAGAACCCGGGCATCGTGCTGCCCCAGGTCGACCTCGACAACGCTGTCGAAGAGGCCGTCACCGGCGCGTTGTCGTTCAACGGCCAGCGCTGCACGGCACTGAAGATCCTGTTCGTGCACGAGGATGTGGTCGAGGCCTTCCTCGACAAGTTTCAGCACAAATTGGCGGCGCTCAAGCCCGGCATGCCGTGGGAACCTGGCGTGGCGCTGACACCGTTGCCCGAGCCTGGCAAGGTCGACTACCTCGATGGCCTGGTTGCCGATGCGACGGCCAAGGGCGCGCGCGTGCTCAACGAAAATGGCGGGCACAGCCGCGGCTCATTCTTCTACCCGGCCTTGCTGTACCCGGTCAGCCGGGAAATGCGCGTGTACCACGAAGAGCAGTTCGGCCCGCTGGTACCGGTGGTGCCCTACCGCGACCTGCAGACAGTGATCGACTATGTGCTGGACTCCGACTACGGCCAGCAACTGAGCCTGTTCGGCAACGACCCGGCCACCATCGGCAGCCTCGTCGACATCTTCGCCAACCAGGTCGGGCGCATCAACATCAATGCTCAGTGCCAACGCGGCCCTGACACCTACCCGTTCAACGGCCGCAAGAACAGCGCCGAGGGCACGCTCTCGGTGGATGACGCTTTGCGTGTGTTCTCCATCCGGACGCTGGTCGCCACGCGCTTCCAGGAGGCCAACAAAGCGCTGATCAGCGAGATCATTCGCAACCGCCAGTCGAGCTTCCTGACCACCGACTACATCTTCTGACCGCCGCGCTTATAGACAATCGATCTAGCATCACTGTCGATTTTCCATCTGGGCGAACGACTCTAAGCAACAGGGCGCCTTTCGGCGCCCATTGCACAGGAGAGTCGAACATGGCAGTCAAACCTATTCCCGAAGGCCAGCACAGCATCACGCCCTACCTGGCCATCAACGACGCCGCCAAGGCCATCGAGTTTTACAAGCAAGCCTTTGGGGCGGTGGAAATGTTCCGCCTCGATGCCCCGGGCGGTCGCGTTGGCCATGCCGAACTGAAAATCGGCGATTCGTCGCTGATGCTGGGCGACCCCTGCGACATGGAAGGCGGCCTCACCGCCAGCCAGAAGCTCAACGGTGCGGGTGTTGGCCTGCACTTGTATGTTGAAGACTGCGACAAGGTCTACGCCCAGGCCCTGGCCGCCGGGGGCATCCAGTTACATCCCTTGACCGACCAATTTTACGGTGACCGCAGCGGCACCCTGAAAGATCCGTTTGGCAACATCTGGTTCGTGTCCACCCACAAAGAGGACCTGACGCCCGATCAGATTCGCGCCCGTGCCGCGAAGATGTTCGGCGGTAGCAAAGCGGCGAGTTGAAAGCCGCGCGACTTTGCTTGAAGCTTGAGGCTCGTAGCTTGGAGCTGCTTCATGCGAATCATCGACAAAACCGCCACCCAGGTGCGCAGCCTGACCCCCGCTGAAGAGGAACTGCTGGTCGGCTTTGCCACCGGCAGCCTCGCCGGCCCGCGCCTGCTACAGGCCAACCAGCTACTGATGAACGTGCGCAACGCCAACCAGTGGCTGGCTTGTGACTGCCGCAACGATGCCTTGCCGGTGCTCAATGTCACTCTCAACGGCAGCACCGGCACACTTTTCCTCAAGAACAACCCGGGCACCGCCGAGCACGCGCCTGGCTGCCCGTTCACCAAGGACGAGCGGGAAGCCGCCGAACGTGAAAACGACCCCGCCCCACCCGCCGCCTGGCTGCCACCCGATACACCCTTGCGCCTGATCAGCGACTTCCGTGCTGGCACGGCCGGTGGCGCCGGCGATGGCAACGACAGACGCGAACAGCAGCGCCTGCTGTCACTGCTGCTGACCTGGATTGAAACCAGCGGGCTCAACCTTTACGCCACCCACCTGAAGAAAGACCTGACCACACAGTTTGCCGAGTTGCGCAGCGTGGCCAGCCGCTATCCGCTGCTGGAGCGGGTGCCCGCCAGCAACTACCTGGAAACCCGCCTGGACATGAAGCACATGATGATGCTCAAGTCCCGCCTGCGCGAAGCTTCTGTGTTCGGCAACCATCGCCGCCACGGCCTGCTGCTGGACTGCGTCGACCAGATCAAAGGGCGCAAGTTGTTCAACAACCGCAGCGAGGACGGCTTCGACTTCCAGGGGCATCACCTGTACTGGGGCGGGAGCCGCACCACCGGGCCGTTGCTGGCGCTGATGATCTACTCGCCGACCAGCGCCGGTAGCCATTTCTATGAGCTGATCCATGTGGCCAGTGTGCCCGTGCTGTCGCGCGCGCACTTGTTCCCGGTGTACCGCGATGAAGAACGCGAGCCGCTCAAGGCATTGGTGTCGCTGATCGACTGGATGGCCAGTAAAGGGGTGAAAGTGCAGATGCGTCGCCCCGTGATCGGTGGGCAGGTGATGGATGAACTGGTGCTGACCTCGGACCAGGACCGGGTGTTGTCAGTGTCGCTGCTGGAACAGCCCATCGGCCCCGAGCCGGATACCGAGAACTTCAAGCGCTACGCCGACTTCAAAAGCCTGGAAACATTCCGCAAGTTCGTTGCCGGCTTTTTCATGCGCGAGCGTTGAAACCCACTCGCTGGCTCGCGCAGTCCCCTGCAGGAATCGCCCTGCCCTTTGGGCGGGGCGGTCACGCAGCGAACACAGGCGGCAAGCAGCTAGACACGCTTGCATTGGCCACACAGGCGCGTCAGCCCAGGAACAGCTTGTACGCCGGGTTGTCAGTCTCGTCCCAGTACCGATATCCCATCTCGTCCAGCGTCACCGGCAAGCCCGCCAACTCGTCCTCTGGCACTTCCAAAGCAGCGAACACCCGCGCCTGCGCCGCACCATGGTTGCGGTAATGGAACAGGCTGATGTTCCAACGCTTGCCCAACCGCTCCAGAAACCCCAGCAACGCCCCTGGCCGTTCGGGGAACTCGAAGCGCAGTACCCGCTCATCAGCCCCTGACGCGGCATGCCCACCCACGGTATGGCGCACATGCAGCTTGGCCAGCTCATTGTCGGTCAGGTCCAGCACGCTGTACCCCTGCTCCCGCAAGCTGGCCAGCAACTGCTCACGGGGGTCATGCACCGGGTGGGTCTGCACGCCCACGAACAGGCGCGCCTCCTTGCCGGGGTAGAAGCGGTAGTTGAATTCTGTGATCTGCCGCTTGCCCAGTGCCTGGCAAAAGGCCCGGAAGCTGCCCGGCTGTTCCGGAATTGTCACAGCGATGATCGCCTCGCGCTGCTCGCCCAACTCGGCCCGCTCGGCCACATGGCGCAAGCGGTCGAAATTGACGTTGGCCCCGGAGTCGATGGCCACCAGGGTCTGTCCCTGCACACCTTCACGCGCCACGTACTTCTTGATACCGGCCACGGCCAAGGCCCCGGACGGCTCGGTGATCGAACGGGTGTCGTCGTAGATATCCTTGATCGCCGCGCACAGTTCGTCACTGCTCACCGTCACCACCTCGTCGACGAAGTGGCGGCACAGCTCGAAGCAATGGGCGCCGATCTGCGCCACCGCCACACCATCGGCAAAGGTGCCGACCTGCGGCAGGATCACGCGTTCGCCGACGGCCATGGCAGCCTGCAGGCAGTTGGAATCCACCGGTTCGACGCCGATCACCTTCACGTCAGGGCGCAGGTACTTCACGTAGGCGGCGATACCGGCGATCAAGCCGCCACCGCCCACGGGCACAAAGATAGCGTCCAGCGCCCCCGGGCGCTGACGTAGGATTTCCATGGCCACGGTACCCTGCCCGGCGATCACATCCGGGTCATCGAACGGTGGCACGAAGGTCGCGCCTTCGCTGTCGGCCAGCTTCAGTGCGTGGGCCAGCGCATGGGGGAAGCTATCGCCATGCAGCACCACATGCCCGCCGCGCGAACGCACGCCTTCCACTTTCAACGATGGCGTGGTGGTGGGCATGACGATGGTTGCCTTCATACCCAGATGCGATGCGGCCAAGGCCACGCCCTGGGCATGGTTGCCCGCCGAAGCGGTGATCACCCCGCGCTCACGCTGCACATCAGTCAGTCGCGACAGGCGGGTGTAGGCCCCCCGGATCTTGAACGAAAACGTAGGCTGCAGGTCTTCGCGCTTGAGCAACACCTGGTTGCCCAGGGCAGCAGACAAGGCCGGGGCCGGTTGCAGGGGCGTTTCAATGGCCAGGTCGTACACCGGCGCCGCAAGAATGCGCCGCACCTGCTCCGACAGCAATTGCTGGGGGGTGACGGTAGTACGAGGGACACTGAAACTGGTCATCGATGACTCCTTGGCTATTTTTACGTTGCCCAGGAGTCAGAGAGAAAAAACCCGCCTCCAGGGCGGGTTCGGTGCACGTACGCGCTAGCCCGCCAAGCTGATAATGGCGGTAATAATAATGGCGTTCACGTGCGGGAATGTATTCATGGGGTAGGAACCTAGCCTGCCTCGCAGCCGAAAGTCAACACTTGGCCTGCTGCGCCGAAAGCGGCACATCGAACACCTTGTCGAAGCCCCACTGGAAGACAAAGGCGTAAACGAAGAAGAACACGAACAACGCCAGGTTGGTCAGCAGTGCGGCCCACAGGCTCACGTCCAGCCAGTACGCCACCAGCGGCAACAGGATCACCACCAGCCCACCCTCGAAGCCCAGCGCATGCAGCAGGCGCCGCAGGAAAGTGCGCTCACGTTTGGGCTGGCGCGCTTCCCAACGTTCGAATGCCCAGTTGTAACCCATGTTCCAGCTCATCGCGATGCCTGACATGAGCACCGACAGCACGGTCGACTGCGCCATGCCGGCGCCGAACGCCAGCTCCAGTGCGGGCGCCACGCAGGCGACGGCGATGGCCTCATAGAGAATGGCCTGGACGATCTTGCGGGCCTTACCTTGCATGTTCAGCTCCCTGAATGAACGACCTGTAAAGCTACAAGATGCAGCCCGCAAGAAACAGCCCGAAATTTGGACAATCCCGCATTCGGCTGCTTGTATCTATCCCGTACATGACAGTGACATCTCCTGCACCTTCGTCGAGGGAACGAGCGAGGATAAGACGATGGCCCACTCTGCCCTGCCGGTGGCTGACACATGAGCCTGGTATTCATCGATTTTCTCACTTACCTGCTGTTCGGCCTGAAGCTCCTGGCGATCACCCTTGCCTCGTTGATGTTCCTGCTGGGCCTGGACGACCTGTTCATCGATCTGTGCTATTGGGGGCGCACGCTGATCCGGCGTTTTCGCATCTACGGCAAGTTCGAAAGGGCCGATGAGAAGCGCTTGTACGAAGTCCCGGAAAAACCTTTGGCCATCATGGTCCCCGCCTGGAACGAAGTTGGCGTGGTCGGTGAAATGGCGCGCCTGGCCGCTTCGACCATCGACTACGAGAACTACCAGATCTTTGTCGGCACCTACCCCAACGACCCGCAAACCCAGGCGGACGTGGACGCGGTGTGCCTGCACTTCCCCAACGTGCACAAAGTGGTCTGCGCCCGCCCCGGTCCCACCAGCAAGGCCGACTGCCTGAACAACATCATCGACGCGCTGCTGCGCTTCCAACAGGACGCCGGCATCGAGTTCGCCGGTTTCATCCTGCATGACGCCGAAGACGTGATCTCGCCGATGGAGCTGCGCCTGTTCAACTACCTGCTGCCGAGCAAGGACATGATCCAGATCCCGGTGTATCCCTACGCACCGGAGTGGAAGGGCTTTACTGCCGGCCACTATGTCGACGAGTTTGCCGAAAACCACGGCAAGGACGTAATCGTGCGCGAAGCGCTGACCGGCCAGGTGCCCAGTGCCGGCGTCGGCACCTGCTTCAGCCGCCGCGCCATCAGCGCACTGCTCGAGGACGGTGACGGCATTGCCTTTGACGTACAGAGCTTGACCGAAGACTACGACATCGGCTTTCGCCTGAAGCAAAAAGGCATGAAGTGCATTTTCGCCCGCTACTCCATCACCGACCCGGCACTGACCCTGAAGCAGGAATGGCGCCCAGGCATGAGCCGGGAGTTCTCCCAGGTGATCTGCGTGCGCGAGCACTTCCCGCGTGACTGGCAGCATGCGATCCGGCAGAAGTCGCGCTGGATCGTTGGCATCGTGTTCCAGGGCACCAGCAACCTCGGCTGGAGCCGCAAGGGCGCGCTCAACTATTTCCTCTGGCGTGACCGCCGCGGGCTGTTCGCCTACCTGCTGAGCTTCCTGGTCAACCTGTTACTGCTGGTGTTGCTGGCCATGTGGCTAGTCACGGTCATTGCGCCGGAGTCGTGGCGCTTCATGTCGATCCTCAGCGACAGCTGGTTGCTGTCGACCCTGCTGTGGCTGAACGGCCTGATGCTGCTCAACCGGCTGTTCCAGCGCGCCTGGTTCGTCACCCGCTTCTATGGCATCGGCGAGGGCCTGCTGTCGGCCCCGCGGATGATGTGGAGCAACTTCGTCAACTTTTTCGCCAACCTGCGTGCACTGCGCCAGGTAATGGAAATGGGCGATTCGCGGCGCGTGGCCTGGGACAAGACCACCCACGAGTTCCCCGCCATCGCCTCCCCGGCTCGCACACCACTGGGCCAGCGCCTGGTGGCCAAGGGCCTGATCACCGACGAACAGTTGCAGCAGGCCATCACCAGCCCGGTTCGTCGGCGCCTGGGCCGCGAATTGCTACTGCGTGGCTGGCTGAACAGTGAGCAGTTGGTGGCCACCCTGGCCGAACAACTGGACCTGCCCTGGGCACCGCTGAACCCGTTCAAGCTCAGCCCGCAACTGATCGCCAAATTGCCGCGCAAGCTGGCCACCCATTACGGCGTACTGCCAGTGGACGAAGACGGCGACACCTTGATTCTGGCCAGTGAAAGCCCGGTCAGCCAGGTGTCGCTGGGTGTGATCAGCCGCCAGCTGAAACGCCCGGTCAAGGCACGCCTGGCCCCCCAGGGCCGGGTCACGCTGGGCCTTCGCTACCACTACCCAAGCCCCTTACAGCGTCAAGAAACCCGAGACATGCTGGCCGTGCTTGAACGCCACCAGGACGACGAAGCGCTGCTGGAGCGGGTCAGCCCTCACCAAGTCATGCTAGGCGCTCTACTGCAGGTGCGCGGCATGGTCCCTGTCACCCTGTTCAACCAGGCGTTGATCGACTTCGACCCCGAACACCAAAGCCTCGGTGAGCACCTGATTGCCCGCGGCATCATCACCAGGCAGGTGCTGGAGCAGGCCCTGATCGAACAGGCCAGCGAACAGCAAGTGGCGATTGATCTGACCCGGGAGGTGGCATGAAGCCGCGTTTTTCCCTCACCTTCACTGGCCTGCTGCTGTGCTCCGCCGCCCTGCCCGTTGCCGCTTCGGCGCCGATGACCGACTTCCAGCGGTTCACCAGCTTTCCGTTTATGGACCGCAGCTATCGCGAGGCCAGGAAAGACAACTGGGCTGAAGTCGAGCGCCTTACCCGCCATGTCCTGGGCCGGGTGCCGAACAACGACGAAGCCCGCGCCCTGCTGGTCGAAGCCCTGGCCCACCAGCGCCGTTACAAGGAGGCCCAAGCGCTGGCTGAGCAGCTAGGCGACAGCCCCGAATACGCCGACGCCCTGCTGGAGCTGCGCCTGACCTGGATCGAGCAGGACCCGCCACCGGCCAGCCAGGTGGAACAATGGCTGGCCGCCAGCGACGGCAACCACCGGGTACAGCTGTGGCAGGCCTACAGCCTGAGCCTGGCCAAGTTTGGTGGCGCCGCCAAAGCGCTGGGCTGGCTCAACCAACTGCCGCCCGGTGGGGACGGCCAGGTCCTGCGCCTGGCCCGGGCCACCTTCGCCGAACAGCTGCGCAACTGGAAAGAAACCATCGAGCAACTGCAGCCGCTGGCCGATACAGGCCAGTTGCCTGCCCAAGACTGGCAACGCCTGGCCAATGCCTATATCCAGCAAGTCGACGAAAAGGGCCTGACTGCGCTGCTGGCCCGCGCCCCCTCCTGCGCAGCGGCCAACCAGACGCGGCTGGCCATGGCCAACCGCGCCATTGCCGTCGGCCACCACCAGCAGGCCCAACGCTGGCTGCAGTCGCTACCGCCTGATCAACTGCAGCAACCCGAGCAGCGCCAGCAACTTTGGCAACTGGCCCGCGAAGGCGACGATGCAGCGCTGGTGCGGCGCCTGAGCAACGACCTGCAGCGCCCCTGCCTTGAAACGGTCGACTGGCTGTCACATCAAGACCCGGACCTGGCCCGGGAACAGTTCAAGGCCTGCCCCGCCAGCGCCGACCCTCGGGCCTATGCCGTGCTCAAGCAGCGCCTGTATGGCGCCCCGCCGCCGCCCCCGCAGCCGCGCACCGCCGCAAAATGGGAACAACGCTATCGGCAGACCGGCGACCTCGCCGCCCTGGAACAAACCACCTTCCTGTTGACCGAACAGGGCGACGGCGATCACGCACGGCACTTGCTGGAGCAAGCCTACGACCGCCACCAGGGCCGCCTCGGCCCATCGCTGCTACAGCGTCTGGCCAACTTGTATGCCCGTGACGACGGGCCCCTGGACAGCCGCCGCATGCTCGGCCTGATACCCCGGGTCAACGCCAACACCCGCGCCCAGTTGCTCGGGCGGCTGGCTGAGGCCGGCCAGTGCGATGCCATGCGCCAGGCAGTGCCGGCCACCCCGAGCGAACCTGGCCAGTACCGCGCCCTCGGCCGTTGCGCCATGCCCGACCAGCCAGGTGAGGCGGTGGTCTACTACCAGGCTGCCGAGCGTTTGGGCGACCCTGGCAACCGTCTACCGCTGGCCTACGCACTCGAAGCGGCCGGCGACTCCGAAACCGCCCAGCCCATCTGGCGCAGCCTGCCAGACAGCGCCTTTACCGATAATGCCCGCCTCACCGCTGCCCGCGGCGCGCTGAATGCAGGCGACGCCGATGCAGCACGCCGCTACTGGGACGCTGCCGCGCACCAGAGCGCTGATGACTGGGCGCTGGGCGCCGCCATCGCCCAGCGCCAAGGTGACCCGCAGGCCGCGCTGGGCTTCCAGCGCCAGGCGCTGGCGCACAGCCCGCGCGCCGACCACTACTACGCCGCGTCCAGCACCGCGCAACTGGCCGGCGACAGTGCGCAGAGCACCGCCTGGCTGGCCGAAGCCGTGCGCCTGGCCCCCAACCAGCCGCGCTATCGCGCCGACTACGGCATGCGCCTGGCTGGCTCGACAGACAAGGCTCAGCGCATGCAATCGATCCCCTACCTTGAACACGCCACTCACGACTTCCCCGAGGACTACCGCCTTGGCGAAACACTCGCCTTGCGCTACGACGAACATGCCGACAGCGCTGCGGCACGCCGCGAACTGCGCCGCATCCTCGACGTAGAGCAGAACCTGGTCGACGGTGATGACGAATACGGCAGCCTGGAGGCCCGCAAATACCGCCAGCGCCGCGCCCACCAGAGCCTGTCACGGCGCGACACCATTACCCTGGCCAGCACCTGGTCGCCGGCCGGCACCTCGACCAACGACAAGTTTCTCGACAACGGCCAGCGCAGCGGCAGCTCGCGCCGGGCGCAATCGCAGAACGTGCAGCTGGCCATGTGGGACCATGCCCTGGGCGAGGAGCCCAGCCGCGATGGCAGCACCCTGTCAGTGTATGGCCGGGTACTGTTCGGTGGCCAAAGCCGCACCGACTATGCCCAGAGCATGGGAACCGGTGTCGGCCTGCGCTACAAGCCGCTCGGCCAGGCCAACCTCAACCTGTATGCCGAGCTTTACCACCAGCGGCAGATCGACGAAGCACACTATCGCGGCCTCAGCCTTGGCCAGTTGCTGAGCCCGGCCAAGGTCGGCGGCAACTGGGGCGATTTGCGCCACCACGCCGAATCGAGCAATGACCTGCTGCTGCGCGCCACCGCCTCGTTCCTCGACCAGGGCGGCTGGCGCAACGATTGGCGCATCGATGAGGACGACTGGAACGAACGGTTCCTCTACCTCGATGCTGCCTGGTGGACCCGCGCCGGCGACCATGCCTGGCTGTCGCGCTACCAGCAGGGCCACGCCTGGAAGCTGCCGGGCAGCTCGCCGCAAACGCTCATGCCCTACGGCTTTGTCGAGTTCTCCAGCCAGGACCCCAGCAACGACTGGCGCCAGGACGCCCGCGCCGGGGTTGGCGTGCGCTGGCAATGGTGGTTCGACGACGACCGCTACAACGCCTACGGCGGCTCGCTGAAAGTGCGTGCCGAGTACCAGCAATCGTTGGGCGGTAACCTCTACGAGCGCGCCAACGGTGTGCTGGTCGGTGCGGAGATGACCTTCTGATGCGTACGCTCATCGCCTTCTGCCTGCTGGCCCTGTGCCTACCGGCCACAGCTGACCAGCGCCTGTTCTACCAACCCCTTAACCGAGATGCCAGCGTCACACCCGCCCAGTGGCAGCAACTGTGGCAAGCCACCGCGGCCAAGGGTGGCAAAACCCTGATCGTGCAATGGAGTGCCTATGGCGACAGCGATTTCGGCGGTGCCCAGGGCTGGCTGGCCAACAGCCTGCGCACCGCGCGCGCCGAGGGCTTGCAGCTGGTGCTGGGGCTGTACATGGACCCGGCCTACTACCAGCGACTCGACGAGCTGGATGGCGAGGGCCTGAACAGCTACTGGAAAGCGCAGCTGGGGCGGTCGCTCAGCCAGTACCAGCAACTGCGCCAGGCCTGGCAATTGCCAGTGGACGGCTGGTACCTGCCCATGGAACTGGACGACCAGCATCTACGCGAGACCGAACGGCGCGATGCGCTGTACAGCCAGTTGCAGGCCTTCAACCGCCAGTTGGACAAGCCGTTGCATATCAGCGCCTTCAGCACAGGCAAGCTGTCGCCGCGGGTCAATGCCGTCTGGCTGGATCAACTGGCCGGCTTGGGCTTGACTGTGTGGTGGCAGGATGGTGCCGGCACCGGGCGTTTGCCGGCGTTGGTGCGTCAGGGCTATGAGCAGGCGTTGCCGTGCCGGGTGGGTGTGGTGCGCGAGGCGTTCCGCCAGGTGAGCGCACCCGAGCAGGCGTTTCGGGCGGAGCCTGCCGAACCCAGGCTGAGTAACGGGTGCCATGCCGAGGCAGTGTTTGCCTTGCGCTACCGGCCCTGGGCCCGGGGTATCTTGCCACAGCAATGAATCGCCAGGGCCGGCCTCTTCGCGGATAAACCCACGGGTCTCCCGCACCGTACGGCCCCTGTAGGAGCGGGTTTACCCGCGAAAGGTCCAGGCCTGAAAAAGTAGTAGCCTCCGGAGCCAACCGATGTTCAAGACCATCGAAGCCCACGTACGCCAGCAGGTCGCGCCCGCCGCCCTGCGCGCCGAGTTCCGCCAGCACGAATTCGAGTCCATGCGCTCATTCTGCCTGCTGGTATTCTCGATCAGCGTCCTGATCTGGCTGGTCTTCGACCTGATCGTCAGCTTCCTCGGCGACCAAAGCTTCACCTGGCTGTCCTTCCTGTTCATCGCCCTGCTCGGCAGCCTGATCGTAGTGCTGCGTTTCACCCGCCGCAGCCATCACTTCGACGTGCTCAACCTGCTGTTCATTACCGTCATCACCCTGGGCATGCGCCTGGTAATCGAAGGCATCCCGATAGCCCTGCGCCCAGTTTGGTTGGTGCTCGGGGTGTCCACCGTGCTGTATGCCATGTCGGTGCTGCCGGTGCGGCGCTGGTCATTCTTCTGCGCGATGGTCATCACCTGGGTGATGCTTAATCCGTTCTACCACACCCGCATCGAGCCCGATGCGCTCGAAGGCGCCATGCTGATCAGCTATGCCGTGTTTCTAAGCGGCCTGGTCAGCTACAGCTACCTGCAGATCCGCAAGACCAAGCTGCACAATTTCTACCTGTCCAAGGTGTTGCTGGAGCAGGCCTACGTCGATGCCCTGACCGACATTCCCAACCGCCGCTCGTTCATGGCCCAGGCCGACCGCCAGCTACGGATGGCGACGTCCGGGCAGTACCTGGCCATGATCGATATCGACAATTTCAAGCGGGTCAATGACCGTTTCGGCCATGACGTGGGCGATGAAGTGCTCAAGCGCGTGGCCCTGCATATCAAGACAAGCATGGCCGATCAGGCGTTTGCCCGGCTGGGAGGTGAAGAGTTTGCGATCTTCTTTGAAGGGCTGGATCAGCAAGGGGCCGAGCAGCGAGTGGCAGCGCTGTGCCAGCGCGTGCGCGAGGACACTGGCGAGCACCCGGTCACCATCAGCATTGGCCTGGCCAAGATCAACCGGGGAGAGAGCCTGACCACCGCGCTGGTCCGCGCCGACCAGGCGTTATATGAAGCCAAGCACACTGGCAAGGACCGCTTTGTGTCGTGGTCCAGCGAGCTGGCAGAGCAGGATTAGCAGGCCCGTCTCTTCGCGGTTGCAGCGCCCCTATCCTCCGGCGGGTAAACGAATCCTGAACTGCGCCCCACCCAGCGCCGACTGCGCCAGGGTCAAGGTGCCACCCTGCCCCTCGATCGCCCGGCGGCTGATTGCCAACCCCAGGCCAAAACCACCGGTGTTGCGATCGCGGCTGCGGTCCAGACGGTAGAACGGCTGGAAAACCCGCTCGCGCTCCTCCACAGGGACGCCAATCCCGTCATCCTCCACCGTCAGCAGACAGGCGCCATCGGCTTCCAGGCGCAAGCGCAGCAACAGGCTTTCATCGCAATAGCGCATGGCATTGCGCACCAGGTTCTGCACCGCGCGCGCCGTCAGCCGCGGGTCCAGTACAAAGCGCGGCAACTCACCCTCGGCCCGCACTTCCCATTGGATACCCCGGCCATCGAGCTCCTCGGCAAAGCCGCCAAGCACACTGTCGACCAGCTCCAGCAGCGATACCTCCACCCGCTCCCGCGCCTGGTCGGCGTTGTACAACCGGCTATAGGACAGCAGCTCCAGCACCAGTTCATCCAGCTCGCGCACATGCCCGACCAGCTCCAGCAGGCGCTTGCGGCTGGCTGGCGGCACTTCGTCGAACAGCAGCACCAGGCCGAAGTCCAGCCGGGTCAGTGGCGTGCGTAACTCGTGCGATACCGCATTGAGCAGTTCACGCTGCTGGTTGACATGGCGTTCCAGGTCACTGGCCATGGTGTCGAATACCCCGGCCAGTTCACCAATGTTGGAGTGAGGCGAAATGTGCGTACGCTCGGCCATCTGCCCCTGGCCCAGGCGCCGAGCGGTCTCCTTGAGGCGCTCCAGATCACGCCAGTGCGGCCAGACCCACAGCAGCAGGCAACCCAGCATGGCTGCACCAATCAATACGGTCACGCCCCACGACAGCACGTTGATGTCCAGCGGGTCTGGCGGGGAATGCAGGCTTACCAGCCACTCCTTGTCCAGCGGCGCCAGCACCGTCTCGTAATAGCCCCACTCGGCAATGCGCACTGCGTACAGACCATGCTCCAGGCGCGCCTGCTCTTCATCGCTCAAAGCGGCCTGGTCCATGCGCTGCAACTGCAGTTCCAGCGGCGCGAAATCACTGGCCAGCTCCTGCTCCACCGCTGACCACTGCTCGCGCGGGGCCTGGCGGAACTGGCGCACGATCAACGCCTGTACACCCTTGGCCTGGTCCAGGTTGTAGGCCATGAACCGGTCGCGGAACAGGCCGACGATGGTGTCAGGGATGAACAGCAATGCACCGGCGTAGGCGACGATGATCACCAGGTACAACCGCACCAGGATCTTGAGCATGGCCGATCAGCACTCCCACTCGACACGGCTGAACAGGTAGCCCTTGCCCCACACCGTCTTGATCTTGCGCGCTTCGCCGGCGTTGTCGTCGAACTTGCGCCGCAGTTTGGAAATGGCCACGTCAACGGAGCGATCGGTGCCATTGAACTCGATGCCACGCAGTTGTTGCAGGATACGGTCGCGGTTCATCACCTCACCGGCATTGCGCGCCAGCACCACCAGCAGGTTGTACTCGCCGCTGGACAACTCCACCTCCTCCCCGCGCCAACTCACCGTGCGCTCGGCCAGGTCGATGCGCAGGCCACCAATCAGGATCAGGTCGTTGTCCAGGCGCGGTTCGTTGACACTGCTGCGGCGCAGCAGCGTGCGCACCCGGGCCAGCAGCACGCGTGGCTCACAGGGTTTGGTCACGTAGTCGTCGGCCCCCATTTCCAGGCCAAGCACCTGGTCATGGCTGTCGTCGCGGGCAGTCAGCATGAGGATTGGCAGGGTCTGCGACTCCTGGCGCAGCAGCCGGCACAGCTGCAGGCCATCGATACCCGGCAACATCAGGTCAAGGATGACCAGGTCAGGCCTTTGCCGACGGTACTCGTCCAGCACATGATCGCCCCGGGCGATCACCTGGACATGGAAGTCGTTGCGTTGCAGGTAGCTGGCGATCAGCTCGGACAGGGCGCTGTCGTCTTCGACCAGGAAAATGTTCGGCATAGGTGCTTGGGCGTCTGGGTTGAAGTAAGCCTGTGGCGAGCACTTCGCCGGTAAACCCGCTCCTGCAGGTCCCCGTAGGAGCGGGTTCACCCGCGAAAGGGCCAGCACAGGCCCATGCAGAATATAGAACCCAACCACTCGAAAGGATCATTCTTCACACTTTTTCACACTCGCCCTACAGGTATTAACAGCCGCCCAGGCAGCGTCTGCCTTAGCATACACACGGTCATCATCGGAAGATCCGCATGCCTACTACCCTCTCCCCGTGCCTGCGCCCGTTGGCGCTCATGGCATTGCTGAGCCTGTCCCTGACCGGCTGCAGCGACAGCGCCGAGCCAGACGAACAGGCCCCCACTGCGCAAGTGCGCGTGGAAACTCTGCAACTGCAGCCACTGGCCATCAGCAGTGAACTCAGCGGCCGTATCCTCGCGCCACGCACCGCCGAAGTGCGTGCGCGGGTCGCAGGCGTGGTGCTCAAGCGGGTGTACCGCGAAGGCAGCGACGTCAAGCAGGGTGATGTACTGTTCCTGATTGATCCGGCGCCGTTCAAGGCCGACCATGACAGCGCCCGCGCCACGCTGGCCAAGGCCGAGGCCACCCGGTACCAGGCGCGCCTGCAGGAGCAGCGCTACCGCGAGCTGGTCGACGACAAAGCCGTCAGCCGCCAGGAATACGACAACGCCAAGGCCAGTTTCCTGCAGGCCGATGCCGAAGTGGCCGAAGCCAGGGCGGCGCTGGAGCGCGCCCGGCTGAACCTCGGCTATGCCACCGTGACCGCGCCGATCTCCGGCCGTATCGGCCGCGCCCAGGTCACCGAAGGCGCGCTGGTCGGGCAAAACGAAACCACCCCGCTGGCGACCATCCAGCAGTTGGACCCGATCCATGCCGATGTCACCCAGTCTACCCGCGAGCTCAACGCCCTGCGGCGCGCCCTGCGCGCCGGCGAATTGCAGCAGGTGGGCGACGGCCAGGCACGCGCCACGCTGATCCAGGATGACGGCAGCGCCTATCCGCTGCCGGGCAAGCTGCTGTTCTCCGACATCAGCGTCGACCCCAGCACCAACCAGATCACCCTGCGCAGCGAGTTCCCCAACCCGGACCTCGACCTGCTGCCAGGCAGCTACGTGCGGGTACGCCTGGAACAAGCGGTGCAACCCAAGGGCCTGAGCGTGCCGCAACGCGCCATCCTGCGCGACAGCGCCGGTATGCCCAAGGTGCTGGTGGTAGACCAGCACGCCCGGGTCAGCGACCGTCAGGTAGTACTGGGCAGCGCCCAGGGTGACCGCTGGATTGTCAGCGAGGGCCTGGCGGCCGGTGAGCGGGTGGTGGTCGAGGGCCTGCAGCACGTCAAGGCCGGTGACCAGGTGCAGGTCGACAATACGCCCGCTGCCCCACCCATCGCACAGCATACCGGCCAGTGAGGGCCTGATTCATGCCGCAATTCTTCATCGATCGCCCGGTATTCGCCTGGGTGGTCGCACTGTTCATCCTGCTGGCCGGCGCGCTGGCCATCCCGCAACTGCCGGTGGCCCAGTACCCCAACGTGGCACCGCCGCAGGTGGAAATCTACGCCGTGTACCCAGGCGCCTCGGCGGCGACCATGGACGAAAGCGTGGTCAGCCTGATCGAGCAGGAGCTCAACGGCGCCGACAACCTGCTGTACTTCGAGTCGCAGAGCAGCCTGGGCAGCGCCACCATCACCGCCACCTTCGCCCCGGGTACCCACCCGGACCTGGCCCAGGTCGACGTGCAGAACCGCTTGAAAGTGGTCGAGTCGCGCCTGCCGCGCCCGGTCACCCAGCAGGGCCTGCAGGTGGAGAAAGTGTCCACCGGCTTCCTGCTGTTGGCGACCCTCACCTCCGAAGACGGCAAACTCGATGAAACCGCGTTGTCGGACATCCTTGCACGGAACGTGATGGATGAAATCCGCCGCCTCAAGGGCGTCGGCAAGGCCCAGTTGTATGGCTCCGAACGGGCCATGCGCATCTGGATCGACCCGCGCAAGCTGATCGGTTTCAACCTCACGCCCAACGATGTAGCCGAAGCCATCGCCGCGCAGAACGCCCAGGTCGCCCCTGGCAGCATCGGCGATCTGCCCAGCCGCAGCACCCAGGAAATCACCGCCAACGTGGTGGTCAAAGGCCAGTTGAGCAGCCCCGAAGAGTTTGCTGCCATTGTCCTGCGCGCCAACCCGGACGGCTCCACGGTCACCATCGGGGATGTCGCCCGGGTTGAAATCGGTGCCCAGGAATACCAGTACGGCACGCGCCTGAACGGCAAACCGGCCACGGCCTTCAGCGTGCAGTTGTCGCCCGGCGCCAACGCCATGGAAACCGCTACCCTGGTACGGGCGAAGATGCAGGAGCTGGCGCGCTACTTCCCGGAAGGCGTCAAGTACGACATCCCCTACGACACCTCGCCGTTCGTCAAGGTGTCGATCGAGCAGGTCATCAACACCCTGTTCGAGGCCATGCTGCTGGTGTTCGCAGTCATGTTCCTGTTCCTGCAGAACCTGCGCTACACGCTGATCCCGACCCTGGTCGTGCCAGTGGCATTGATGGGCACCTTCGCCGTGATGCTGGCCATGGGCTTCTCGGTCAATGTGCTGACACTGTTCGGCATGGTGCTGGCCATCGGCATTCTGGTCGACGATGCCATCGTGGTGGTGGAGAATGTCGAGCGCATCATGGCCGAAGAAGGCTTGCCGCCCAAGCAAGCCACGCGCAAGGCCATGGGCCAGATCAGCGGTGCAATCGTCGGCATCACGCTGGTGCTGGTGGCGGTATTCCTGCCCATGGCCTTCATGCAAGGCTCGGTGGGGGTGATCTACCAGCAGTTCTCGCTGTCGATGGCGGTGTCGATCCTGTTCTCGGCGTTTCTCGCCCTCAGCCTGACCCCGGCATTGTGCGCCACCCTGCTCAAGCCCGTGGCCAAAGGCGAGCACCATGAACGCAAAGGCTTCTTCGGCTGGTTCAATCGCCGCTTCGAAAGCATGAGCAACGGCTACCAGCGCTGGGTGGTGCAGGCGCTCAAACGCAGCGGCCGCTACCTGCTGGTGTACGCGGTGCTGCTGGCGGTGCTGGGCTACGGTTTCAGCCAGCTGCCTACGGCGTTCCTGCCCACCGAAGACCAGGGCTACACCATCACCGACATTCAACTGCCGCCGGGCGCCAGCCGCATGCGCACCGAACAGGTAGCCGCGCAGATCGAGGCGCACAACGCCGAAGAACCGGGCGTGGGCAACACCACCTTGATCCTCGGCTTCAGCTTCTCCGGTAGCGGGCAGAACGCGGCGCTGGCCTTCACCACCCTCAAGGACTGGTCCGAGCGCAGCGCCGACGACAGCGCCCAGTCGATCGCCGACCGCGCGACCATGGCCTTCACCCAGCTCAAGGACGCGATTGCCTATTCGGTACTGCCGCCCCCCATCGACGGCCTCGGTGAGTCGACCGGTTTCGAATTTCGCCTTCAGGACCGTGGCGGCATGGGCCACGCCGAGCTGATGGCAGCCCGTGACCAGCTGCTCGAAAGCGCCAGCAAAAGCAAGGTGCTGACCAACGTGCGCGAAGCCTCGCTGGCGGAAAGCCCGCAGGTGCAACTGGAAATCGACCGCCGCCAGGCTAATGCACTGGGTGTGTCGTTTGCCGATATCGGCACGGTGCTGGACGTGGCCGTGGGCTCCAGCTACGTCAACGATTTCCCCAACCAGGGCCGTATGCAGCGGGTGGTGGTGCAGGCCGAAGGTGACCAGCGCAGCCAGGTCGAAGACTTGCTGAACATTCACGTGCGCAATGACAGCGGCAAGATGGTACCACTGGGTGCGTTCGTGCAGGCCAGGTGGGTCAGCGGCCCGGTGCAACTGACCCGCTACAACGGTTACCCGGCGGTGTCGATCTCAGGCGAGCCAGCCGCCGGCTATAGCTCGGGCGAGGCCATGGCCGAAGTCGAGCGGCTGGTGGCGCAGCTCCCGGCCGGTACCGGCCTGGAATGGACCGGCCTGTCATTGCAGGAGCGGCTGTCCGGTAGCCAGGCCCCCCTGCTGATGGCGCTGTCGCTGCTGGTGGTGTTCCTGTGCCTGGCTGCGCTGTATGAAAGCTGGTCGATCCCGACTGCGGTACTGCTGGTCGTTCCGCTCGGTGTGCTCGGTGCGGTGCTGGCGGTGACCTTGCGCGGCATGCCCAACGACGTGTTCTTCAAGGTTGGCCTGATCACCCTGATCGGCCTGTCGGCGAAGAACGCCATCCTGATCATCGAGTTCGCCAAGCATCTGGTAGACCAGGGCGTAGACGCCGTCGACGCCGCCGTGCAAGCGGCCCGCCTGCGCCTGCGGCCGATCGTGATGACGTCGCTGGCGTTCATCCTCGGCGTGGTGCCCCTGGCCATCGCCAGCGGCGCAAGCTCTGCCAGCCAGCAGGCGATTGGCACCGGGGTGATCGGCGGGATGCTCAGCGCCACCCTGGCGGTGGTTTTCGTGCCGGTATTCTTCGTGGTGGTGATGCGCCTGTCCGGGCGACGCCAGGCGCATGACAGTGACGGGCAACCCGTGCCCCGCGAAAGCTGACTGGACAAGCCCCGTGTGAAATGGGAGGGTTCCCGGCAATGACTGCCCGGAACCCTTTTTCATGCCTGACGCACTCCCCCCCTGCTCCATACTCATTCTCGCCGGTGGCCGCGGCCAGCGCATGGGCGGCCGTGACAAGGGCCTGGTGGACTGGCAAGGCGAGCCGTTGATTGCACATGTTCATCGAGCGGTGCGGCCACTGAGCGACGACCTGGTCATTTCCTGCAATCGCAACCAGGCGGCTTACCGGGCATACGCCGACCGGTTGGTGGGCGATGCAGAAGCCGACTTCCCCGGGCCGCTGGCGGGGGTGATTGCCGGGCTCAGGGTGGCACGTCATGCGTGGGTGGTGGTGCTGGCTTGCGATGCGCCGCTGGTTGATCGCGAATTGATCGAGGGCCTGCTGCGGCTGGCAGTGGCCGGTAACAGCGCGGCAATGGTGCGTCAGGGTGGTTTTTGGCAGCCGATGTTCAGCGTACTGCCCAAGCGGGTGTTGCCGGTGCTGGAACAGGCCTGGGCAGCGGGTGAGCGGAGTTTGCAGAAGGCCTTGCTGCGCGAGGCGGTGCAAGGGCTGGAGTGCGCCGAGAGTGATCGCCGGCTAAGCAACTTCAACAGCCCGGAGCGGCTGCAGGACTGAGGGCATGACACCGCCCTCACAGGTAATCCACAACACCTCAGGACTGGTGATCTTGTGGGAGCGGGCATGCCCGCGAAGAAACCACCGCGGTGGATGGCACCGGCTCTGCCGGTGTTCGCGG
>NZ_JAUHUI010000004.1:0-189205 GCF_030418155.1 Pseudomonas sp. 2,4-D
TTCCTTGGGTTGCTCACCTCCGGCGGTGGTGGTGGTTTAAACGCAGGGATGCTGTGGTTCAACATCTTATCGCTCAAGACGGCCTACAACAGCCTGCAGAAGAGTGATGCACCGGAATACACCCTGGGGTTCGCTTCTTCTGTCTTCGGGGTGATTGGTGCAGCGGCGGCGACATTGGTCAGCGTGCGGGCGACGCAAAAGGCCATGATGTTGAAGTGGATCTCAACGGCGCCAGGCATGGCCTTTGGTAACGGCATCATCAACTTTCTGACGAGTAATCTTTTCGCGCGGGCATCAGGCTACCCGGCGATAATAATGGGGTTTTCCTCAGATATTTTTAAGGCAATACGTCAATGGCAGAACGGCAATCTTATTTCAGGCTTATATACAGCGGCTGCCAGCGCGACTACTGCTTTAGGTTCGATTCTTGTTCTAGAAGGAAGCCTTGCCATCGCAGGCACGACAGTCCTCATTCCCTTTGCAGGCTGGACAGCAGCTGGAATCGCCTTGATCGGAGCAACTTTGATCGGTGGAGGTCTATTCCTCTACTCAAAAGCTCACTCCCGCCTTCACAGCCCTTTAGAATTATGGGCCAGCAGAAGCATCTTCGGGACAAGGGAAAACGATGGAGAAATACGGGAGAATATAAAGTTAGACTTTGATAAAAAATTGCCACCCTTTCGCCACATCCACGAAGAAATCAAGTCATGGCAGATTGAATTTTTCTCACCGAAAGCATTGTTGGCACCGTACTCTGAGCAGCTCGGCTTAGGCGCCCTAACGACACATTTGGATATAAATAACAAATGGCCAACACCTGACTGGGCAACAATTATCCATACCCAGGTCACTAAACAAAACGCAACACTCGAGCTAACTATACTTTTACCAGAATTCGTAGTAGGTCAAAGCGAATGGTCAGGGAGTTTAGTGAGCCAGAATCTCGACAGGCAGACAACCCCACTCCAAATAACCCCTGACTGCCATATCACCCAAGCAGGTTTATTACTTCATTACAAAACTGATGCTAGACAAATCAGGTCTGCCACGCTAACGATTAATTACTATACCAACCAAGGACTGGATGACGACACTCCTTCTACTACCACTATTCATCTGGAACGCTAAACCTATGGCGACTATCTGGCTTTTTAATCAAGCCCACAATTCAGGATTCAAGCCAAAAATTTCCGGACAACTTATCCAAACAACCAGTTCACACTTATGCCTGCGCAACCCTTGGGTGTCCGACTCTGTATTCATGGGAAAAATCTACACTGCCATGTTTCTATTTACCTGGATATTATCATGTTACAATCTCATTAATGAAAATATAGACTACTCAATCAACGGCGGCGACATTTTCGTTGCCATCCTGATCTCACTCCCCTTTATTTTTACCCCATTCTTAGCCTACAGAATACTTTTCATAAAAAACTTATCGAACATATATTTAAATCGACACACAAAGAAAATCTACTATAAGCGATTCAAAAAACTCATAATATTTGACTGGAGCCAAGTCGCAGGCGGTCTTTTCAGTCGCACAGAATTCAGTGGTTCCTCCTTCACTACCAGCTATGCCCTCGCCTTCGCCCCCCGCCGCGAAGACGGCAGCCTGCATCAAAAAGACTGCCTCTGGATCGACAGCAACGAACCCACCGAACCGGGCGTCAAGCATGTCGCCGAGGCATGGGAATACCTGCGCCACTTCATGGACCACGGCCCGGACAAACTCCCCCCGCCCGGTGAACCCAACTGGTGGCACAAGCCACTGCACGCCATCTGCCTGACCCCGGCAGAAGCCTGGCGCCACTACGCCCCTTGGCGAACCGGTGAGCCCGGTGAAATGCAGGGCAAAAAGAACTGGCAATTGCCGTTCTGGGCGGTGCTGTTCCCCTACAACCTGACCGTCGCTCTCTGTTGGTACTGTGTCTGCAAGCTTTTCAATGTCCGTGCAGCGCCACCACCGGCGGAGGCTTTCGAAGTTGGGCCTGCTAAGCCCGAATAGTCACCACCTGAAGTGGATAGGAAGAGAACGCTACGCCCCTGGATGGCAACGCGGCAAGACAGAATGAGGATGGCGCCCAGATCAAAGGGCTGTAGGACGGCTCCTGACTTATCGCAGGCAAGCCAGCGTCCACAGGTTCGGCACAAATCTCAAGAGCGGTGCAATACCTGTGGCGCTGGCTTGCCGGCGGTGATTGGGCGCAGCGCCTGTCAGGCGAACTTGGCCCGGGCCGCGTGCAGTTTCTTGTAGCTGTCGATCAGGCGCAGGTGGCGATCAAGGCCTTCGAGCTTCATGCTGGTCGGGGTCAGGCCATGGAAGCGCACACTGCCGTCCAACGAGCCCAATACCGCGTCCATGCGCGCATTGCCGAACATACGGCGGAAGTTGGCTTCGTAGTCATCCATCTCCAGTTCGTCATCCAACTGCACTTCCAGCACCACGTTCAGCGCCTGGTAGAACAGGCCGCGGTCTACGGTGTTGTCGTTGAACTGCAAGAATGCCTCGACCAGTTCCTTGGCATCCTCGAAACGCTGCACCGCGAGGCAGATCAACAACTTCAGTTCGAGAATGGTCAGTTGGCCCCACACTGTGTTTTCGTCGAACTCCACACCGATCAGCGTGGTGATGGTGGTGTAGTCATCCACATCGCAGTTGTCCAGGCGCTTGAGCAGCAGCTTCAGCGAGCGGCTGTCGAGGCTGTGCAGGTTGAGGATGTCGGCACGGAACGACAAGGCGCGGTTGGTGTTGTCCCAGATCAGGTCCTCGACCGGGTAGATTTCCGAGTAGCCTGGCACCAGGATACGGCACGCGGTGGCACCAAGGTTGTCGTACACCGCCATGTACACTTCCTTGCCCAGGTCTTCCAGGATGCCGAACAGCGTCGCGGCCTCCTGCTGGTTGGAGTCCTCGCCGTGCCCGGAGAAGTCCCACTCGACGAATTCGAAGTCGGCCTTGGCGCTGAAGAAGCGCCACGACACCACGCCGCTAGAGTCGATGAAATGCTCGACGAAGTTGTTCGGCTCGGTCAGCGCATGGCTTTCGAAGGTGGGTTGCGGCAGGTCGTTCAGGCCTTCGAAGCTGCGACCCTGCAGCAGTTCGGTGAGGCTGCGCTCCAGCGCCACTTCCAGGCTCGGATGGGCACCGAACGAGGCAAACACACCACCCGTGCGCGGGTTCATCAAGGTCACGCACATGACCGGGAACTCGCCCCCCAGCGACGCATCCTTGACCAACACCGGGAAGCCTTGCTCTTCCAGGCCCTGGATGCCAGCGAGGATCGCTGGGTATTTGGCCAGCACCTCTTGCGGCACGTCCGGCAGGCACAACTCGCCCTCGAGGATTTCGCGCTTCACCGCGCGCTCGAAAATTTCCGACAGGCACTGCACCTGCGCCTCGGCCAAGGTGTTGCCCGCGCTCATGCCATTGCTGAGGAACAGGTTTTCGATCAGGTTGGACGGAAAGTACACCACCTGCTGGTCGGACTGGCGCACAAACGGCAGCGAACAGATGCCCCGCGCCGTGTTACCCGAGTTGGTGTCATACAGGTGCGAACCACGCAGCTCCCCGTCAGGGTTGTATATCGCCAGGCAGTGCTCATCGAGGATCTCGGCCGGCAGCGCGTCGCGCGGGCCCGGCTTGAACCACTGTTCGTTCGGGTAGTGCACGAACGGGGCGTTGGCCAGGTCCTCGCCCCAGAACTGGTCGTTGTAGAAGAAGTTGCAGTTGAGGCGCTCGATGAACTCGCCCAGCGCCGAGGCCAGCGCAGCCTCCTTGGTGGCCCCTTTACCGTTGGTAAAGCACATCGGCGACTGCGCATCGCGTACGTGCAGCGACCAGACGTTAGGGACAATGTTGCGCCACGAGGCGATCTCGATCTTCATCCCCAGCCCGGCGAGGATGCCCGACATGTTGGCAATGGTCTGCTCCAGCGGCAGGTCCTTGCCGGGGATATAGGTGCTGGTGTCCGACACCGGCATCAGCAACCCCTGGGCATCGGCATCGAGGTTGTCGACCACTTCGATCACGAACTCAGGGCCGGTCTGCACCACCTTTTTTACCGTGCAGCGGTCGATGGAGCGCAGGATGCCTTGACGGTCCTTGTCGGAGATGTCTTCGGGCAGTTCGACCTGGATCTTGAAGATCTGGTTGTAGCGGTTTTCCGGATCGACGATGTTGTTCTGCGACAGGCGGATGTTTTCGGTGGGAATATCGCGGGTCTGGCAGTACAGCTTGACGAAGTAAGCCGCGCACAAGGCCGAAGACGCCAGGAAATAGTCGAACGGGCCTGGGGCCGAACCATCGCCTTTGTAGCGGATAGGTTGGTCGGCGATCACCGTGAAGTCATCGAATTTGGCTTCGAGACGGAGATTGTCGAGAAAATTGACCTTGATTTCCATGCGGGATTACCGTGATTTAAGCGTGCAAAACGAAATTGGCCGGCATTATCCGGGTTTTCGTTGCGCAAGTCCTGTTCAACGCCGACCGCAGGCTTGATTTTTCGAAGCTGGCTTGCGTATTCCGCCGGATTACTTGCCTGATCCTCTGAAGCCACCTCCGCCACCAGACCAGCGGTCATCCTCCTGTGCTAGCGTTTCTGCACCGGGGGACAACGTATTCCCCATGCAGAAAAAACACAGCGACAACAACCGTGACGGGCAGGTGAAACCATGGAACTACGCATCAACCAGAAGACCTATCAGGTCGAGGCGGACGCCGACACGCCCCTGCTGTGGGTAATCCGCGATGACTTGGGGCTGACCGGCACCAAGTATGGCTGCGGCTTGGCCCAATGCGGCGCCTGTTCGGTGCTGGTGGACGGCACCGTGGTGCGCGCCTGCGTTACCCCGGTGGCCGGTGTGGTGGGGCGTGAGGTCACCACCATCGAGGCGATCGAGGCCGACCCCGTCGGCAAACGGGTAGTCGCCGCCTGGGTCGAGCACCAGGTGGCTCAATGCGGCTATTGCCAGTCCGGCCAGGTCATGGCAGCCACGGCGCTGCTCAAGCACACACCCAAACCCAGCGATGCGCAGATCGATACAGCCATGGTCAACCTGTGCCGCTGCGGCACCTACAACGCCATCCATGCCGCCGTGCATGACCTGGCCCAGGGGGAGCAGGCCTGATGAACACGCCAGTCGATACACCTGCCGAACTGCTCAGGCTGCAGCGGGGCGAAACGATCAATCTGTCACGTCGGCGCTTTCTTGCCGGCACCGCAGTCGGTGCCCTGGTGCTAGGTTTCGGCTTACCCATGGGCCCGGCCCGCGTGCAGGCAGCCGCCGCTGCGGCAACTGCGGAACGAGGCACCCAGGTGCCTGCATTTCTGGAGATTCGCCCGGACGGTACGGTGCGCCTGCTGAGTCCGTTCATGGAAGGCGGGCAAGGCCCGTTCACCGCCATGGCGCAGATTGTGGGTGAAGAACTGGATGTCGACCCGGCCCATTTCGTGGTCGATAGCGCACCACCGGGCGAAGCCTACGTGGTGATGGAGAACGGCATGCGCATCACCGGAGGCAGCATGTCGGTGCGCATGAGCTACCCGACCATGCGCCGTCTGGGCGCGCTCGCCCGGGGCATGCTGCTGCAGGCGGGCGCCGAACACCTGGGTGTACCGGTCGATGAGCTTTCTACCACACCGGGTAACGTAGTACATACCACGACCGGACGTTCCGTACCCTACGGTGAGCTGGCCGGTCGCGCCATGGACCTGCCGGTGCCCGACCCGGCCAGCGTCAAGCTGCGTGACCCCAGCCAGTTTCGCTGGATTGGAAAGCCCGTACGCCGCCTGGATGCCTACGACAAGTCCACCGGCAAGGCCCAGTACTGCATCGACATCAAAGTCGACGGCATGCTCCACGCTGCCGTGCAGCATGCACCGCGCCTGGGCATGACGGTTGGGAGCCTGCGCAACGAAGACCAGGTCAAGGCCATGAAAGGCGTACATTCTGTGCATCAGTTGCCAGGCGCCGTGGCTGTGGTCGCCGAGCGCTGGTGGCACGCCAAGCGTGCAGTGGAGGCGATGCAGGTGGACTGGAAAGAACCGGCCGCCGACAGCAAAGTGCGCCCGATGCCGGCCGATTTTTCCAGCGACGCCTGGCGCGAACACCTCGCGACGGTGCAAGGGCCGTCCCGTGATGAAGAGAACGAAGGGGATATTGCCGGCGCCTTGGCCAACGCCAAGACCCAGGTCGAGGCCAGCTACCACAACCAGTACCTGAACCATGCCCAGCTGGAGCCACCGTCCGCCCTCGCCCGCTTCAACCCGGACGGCAGCCTCGACGTCTGGCTGCCCAACCAGGCCCCGGACATGTTCCGTGACGACATTGCCAGACGCACCGGCCTGGAGCCTGCACAAATCAACCTGCACTCGCCGCTGCTGGGCGGCTTCTTTGGCCGCCACTTCCTGTACGACTCTGCCAACCCCTACCCGCAGGCCATTGCCCTGGCCAAAGCGGTTGGCCGGCCGGTGAAGCTTATCTGGAGCCGCGAGGAGGAGTTTTTGCGCGATGTACTGCGCCCCGTCGCAGTGGTGAAGTTCCGCGCCGGGCTGGACGCAGACGGTATGCCAGTGGCGCTCGAAGCGGTCAGCGCCACCGAGGGCCCAACCGAAGCCCTTGCTGGAAAACAAGGGGAGAAGATCGACCCGACCGCGCTTGAGGGGCTGTCAGGCAAGTCCTACGCCATCGCCAACAAGCGCATCGCCCAGATCTATGTCAAAGGCCCGGCCATGCTCGGTTACTGGCGCTCGGTAGGTAACTCGCTGAACGACTTCTTCTACGAATCATTCCTGGACGAACTGGCTGACAAAGGCGGCAAGGACCCGTTTGAACTGCGCCTGCACCTGCTGCGCGACAACCCGAGACTGACCAACCTGCTGAACGCAGTGGCCGACTTGTCCGGGGGCTGGAAGCGCGGACCGTTCACCGCCGAGGACGGCAGCAAGCGCGCACGCGGCGTGGCCATGGCCTCACCGTTCGGCTCGGAGGCTGCGGTCATTGCAGAGGTTTCCATAGACAACGGCCAGGTCAGGGTGCACGACATCTGGCAAGCCATCGACCCGGGCAGCATCGTCAACCCGGCGATCATCGAGCATCAGGTCAACGGCGCCGTCGCCCTGGGCCTGTCGCAGACGCTGGTGGAAGAAGCGGTGTACGTGGATGGCAAGCCGCGCGCACGCAATTATGACCTGTACCCGATCCTGCCGCCTTCGCGCATGGCGCGGGTACATGTGCGCATCATCGAAAGCGGGGCGAAGATGGGCGGCATCGGCGAACCACCGCTGCCCGCCGTGGCCCCGGCGGTGGCCAATGCGGTCGCGCAGCTCACTGGCCAGCGCGTGCGCAGTTTGCCATTGAGCCGCCACACCTTCAGCTGATCGCACAAGGGACGCCTCATGACCCATCGTTTCGCAAGAACCGCTGGCTGGCTGGCGCTGCCGTGCCTGGTCGCGGCGGGCCTGCTGGCCTGGTATGTCACCCGTGAACCCGCATCGCCGTTTGCCGACGCACAGGCCACTGCTGCCGACCCGGCGCTGGTCAGCCGCGGCGAATACGTAGCCCGGCTCAGTGATTGCGTGGCCTGCCATAGCCTGCCGGATGGCAAACCGTTCGCCGGCGGGTTGGAAATGGCCACCCCGCTGGGGGCGATCCACGCCACCAACATCACCCCCGACCGCGACAGCGGCATCGGTAACTACACCCTGGCCGACTTCGACCGCGCCGTGCGCCAGGGTGTCGCGCCTGGTGGCCGACGGCTGTACCCGGCCATGCCTTACCCGTCCTACGCCAAGCTCAGCGATGATGATGTCAAGGCGCTGTATGCGTTCTTCATGCACGGCGTGCAACCGGCGCGGCAGGCCAACCTGGCCAGCGACATCCCCTGGCCGCTGAACCTGCGCTGGCCCATCGCCTTGTGGAACGGCCTGTTCGCCGCCACCACGCCTTACACCGACAAGGCCGGGGAGGATGCACAGTGGAACCGTGGCGCCTATATCGTCCAGGGCCCCGGACACTGCGGCAGTTGCCATACGCCACGTGGCCTGGCCTTCAATGAAAAGGCGCTGGATGACAGCGGCAAGCCGTTCCTGTCCGGCGCACTGCTCGACGGCTGGTATGCACCCAGTCTGCGCGCCGACCACAACACCGGGTTGGGGCGCTGGAGCGAGGCAGAGATCGCGCAGTTTCTGAAGACCGGACGCAACCGGCATGCAGTGGTATATGGTTCGATGACCGAGGCGTTCAACAACTCCACGCAATTCATGCGTGACGACGACCTGGCTGCCATCGCCCACTACCTGAAGTCGCTGCCCGGCGACCCTCAACGTGACGGCGCACCATGGCAATACCAGGCCGAATCGCTAGCGACACGGCTGGACAGCCCAGGAGCGCGCACCTACGTGACACGCTGTGCGTCATGCCACGGCCTGGACGGCAAGGGCCAGGCCGAATGGATGCCCCCCTTGGCCGGGGCAACCTCGGCACTGGCCAAGGAGAGCGCCTCGGCAATCAATATCACGCTCAATGGTTCGCAGCGGGTGGTGGCTGCAGGGGTGCCGGATGCCTATCGTATGCCGGCTTTGCGCGAACAGTTGAGTGATCAGGAGATTGCCGACGTGCTCAGCTTTGTGCGTACGGCCTGGGGCAACCAAGGAGGGGCGGTGGATGCGCAGGCGGTAGGCAAGCTGCGTGGGCATACCGACCCGGCCAGCAGCAGCCCCATCATCTTGCATATGCGTTGAATTGGAGTGGCACATGTACCGACGCGAGGCTGCGCCCACAAAAACCGCGCAGCGCATGAGCCACTCTGTCACTGCCACCGCTCCAGATTCTGTTTCAACCACTGCTCGGGCAAGGCCCCGCCAACGATCTTCGCCATCTCCCGCGCCAGCGCCTCACGCAGCAGTGGCCGGTTGCAAGGCGACTCTTGTGAGATTGCCAGGTACAACCCTTCGCTGGAAACCGGTGGCTGCAATACCTGCACAGCGGCAGCGATGCCCAATGTGCGCGCCAGCGCCATGCCAGGATACTGCTCGTACACCACGTAATCGCTGCGCTTGTGCATCAGCTTTTCGAACGCCTGCCTGGCAGTGGGCACCGCCTCGAGGGTGAGATTGGCCTGAGCGTATTCATCGAACTGTTGGCCGTGGCTGTTGTTGACCAGAGTGCCACCCTTGCGGCCTTTGAGGTCGGCCCATTGCTGGTAGGCAAAGGCATTGTCCTGGCGCACCCAGATGACGCTGGGTGTGCGCAAAAACGGCGGGGCGATGAAGTCCACATGCTGTCGGCGCGCTTCGGTCAGGAAATACCCGGCCATCAAGTCGATCCGCCCGGTGCGCACTTCTTCCTGGGCTCGCGACCACGGCCCGGCGTAAACCACCTCTATGTCCATCCCCAACTGCTTGCCCAGGTATTTGAGCAGGTCGGCATTGGCACCGATCAGTCGTTGAGGGTTCAGCGGGTCGCGCCACAGGTACGGCGGGTATTCCGGGTTGCCTGTGGCGGTCAACTGTAGGCATCCATCATCCGCTGTGGCAGCCAGGGGCAGCAGTGACAGGCACATCAGGAGCAAGACGTGGCGAAAGCAACGCTCGATCATCTACGACCCTCGGCACATGAAACACCCGGCGATCCGGCGTAGTGGCCAAAGGCTGCCACCTGCCGTGGTCACCTGCAGCTATCATCTGCGCGCTGTAGACAGTCTGGACCATCAGCAACCCGCAGACGAGCCTTTCATCGTCCCGTTGATAAATCTGCCGAAGGACAGACAGTGAGCGCCTGCACGGCCGGCGACAAACTGGGCTTTTCAGGCACCCTGCCGTCGCATCGCCAGGATCGCCGCGCCAAAACCGATAAAGGTGGTGCCCACCACCCGGTTCACCCAGCGCGACAGCGATGGCCGGGTCAGCACCCCCTTGGCCCGCGCAGCCAGGGCGGCATACGCGCTCAGTGAAGTGAGTGACAAGGCCACGAAGATCCCGGTCAAGGTCAGGAACTGCGGCAATAGCGCAGCCCCTTGGTCGATGAACTGCGGGAACAGTGCTGTAAAGAACATGGTCGCCTTCGGGTTGGTCACTGCAGTCAGAAAAGCCGATTTGAACAGTTTCAGCGGCGTAGGCCGCACCTTGGCCGCACACTCTGCGGCACCCTGCTCCAGCATCGGGCTCTTCTTCAGCAGTTGTCGCGCACCCAGGTAGAACAGATAGCCCGCCCCCAGGATCTTCACGGCGTTGAACAGTATCTCAGAACTGGCCAGCAGTGCGCCTAGCCCCAGCATGGCCGCTGCCGACAGACAGAACAGACCCGTGCCATTGCCCAGCGACGACCAGATCGCGCTGCGCTGGCCATGGGCAAGGCTGTTGTTGATAGCCATCAAGGTGGCAGGGCCGGGGCTGGCGATCGCGATGGCAGCGACCAGGGTGAACGCGAACAGCGAGTGAGAATCCATTTCAGGCTCGTCAGACAGTCAGGAAAGGCTGCGTCAATTGCACGCAGGTTCAGCCGGCATTCTGCCGCTTGGCCACCTTTTTGGCGATAGCCTTCATTCGCGTCGCCGCACGCTGCACAGTGGCCATTTTCTCGGGCCTCTTCATGCCCCGCCACTTGCGGATTTCGTCACGGGTACGGCCGCAGCTCACGCACAGTTCGCTGTTGAGCTGGCATAACGAGACGCAGGGGTTGTCGATGTCTTTGGCCATGCCACTACTCAGCCAGGCAGTTCTGCCCGCGCACGTTCGCCAGCACTGTGGAAGACCTGGCGCACTTCCTCGGCCTTGACCTTGGTTACCGACCTGGCCACCAGCAACTCTTCGACCACGCGCAAGCCCTGCTCCAGGGCTGTTGCCAGTTGCTCGGCGTCGGAGGCGTCAGCGATATCACCCAGATAAGGAGCGATGAGATACACGTAACGGTCCTGCAGCTTGAGCGCTTCCAGCGCGTCGAGGGCTTTCTGGAACCGATCGGCAGCGGCAGGGCTCATGCTCAATTTATCGAAATGAATCAGGCTCACACGGTCAGTGGCCATTATGACGAATCTCCGTTTCCTGGTGCGGCCAGGCCCGCAAGCAGCAGCGCTTCTACGATGCTCGTATGTGCGGTCCCGGGTTATGCCTATCAGGGTACCAGAAGCCGAGACAGAAAGGGCCATTGCCCCCAGAACTAAAAGTATTTGCCAAGTCGCGCAATGGACGCCCCATGGCGTTATGGGGACATGAGCCGTTATCTGCTGCGCAGGATAATCCCGCCAGCAATCCACCCCGCCGAGGCCGTCATCGCGCTCGGCAGCCCACACAACAAGCCTGCGCGTTCAGGCAATACACAAATGGGGCCTCATCATACATGGCAAAGGAACACATCCCCGAAACACTCGATCTTGGCGTCACAGACCCCTCGAAAACCGCAGAAGCCCGCCAGGATCGGCATTTCGAGGGCAAGCTTGACTGGATCGTCTTTGGTTTCACCAGCCTCCTGACCATCGCCTTCGTGCTCTGGGGCTTCCTCAACCAGGCCAGCCTGGCCAGCAGCGCCTCCAGCGCGCAATCCTGGGTCATTCTCAATTTCGGCTGGTTCTTCGTGCTCACCTCCTCCCTCTTCGTGGTGTTCGTGCTGTGGCTGGCCGCCAGCCGTTACGGGCGGGTGCCGCTGGGCCGCGATGGCGAACAGCCAGAGTTCCGCACGGTGTCCTGGGTAGCGATGATGTTCAGCGCCGGCATGGGCATCGGCCTGATGTTCTTCGGCGTGGCCGAGCCGCTGTCGCACTACATATCGCCGCCGCCCGGCTCGGCCAGCGGGCAGACCAGCGAAGCGATGCAGGTGGCGATGGCCACCACCTTGTTCCACTGGACCCTGCACCCTTGGGCCATGTACGCCATCGTCGGCCTGGTAATTGCCTACGGCACCTTCCGCCGTGGCCGCTCGCAGCTGATTTCCGCCGCCTTCCGGCCGTTGATCGGCAAGCACGCAAACGGCCCCCTCGGCCGCCTTATCGACATGATGGCGATCTTCGCCACGCTGTTCGGCTCGGCCGCCTCGCTGGGCCTTGGGGCGCTGCAGATTGCCGGCGGCCTGGAATACAACGGCTGGATCGAAAGCCCCGGTAAACTGTTCTACATCTCGATCATCACCCTGCTGACCATTGCCTTCGTGACCTCGGCGGTGTCAGGCATCGGCAAGGGTATCCAGTGGCTGTCCAACACCAACATGGTGCTGGCACTGGTGCTGGCGGTGTTCGTGTTCATGGTCGGGCCGACGCTGCTGATGCTCAATCTGTTGCCGACCTCGCTCGGCATCTACATCAAGATGCTGCCGGAAATGATGGCCCGCACCAACGCCAGCGGCGGCGAGCAGATGAACAGCTGGCTGGCCGGCTGGACCGTGTTCTACTGGGCCTGGTGGATCTCCTGGACGCCTTTCGTGGGCATGTTCATCGCCCGCATCAGCCGCGGTCGCACCATTCGCCAGTTCGTTACCGGGGTGCTGTTGGTGCCAAGCCTGGTCAGCCTGGTGTGGTTCACCATCTTCGGTGGCGCCGCCATCGAGGCCGTGCGCGAGGGCGCCTTCCAGCTGGCCAACGGTGCGGTCAACAGCAACCACGCACTGTACCAGTTGCTGGACAGCTACCCGCTGGCCTCGGCAACCTCGGTGCTGGTGATGATCCTGGTGGGCATCTTTTTTGTTTCGGGTGCCGACGCCGCCTCGCTGGTGATGGGCACGCTGTCGGAACACGGCACCACCGCTCCATCGCGACGCACAGTGATTTTCTGGGGGACGCTGACCGGTACGGTGGCGGCCATCATGCTGGCGATCGGCGACCCAGGTAACCCTGGCGAAGCGCTGACCGGGTTGCAGAACCTGACCATCGTCGTGGCCTTGCCATTCGTGGTGGTGATGGTGCTGCTATGCCTGGCGCTGTACCGCGACCTGCGCAAGGACCCGATGATGCTGCGCCACCTGCGCGGCAACGAGCTGATCGAGAAGGCCGTACTGTATGGCGCGGTGAAGCATGGGGAGGAGTTCTACATTGTGGTGCAGGAGAAGAAGGCGTCGGCCAAGACAGCGGCAGAGGCCGAAGTAACCAGCAACTGACGGCGACAACCCGAAAACCACGGGCTGCCACGCAGCCCGTTCGCGATTCGAGGCCGCGCCTGCTGAAACACAGACCCGCTTCAACCTTTCAACGCCGCCGCTATCTTGGCCACATCGATCTTGCCCATCTGCATCATGGCCTCGAACGCACGCTTGGCCGCCGCACGGTCGGGGTGGCCGATGGCTTCGATGAGGATGCGTGGAGTGATCTGCCACGAAATCCCCCATTTGTCCTTGCACCAGCCGCAAACGCTGGCCTCGCCGTCGTTGCCGACAATGGCATCCCACAAGCGGTCGGTCTCTGCCTGGTCCGCGGTACTGACCTGGAACGAAAATGCCTCACAGTGCTTGAAGGCCGAGCCACCATTGAGCCCCACGCAAGGGATACCCATTACCGTGAATTCCACGGTGATCACATCGCCCTGCTTGCCTGAAGGGTAATCGGCGGGTGCCTGGTGCACAGCGACCACCCGGCTATCGGGGAAAGTTCGGGCATAGAAGTTCGCCGCCTCTTCGGCATCGTGGTCGTACCACAGGCAGATGGTATTCTTGGCAGTCATGGTCTTGCTCCAAGATCGAAGGTGAGCCTTGAGTCTAGCCCCATAGCCCCGGCGTACCGGTTCTGCCGACATTTCCGACATCAGGTAGTGAACCTGCCGACAAAAAAACGGTCTTTCGCTGACGGTCAACTCACCGACCGGTTCATCGGCCCAGTCACCGGGCCTACTTTTTGTCCTGTTTCAGTGAAGACCCAACATGCCCGATTCCCGCCCCAATCCTTCCCCCCTCCCTGCCCTGCGCATCGGCCTGATTGCCGCCTTGGTGAGTCTTGTCGCACCCGTGCACGCCGAAGAGCCTGCCAGCGATGCACGCTGGGTCAGTGACAGCCTGAGCACCTACGTGCGCAGCGGCCCGACCGACGGGCACCGCATTGTCGGCACGCTCAAGTCCGGGCAGAAGCTGACCCTGCTCGGCAGCCAAGGCAACTACAGCCAGGTGCGCGGGCAGAACGGCGATGTGGTGTGGATCCTCAGCAACGACCTGCAGACAGTACCCGGGCAGAACGAGCGCCTGCCATTGCTCGATGCCCAGGTCGCCGAACTGACCGGGCAGTTGAAGACCATCGACGACAGCTGGAAGAACCGCGTACAGGGCATGCAGGAAACGCTTGATTCGCGCAAGCAGCTGATTGACGAGCTGGAGGCGCGCAACAAGGCACTGAACGAGCAGCTCGATCAGAGCCAGTCGGACCTGCGCGATACCCAGGCCCGCCTGGGGGATGAGAACAAGCAGGTGATGATGCGCTACATGGTGTATGGCGGCAGCATTGCCGGTGCAGGCTTGCTGGCGGGGCTGATCCTGCCGGCACTGACCCGTGGGCGCAAGAAGAACGATCGCTGGTTCTGAGTTCGGCAAGGCGTCGGGGCTGGAACGTGCAGGCCTGCCACAGGTCTTGCCGCAGCGGAACCGCCCCTACCGCAACCGTTCCAGCGCCTCCAGCACATACCCCGTGGCCCGCTCCACCTGCCCTTCCCGACACGCAATACCCAACTGCCGCCACAACCCCGGCCGCAGCGGTCGGCGGGCAATGCGCCGGTCCAGTTCGGTCGCCTCCCCCTCCTGCGGCAACAATGTCGCCCCGTACCCGGCGCCAACCAGGCTCTTGATCGCATCGTTGTAGTTCAGCTCGATCCGCGGTTCGGGGTACAACCCCGCCGCTGCAAACCACTCGCCGGTAACCCGCGACAGCTGGGTGGTGCTGTCGTTCAGGATCAACGCCCGTTGCGCCAGCCACGCCGGGGTGATCCTGGCCGGTGGCTGCCAGTCGGCCGGCACATACGCCAGGATCGGGTCGCGCCGCCAGGGGGTGACCGTCAGCCCTTTGCCGGCCACCTGCGGCAAGGCCACAAGGCCGATATCCAGTGTGCCCTCACGCAAGCGCGCGAGCGACGCCCGGGAGGTCAGCACCTGGACCTGCACATCGATCCCCGGGTGCTCCACACGCAGGCGTGCCAGCGCCTGTGGCAGCAAATGGGCGATGGCACCGGTGGAGGCGCCCAGGCGCACACGCCCGGTCAACCCTGCGACCTGTCGGCGTACTTCGTCCAGCGCCAGGTCAGCGTCCGCCAGCAGGCGCCGGGCACGCCCCAGCAGTGTTTCACCGATGACGGTAGGCCGCACCTGGCCGCGGGTGCGGGTGAGCAACGGGGCGCCGATACGCGCCTCCAACTCGGCCACGTGCAAGCTGATGGTGGGCGGCGCCAGGTTAAGCTGGCGGGCGGCCTCGGCAAAGGAGCCCAGGTCGGTGATGACCACCAATGTGCGGAGGCGGTCGAGGCTGATTTCGCGCATTGTTCAGAGCCGGCCCTTTTGCGAGTAAACCCACAGGTTCACCACGCGTTTCAAACTCATTCAGAAAACCTGAATGTATCGATCATCATATTCAAATTTTCATTACCAACGCTACGGGCGAGCATAGGCTATCTTTCCCCAACCGGACCCCGAGCATGCACACCCCTGTTGTTTTCATCGACGGCGACCAAGGCACCACAGGCCTGCAGATCCATGCCCGCCTGCAGGGCCGTAGCGATCTTCGCCTGCTGACCCTCCCCGAGGCCGAGCGCAAGGACCCGCAACGCCGCTGCGAAGCGATCAACAGCGCCGACATCGCCCTGCTGTGCCTGCCCGACGACGCCGCCCGCGAGGCCGTGGCCGCAATCCACAACCCACGGGTGCGGGTGATCGACGCCAGCTCGGCGCACCGCACCACACCAGGCTGGGTGTATGGCCTGCCGGAGCTTGACGAACAGCAAGCCGAGCGCATCGCGCAAAGCAAGCGTGTCAGCAATCCCGGCTGCTATCCCACCGGCGCCATCGCGCTGCTGCACCCACTGGTCAAGGCTGGCTTGCTGCCTGCAGACTACCCCCTGAACATCCACGCCGTGTCTGGCTACTCCGGCGGTGGTCGCGCGGCGGTCGAGCGGCACGAACAGCCCGGCGCCGCCAAAGCGCCTGCGCTACAGCTGTATGGCCTGGAGCTGGCGCACAAGCACGTACCGGAGATCCAGCAGCACGCGGGGTTGTCGGCGCGGCCGATGTTCATGCCCGGCTATGGCGCCTACCGCCAAGGCATCGTGCTGAGCATTCCGCTGCAGCTTCGCCTGCTGCCTGGACAGGTCAGCGCCGAGCAGCTGCAAGGCTGCCTGGAACAGCATTACCAGGGTGCCCGCCATGTTCAGGTGATGCCTCTGCATCAGGGCCGCGCTGCGGCAAACCTCGACCCCGAGGCATTGAACGGCAGCAATGACCTGCGCCTGGCGCTGTACGCCAACCCCGAGCATGGCCAGGTACTGCTCACCGCAGTGTTCGACAACCTGGGCAAAGGTGCCTCTGGTGCTGCCGTGCAAAACCTCGACCTGATGCTCGGTGCCTTACAGGCACACGGCTGATACGGCAAAACCGGTTAGACTGTACAACCCGCGCCAACACAGCGCGGGTCGTATTCTCATCCGCCGGAGCCCCCAGATGTTCATCCTGAGCCGCCTCGACAGCGTGCCGCCCGAATCTTTCCAGAACCAGATCCGCGAGCTGGTCATTCACAATGTCGGCGAATTGAGCAGTGTCGCCATCGCCGTCGACAACCCGCTGTACCCGCTGTACCAGTACGGCGTTGGCATGGAAGTCCACCAGTACCTGCAAGCGCTGGACGGCACCCGCGGTCTGGCCGTGGCGCTTACCCTGGCGCTGGATGCCGAAGCACCGGACCAGTTGCTGGGCTTTGCGCTGTCGCTGCCAGCCCAGGACGATGGGCAGGCCTGTGCATTGGCCTTTCTGGCCGTGTGCGCCAGCCATCGCCGCCAGGGCATCGCCCGTGCTCTGCTGGGCGACCTGCGCTCACGCCATGCCTGCGTAGAGCTGAACGCCTTTGCCAACCAGGTGCCGTGGTTCGAGGCGATGGGCATGCAAGTGGTGGCCGCCAACGGCCCGCAGGTGCTGATGAGCAGTACCGGCCACCCCAGTGATGCGCTGATCGGGCGTTTGGACATTGCGCCGATTTATCAGACGGCTGAAGTGCTGCAGATTCACACCTATCTGCTTAACCAGCAGGGTGAGGATGCAATGATCGAAGCGGAGCAGATGCGCGATGAGCGGCTGGATGAGCTGACCGCTCAGGCCCAGGAATGTGTGCGCCAGCGCAAGACCGTGCATTGATCCGATGGCCTGTTCGCGGGCTTGCCCGCTCCCACAGAAAAACCGTAAGGCCCAAGGCCGGTGATGCACCTGTGGGAGCGGGCGAGCCCGCGAAGAAGCCCCATTGGCCTTTCAGCCATGCACCCAGCGCCGATGCAGCCCACGCGCCAGGGCATCCAGCACAAACCCCAGCACGCCAATCAGCAGCACCATGGCCATCAGTTCGGAATACGCCAGCCGGTCGCGGGTATCAAGAATGAAATACCCAAGCCCCGCACTCACCCCAAGCATTTCGCACGGCACCAGCACAATCCACAGAATACCGATGGCCAGGCGCACCCCCGTCAGCACGTGACCGATCACCCCCGGCACAATTACCTTGCACAAGGTTTCCCAGCGCGTTGCACTCAAGCTGCGGCTAAGTTGCAGCCAGCGCGGGTCCAGTTGACGCACCCCTGCCGCCGTATTCAGCAAGATCGGCCACAAAGCGGCAAACGCCAGCAGGAAGTAGATTGGCTGGTCACCCACGCCCATCAGCATCACCACCACAGGCATCCACGACAATGGCGATATCATGCGCAGAAACTGGAATGCTGGCGTGGTCGCCGCCTCCAGGTGCCGGTAGCTGCCTACCAGCAAGCCCAGCGGCACACCCATCAGCAGCGCCAGCAGCAGCCCGACCAGGATGCGCTTGAGGCTGACCCAGATATGCCCATAGACCTCGCCCTGCCCCAGCAGCTCGACCAGGCTGGCCAGGGTTGCCGCCGGCGAAAAGCGCGCCGACAGGCCGTCGGCCTGGCCGAACATTGCCACACCGGCCCACCATAACAGCAACAAGGCCAGCAACCCGACCAGCCCAAGGCCGGCATGTACGACATGGGTGCGCATCAGACCGCAAACTCCTCACTACGCTCGAAGTTGCCGGCAATGCCGAACACCGACGGGCCACCCACTGTCGCGATGGCGCTACGCACGAAGCGATCGTCGACCAGGTCGCGGGCGGCATACGCCGGATCCAGCCCGGCAAGGAACGCATTGTCGCCTTCGATCAGGGTGGTTTTCAGGCGCTTGACCAGCTCTTCGGTGTAACTCGGGAACGGGTATGGCTGGAAGTCGATGCGCTTTTCGTCCCACTGCTGATGGCGAATGGCGCCACTGGCAATGTAGCCAGCACGGTCTTCGGCGGCGGGCGCCAGGACCTTGGTCAGCACCGCAGGCTCGTGCGGGGTGTACTTGTTGGGGCCCGCCCTGGACAGCAGTGCGGCGGCTTCGGTGCGATGGTCACGGGTCCATTGCTGGGCCTTGACGATGGCGTTGACCACTTTCTGCGACCACACCGGGCGGTTGTTCAGGTCATGCTCGTGCATGAACACCACGCAGCACGCATGGTTGCGCCATACATCGCCGGTAAAGCGCTGCACGCGGCCGACCTTGAGGTTCTCGGCCAGTGCGTTGAACGGCTCGGCCACGATGTAGCCGGCAATACGCTTGCTGGCCAGAGCGGGTGGCATGTCGGACGGTGGCAGCACCAGCAGGTTGACTTCGTTGGCGGCCAGTTGCGCATTGGCCGGCTTCGACACGGGCGTCAGGCCGTTGTCGTTGAGCAACTGTTGCAGTACCACATTGTGGATCGAGTACCAGAACGGAATGGCCACTGTCTTGCCACCAAGCTGTTTCACGTCGGAGATATCCGGCGCAACAGTCAGGCCCGAACCGCCCACGTGGTTCCAGGCCACCACCTTGGCTGGCACCTTGCTGCCATAGCGCGCCCATACCGTCATCGGCGAAAGCAGGTGGATGACATTGACCTGGCCGGAAATGAATGCCTCGATCACCTGCGCCCAGCTGCGCAGCAGCACCGGGCGCTCGGCCTTGATGCCTTCGGCCTCGAACAGGCCGTTGTTATGTGCCACCAGCAGCGGCGTGGCATCGGTGATCGGCAGGTAGCCGATGCGCACCGGCGCGTCCGGCTCGGCAGCGGCACGCGCCTGCAAGCTCGACAGCAACGGCAATGCACCGGCAGCAGTGAGCATGGCGCCGAGCTTGAGGAAGTCACGACGCGAAGAAGAAGAACAGCAGTCATCCATGCACATGGACAGCCTCCGAGGGCAACGAGGTTGGGGTAGGTTCGACTGTGCGGCTTGCCCGCCGAAGGGTTTTTAGGATTTCGATACGCAAGGCACCCAGTTCTTCGACCCGCTGCGTCCGTGGTTGCGGCAGGTCGATGTGCCACTGGCCGAGGATGTGCGCTGGGTGGTTGCCCAGTAGCAGAACCCGGTCTGACAGCAGCAGGGCTTCGTCGATATCGTGAGTGATCAGCACGGCCGCGGTCTTGTGCGTGGCGATCAGTTGCAGCAGCAGTTGCTGCATGTCGGCGCGGGTCACCTCATCCAACGCACCGAAGGGTTCATCCAGCAGCAAGACTTCGGGCTGGCGTGCCAGGCAGCGGGCCAGCGCGGTGCGCTGGGCCATGCCGCCAGACAACTGCGCCGGGTACTGGCCACGCGCGTGGGCCAGGCCCACAGCCGCAATCGCATGGTCGATGCGTGCACGGCGTTCGGCATCCGCCAGCTTGGGCTGACGGGCGAAGTCCAGGCCGAAGGCGACGTTTTTCTCCAGGCTCAGCCATGGCAGCAGGCTTGGGTCCTGAAAGGCCACCGCCAGACGCGGGTGCGGCCCCTGCAGCGGCTGGCCGTGCAAGCTCACGCTACCACCGCCAGGCTGCTGCAGGCCTGCCAGCACCCGCAGCAGGCTGGACTTGCCCACACCACTGGGGCCAAGGATGCTCACGACTTCACCTGGCGCCAGCTGCAGGTCGAACTGCGCCAGCACCTGCTGCCAACCACCCTCACGCGGGTAGCCCAAGCGAATGTCACGGGCCTCCAGCAACACCGCGCTCATGCAACGCCCGCCTGGCGTTGCAGTTCGGCGCGCAATTGCACCAGGCTGGGCGTGACGATCGGCACGAAGGCCGACTCCCGCCAGCGGCGGGCAAACCCTTCGCCGTATTCGCTGAGGTAAGCCTTGCCGCCACTGGCCTGCAATTCCAGTTGTACCGCGTCGGCAGCACTTTCAGCCAGGATGATGCGCAGCTTGAACAAGGCCGCCGGCTGCTGCTGGAAGCGACCTTCGAGCAAGCCCTGCTTGAGTTCGCTGACGGTGTTTTCCAGGCGTTCGCTAAGCACCTGACGGGCTTCGTCGAGGAACGAGGCTCGGCCACGCAGATGCGCCTGAACCTCTTCCAGCGCTCGTCGCGCCAGGCCAATGGCCATGCCACATTGCAGCGCCAGGAATGCCGGGCGTACCCGTGGCAGGAATTCGCGTGCATTTTCATGCAGCAGCCAGTCGCGCGCCAGCGGCACCTGGTGAAAAGCCAGTGCTGCCGTGTTGCTCGACTGCAGGCCCATCAGTTGTAGATCATCAGAACGCTCAAGGCCTTGAGCGTTGGAAGGAATGGCCAGCACAAACGGCGCGCCGCCGGCTTCATCCTCGATGGCCGCCGCCACCACGAAGCCGCTTTTACGCAAGTTGGTCACCCAGTGCAGTCGCCCTTCCAGGTGCCAGCCATCGGCTGTCGGGCGGCCACGCACCTGCAGCGCTTCGATACCGGACAGGAACTTCATGGCGTTGGACAGCCCGGTGGCACCGGCCAATTCACCGGTCAACAGGCGCGGCAGCAGGCGCTCACGCAGGGGCTGGTTGGGGCTGTGCAGCAGGTATTCGATGAAGGCACGCTGGCCCCAGCAGACGAAAGCCGCAGCCAATGAGCGGCTGGCAATGGCGGCGATGGCCTCGACCGCGTCGGTCACCTGCCCGCCCGTACCGCCCAGCGCTGGGTCGACCCCCGTGCGCAGCAGCTGCGATTCTGCGATCTGGACCAGCACCTGCTGCGGTTCGCACAGGCCCCGATCAATGGCCTCGGCATTGGCATCCAGCCAGTGTCGAAATGCACACTCTTGCATGGTCTTGCTCCTTTGATAACGCCGGGGCCGCTCTGCGGCCCGTTCGCGGCACAAGGCCGCTCCTACAACGGCCAGGTAATGGCCATTATCACAGGTGGACTACGCAGAAGGCTGCCAGCGGTATTTGCCAAGCTCTTCGTTGAGTGGCGTCTGGGCGAAAACATTAGCAAAGTTGCACAGGGTTGCGAGACTTACGCCCAGAATCACCTCCAAGGCGTTGCCTTCACTGAAGCCGGCCTCACGGAAGGCCTGGTAGGTGGCTTCGCTGACATTGCCACGGGTGGCGATCACTTCGCGGGCAAAGGCGGCCAGGGTTTCGTAGCGAGCGTTCGGGAGTTCACCACGGGCACGCAGAGCATCGACCACATCCTGCGGCAGCTTGGCCTTGTTCAGCGCGACGGCCGTATGGCCGGCCACGCAAAAGTCGCAGCCATGCTGGGTGGCCGCGATCAGTTGCACCACTTCACGCTCGGCCAGGCCAAGCTCAGACTTGCCATTGAGTGCCGAAACGGTCACGTAGGTTTCAAGCGCCGCCGGCGCGTTGGCCAGCACGCCGAGCAGGTTGGGGATGAAGCCGGAATTCTTCTGCGCGTTCTCAAGGAACGGTCGTGCCGCTTCCGGGGCGCTCTGCAGCGTGTGTAAAGTAATGCGCGCGGACATGCAGTGATCTCCTTTGATGAGTGTCACTACAGTCTGTTGGTTATAAGAACTACCCTCCATATTCGTCAGTCGCCTTTCCTTGTTCCTGAGTCTTTGTATTAGATGATTTCGTCCAGCCACCTTGTCGATTGGTTATTAGAGGGCCTGGAGCTCGATGCCAGCCTGTTTCATGTCGGGCGCTATTGCGGTGGCTGGCATGCCAGCACCCAGGGCATGGGCCGCGCCAGCTTCCACCTGTTGGTGCAAGGGCATTGCTGGCTGCACATTGACGGCCAGCCGCAACCGGTGCGCCTGGAGAAGGGAGATGCCGTATTCCTGTTGCACGACCTTGCCTATCGCTTGTCCAGCGATCAGGACCCGGTCGACGCCTGTGCCCAACCGCGCCAGGCCATGCAGGCGCTGGATAGCGAAGCCAGCGACGGCGTCGGACTGGTTTGCGGCTTCTTCCATTTCCAGTCCGGCCTGTCTTCACTGATTGTCGAAGGCCTGGCCGACTGGATCCTGCTGCGCGCCGAAGACCCCGCCGGCAGTGCGGCACGGGCGCTGTTCGAGCTCATTCTGGAAGAATGCCGGCGGGCCGCCGGCCCGTCGCAGGTGTTGCTGGAGCGCCTGACGCACCTGTTGTTCCTGTACGTGCTGCGCCAGCAGGTCATTGCCGGGCAGTCACTGGGCGGGCTTGTCGCCCTCGCTCGCCAGCCAGCGTTTACCGGGCTGCTGGAGCAGTTGATCGAACAACCGGGGCAAGCCTGGACGCTGGAGAGCATGGCCGCCTGCACCGGCTTATCGCGGTCTGCGTTTTTCAAGCGCTTCAACGAACTGGCGGGGCAATCGCCAGGGCAGGTGCTGCTGGCACTGCGCATGCGCCATGCCAGCCAGTTGCTGCGGGCGGGTAATACCGTGGAGCAAGTGGGTGCGCAGGTGGGGTATCAGTCGGTGGCGGCGTTTACCCGGGCGTTTGCCAAGGCCGTGGGGGTGCAGCCTGGGGCCTATCGGCGCCAGCACGAAGGGCGCTGATCGGCGTACTTCGCTACTCGCGCAAAGGCCGGTTCGGGCAACCCCTTCACACCTGGTCTACCGGAATATCCCCAGCCCCCTTGGCCTCCCGCCGCTCACCCATCCAGGCATCGACCTGCTGGCCAAATTCAGCCGGGGCCTTGCGCCCGAAGCGCATGGCCAGGTCCAGCACAGTCTGCTGTGCCAATGACTCTTCCATGCGCTTCTGCGCCCCCAGCATCACTGCGTGGATCGCACAGGTACCCTCGGTCGCCCAACGCGGCGGCGAGCCGTCGAACAAGGTGCAACGCTCGCGCACCTCGCGGCAATCGAAGATCTTCTTTGGTCCATCAATGGCATTGACGATATCCAGCACGCTGATCTGCGCCGCCGGCCGCGCCAGGCGGAAGCCGCCGCGCACGCCTTCGGTGGCCGCCACCAGCCCGGCACGGGCCAGCTTGGTAAAGACCTTGGCCAGGTATTCCTGCGGCACACCTTGCAACTCGGCCAGGTCGCGCACGCTGGAATCACGAGTTTCACCGCGCTCGTCGACTAAAAACAACAGGCAATGGATACCGTATTCCACGCCAGCACTGTAAAGCGACATTCAAATCTCCGACCGATTTTGTCGTACATGTTACGCCGATGCCCCGACACTGACAAAGCAAGGCGTCAAAAGGTAGCTCCACCGCAAAGGGAAAAACCCTTGCCGAAGATAACTACGACCGATATAGTCGTAGTTACTCGAAGGCCATACAGCTGGCCCTCGATGCCCTCTTCGAACCTTGCGGAGCACCTTCATGAAATCCAACATCCTGATCATCGGTGCCGGCTTTGCCGGTGTCTGGAGCGCCCTGAGCGCTGCCCGCCTACTCGACCAGGCGCAACGTGCCGACCTCAGCATCAGCGTGCTGGCGCCACAGCCGGAACTGCGCATTCGTCCGCGCTTTTACGAGGCCGACGTGCATGGCATGAAGGCGCCTCTGGGTGATCTGTTCGAGGCTGTGGGCATTCACTTCTTCCCGGGCAACGCCGACAGCATCGACACCGAAGGTCGCAGCGTCAGCTATACCGATACCCACGGCCAGCCACAGCGCATCGCCTACGACCGCCTGATCCTGGCCGCAGGCAGCCAGGTTGCCCGCCCGGCAGTACCAGGCCTGGCGGAACATGCGTTCGATGTAGACCAGATGGAATCGGCCATGCGCCTGGAGCAGCATCTGGTCGATCTGGCCGCCCTGCCCGCTTCGCCAACTCGCAATACCGTAGTGGTGTGCGGCGGCGGCTTCACCGGCATCGAGACCGCAACCGAAATGCCTACTCGCCTGCGCTCGATCCTCGGGGCCGACGCGGCATTGCGGGTAGTGGTGGTCGACCGTGGTGCGCAAGTGGGGGCGGCATTGGGTGAAGGGATCACACCGTCGATTGTTGCCGCGTGTGAACAGGCCGGGGTCGAATGGCTGGCCGGCGCTTCGGTGGTGGCTGTCGATGCTGCGGGAGTCACCCTGGACAACGGCGAGCATATCGCCAGCAACACGGTAATCTGGACCGTTGGCGTCAAGGCCAGCCCGTTGACGGCGCACGTTGCCGGCGAGCGCGATACCTTCGGCCGGCTGAAAGTGGATGGCCATTTGAAAGTGCTGGGCCAGGAGCACGTTTATGCCACCGGCGACACCGCCTGGGCTGCGGTGGATGACCTGGGCAACCATGCCCTGATGACGTGCCAGCACGCCATCCCCATGGGCCGCCACGCCGGCAACAACGCCGCCGCCGACCTGCTCGGCCTGCAGCCGGTGCTGTATCGCCAGCCCAAATACGTCACCTGCCTGGACCTGGGCGACTGGGGCGCCGCCTTCAGCGAAGGCTGGGAGCGCGAACTGAAGCTGCACGGCCAGGAAGGCAAGGCCCTCAAGCGCCAGATCAACTCGGTATGGATTTATCCGCCAGCGGCTGACCGCGCCTTGGCGCTGGCCGCGGCGGACCCAATGATCGCTATCGTTTAACGGCATTTTTCCTGACAAAACCGTCAACAATTGGCGGTTTTGTCAGTCTTGGCCGTTACATTGAATGGCTGTTCAATAATGATGGCCATATGGCATCATTGAAATCAAAAAAGTCACGAGGGTGAGACACACAAACAACTCCGCAGCGCATCAAGAGCCTGGCGCCATACCGGTGACCCGGCCATCCACCCAAGCTCCTGAGGCCTGCACGCCACCGTCAAGGAGCATTCCATGCAGTTACGGAATTTGAAGATCGGCATTCGCGCTGCAAGCGTGTTCGCCCTGTTGGGCATCCTGGTCCTGTTCATGGGCTTGATCGCACTTTACGAAACCCGGCAGATGGACAAAGCCACGGATGAAATCCGGGTGACCTGGATGCCGGCCGTAATAGCCCTCGGTGACATCAGCACCAACCTCGGGCGTGCCCGCGCCGTCACCTTGCGTGCCGCGCTGGACGACAACCCCAGTGACCGCGAGCGCAACCTGCAGATGCTCAACGGCATCAATACCGAGCTGAATAATGCGCTGAAGGATTATGCCGACACGATCATCGCTGCCGATGACCGCGCCCTGTTCAATGCCTTCAGCGCTGCTTATCAGCACTATTTCGAATTACAGACCCGTGTGCTGCAAGACATTCAAGCTGGGCACATGGACGATGCCAAACAGCAGATCAGCGGCCCGCTGACTCAGCGCGCCGACAGCATGATGCAGGCCATGGCAGCGTTGATCGCCTATAACGGCACAGGTGCCGAACAAGCCTCGCAGCGCAGCAGCGACGTAGCGGACGAAGCGTTCACTGCGCTGGTTGCCTCACTGGTGGTGATCATGCTGGCCCTTGCCGCCATCGCTACCGTGCTCACCCGCAGTATCGTCGTGCCGCTGGCCGATGCACTGGCTGTGGCCGAGCGCGTGGCGACCGGCGACCTGACCCGGGAGATACGGGTAACCGGCCGCGATGAGCCGGCCATGCTATTGCGCGCCCTGAGCCGGATGCAGGGCAGCCTGCGCGATACCATTCGCCAGATCGCCGCGTCTTCCGACCAACTGGCCTCAGCCTCGGAAGAACTGCACACTGTCACTGAAGACACCAGCCGCGGCCTGCATCAGCAAAGTGCAGAAATCGACCAGGCCGCCACGGCGGTGAACCAGATGACTGCGGCAGTCGAGGAAGTGGCGAACAACGCGGTCAGCACTGCTGATGCATCCAAGGGCGCTGACCAGACCACCCGCGATGGCCGCGACCAGGTCAACCAGGCGCTGGCATCCATCCAGCATCTGGTAGCGGATGTGACCGGCACATCGGCCGAGATCGAGCAGCTGGCCAGCAACGCCAACGAGATCAGCCGGGTGCTGGACGTGATTGGTGCAATTGCCGGGCAGACCAACCTGCTGGCACTGAACGCCGCCATCGAGGCGGCACGGGCCGGAGAGGCAGGACGTGGGTTTGCCGTGGTGGCTGACGAGGTACGCGCCCTCGCCCACCGTACCCAGCAATCGACGGCCGAGATCGAGCAGATGATTGCCGGGATTCAGACCGGCACCGAGCGGGCAGTGACAGCAATGCACAGCAGCCAGGATCGCGCCACGGGTACGCTGGAAGTGGCACAAAGCGCAGGGCAGGCGTTGGAGGTGATTGCCGAGGCGATCGCTTCGATAAACCAGCGCAACCTGGTGATCGCCAGTGCGTCTGAGGAACAGGCGCAAGTCGCACGCGAGGTAGACCGGAACCTGGTGAATATTCGTGACCTGGCGATGCAAACGTCGGCGGGGGCGAATCAGACCAGTGCGGCGGCGCAGGATCTGTCGCGGTTGGCGATGGACCTGAACGGGATGGTGGCGCAGTTCAAGGTTTGATCCAAAACAGCCGGGGCCGCGTTGCGGCCCCGGCTACAGCAACAGCGATCTATCAGTCGTTGACGCTTACCACCCGCCCCGCCTTCTCGACAGCCTTGCCGCGCGTCGCCAGGCAGTAGTAAAGCGGCACGGTCACCAGCAAGCCGAACAGCCACGACAGGTCAGCCCCTTCGACAATGTTCGAGTACGGCCCCACATACAGCGAAGTATTGGCAAACGGCAGCTGCACCAGGATGCCGCAGGCATAGGCAATGATCGCGTGGTGGTTGAAGCGGCCATAGATGCCGCCGTCGGCACTGAAGATCGAGGCGATGTCGTACTGGCCCTTCTTGATCAGGTAGAAATCGATCAGGTTGATCGAAGCCCACGGCACCAGCACCAGCAGCAGCGCCAGGATCAGGCCGATGAACTGGCCGATGAAGTCCGCCGAGGCATTCAGTGCCACCATCCCGCAGCCCACCAGAATGACCGAGGCCAGGATCACCCGTACCCTGATGCTCGGCGTCCACTCGGCCATGAAAGTCTGGATCGCGGTCACGATCGACAGCACGGCGCCGTAAAGGTTGAGGGCGTTGTGGCTGATGATGTTGAGCAGGAACAGCACCATCAGGATCGGGCCCAGCCAGCCGGTGGCCTGCTTCACCGCATCCATTGCGTCGGTGCCTTCCGGCACGCACAGCACCGCCACCGTACCAAAGCTGAAGCACAGGATGGTGCCCAGGGTGGCGCCGAAGTAAGTGGCCCAGAACGGCTTGGCGATGCCTACTTCACGGGGCAGGTAACGCGAGTAGTCAGAGGTGTACGGCGAGAAGCTGATCTGCCAGATCACACCCAGCGACACGGTGGCAATGAAGCCCGACAGGTTGAACGCGCCACGGCTGAAGAAGTCAGCCGGCAGATCCTGGACGAACATCATGATGAAACCGGCCAGCAATGCCGAGCCCATCACCCAGGTACCGATGCGGTTGAGGATATGGATAAAGCGGTAGCCGATCACGCCAATGGCAGTCGCACTCAGGGCACCGATCACGATCGCGCCGGGCATCGGCACGCTCGGCGCGATGCCGTGAATGGTCTTGCCCGCCAGGACGATATTGGAAATGAAGAAGCCGACATAGATCAGCGCGGTGAAGAACACGATCAGCAAGGCACCGTAGCGGCCAAACTGGCCACGGCTCTGCACCATTTGCGGAATGCCCAGCTGCGGCCCCTGTGCAGAGGCCAGGGCGATGACCACGCCCCCGACCAGATGGCCCAGGACGATGGCTATCAACCCCCACAACAGGTTCAGGTGGAACACCTGGACCACCATGGCACCGGTAACGATAGGCAGTGGCGCAATGTTGGTACTGAACCAGAGGGTGAACAGGTCGCGCGCCTTCCCATGGCGCTCGGCAGGTGGAACGTAATCGACCGTGTGATTCTCGACAAACTGGTGCTGCGACGACGGTTGGGACATGGTTTTCAGCTCGAAAGGTCGTTTTTATCTTTGTAAGGAAACCGCATCAAGGCGGCCTCTCAGCTGAGGACCATATTATGGTATTCCAAACTTTTGACAACACTGAACCGCATGAAAAAACGGCCACTGATCCGCTTGCGAAACCCCTGCGACAAACCGCCTCACCGCTCAAGGCCACGGTTTTCGTGGCTTGTGGCCGTTCATCGCGAAAACCCAGGGTTGAAAATTCCGCTTGCAAAATAGGTATTACGGTATACCATCAGACACATCAACGATAAAAACCGCGGACCACCGCAGCCCTTCAGAGGTACTCCCGATGATCGACGCAACTGTCTACAAGAACGTTCTGGGCTCCTTTCCGTCCGGCGTTACCGTCATCACCACCCAGGACGACGACGGTTCGGTCGTCGGCCTGACCGCCAGCGCCTTCTCCTCCCTGTCGATGGACCCGCCGCTGGTGCTGTTCTGCCCCAACTACACCTCCGACTCCTACCCGGTACTGATCAAGCAGAAGCGCTTTGCCATTCACCTGCTGTCCGGTGAACAGCAGGCCGAAGCCTACGCGTTCGCCAAGAAGGGCAAGGACAAGGCCAGCGGCATCGAGTGGACCCTGAGCGAACTGGGCAACCCGATCCTGGCCGGTGCCACCGCCGTCATCGAATGTGAACTGTGGCGTGAATATGAAGGTGGCGACCACGCCATCATGGTCGGCAAGGTACACAACCTGATCGCCCCTGCCGAAGCGCCACGGCCGATGGTGTACTGCCGCGGCAAGATGGCCAGCCTGCCGGCCTTTGCCTGAAGCCTGCAGTTGGACGCAGCCCGCTCCCACACGAAGCCCGATTGACTGACGGGCAATAACAAGCGTTGAGGAAAAACCCATGAAATTTTCGTTGTTCGTACACATGGAACGTTGGGATGAACAGGTCAGCCACCGCCAGCTGTTCGAAGACCTGACCGAACTGACCCTGATGGCCGAAGACGGCGGTTTCAGCACCGTTTGGATCGGTGAACACCACGCCATGGAATACACCATTTCGCCAAGCCCGATGCCGCTGCTGGCCTACCTGGCCGCGCGCACCGAGAAGATCCGCCTGGGCGCTGGCACCATCATCGCGCCGTTCTGGAACCCGATCCGCGTCGCTGGCGAATGCGCCCTGCTCGACGTGATCAGCAACGGCCGCATGGAAGTGGGCCTGGCCCGTGGTGCCTACCAGTTCGAGTTCGACCGCATGGCAGGTGGCATGCCGGCCACCGACGGCGGCAAGGCGTTGCGCGAGATGGTGCCGGTGGTGCGCAAGCTCTGGGAAGGCGACTACGCCCACGACGGTGAAGTCTACAAGTTCCCGACCTCCACCAGCGTACCGAAGCCGTTCAACGCCACGCCGCCTATGTGGATCGCCGCCCGCGACCCGGACTCGCACAACTTCGCCGTTGCCAATGGTTGCAATGTCATGGTCACCCCGCTGATGAAGGGTGACGAAGAAGTGCTGGACCTCAAGAACAAGTTCCAGGCCGCCCTGGACAACAACCCAGGCGTGCCGCGCCCGCAACTGATGGTGCTGCGCCACACCCACGTGCACAGCCCGGCTGATCCGGAAGGCTGGAAGGTCGGCGCCCAGGCGATCTCGCGCTTCTACCGCACCTTCGATGCCTGGTTCGGCAACAAGACCACCCCGGTGAATGGCTTCCTGGAGCCGAGCCCGGAGTCGAAATTCGCCGAAGTGCCGGCGTTCCAGCTGGAGAACATCCGCAAGAACACCATGATCGGCACGCCGGAAGAGATCATCGCACGCATCAAGTACTACCAGGAACTGGGCGTCGACGAGTTCAGCTTCTGGTGCGACAACAGCTTGCCCCACGCCGAGAAGAAGAAGTCGCTCGAGCTGTTCATCAAGGAAGTGGTGCCGGCGTTCGCCTGAATTCCCATTGCCTGAATCATTGCGGGACGCGCCCGCTCCCGTGGGCCCCTTCGGCCTGCGTGAGCGGGCTTTTTTTTGAAACCTGTGCAGTCCCTGTGGGAGCGGGCAAGCCCGTGAAGAAGCCAGTACAGACAACAGAGAAATCAAGGCATCAGGCCACCTTTCGTCCCCCGACAAGAGAAATTTCCTGACACCTCTTGCACAACAAATATTATGGTATACCATCAGACAACAAGAGCTGATAACCCTCACCAGGAGCCATCCATGAGTTTCGAAATCCGCAAGATCGTCACCTACTCCGAAGAGACCCGCATCGAAGGCGGCAAGGCCACCGACAAGCCGGTGACCATGGTCGGCCTGGCCGTCGTGATCAAGAACCCGTGGGCCGGTCGCGGTTTCGTTGAAGACCTGAAGCCGGAAATTCGCGCCAACTGCTCGGAGCTGGGTGCCCTGATGGTCGAGCGCCTGACTGCTGCCATTGGCGGTGCCGACAAGATCGAGGCCTACGGTAAGGCCGCCGTCGTCGGCGCCGATGGCGAAATCGAGCACGCCTCGGCCGTGATCCATACCCTGCGCTTCGGCAACCACTACCGCGAGGCAGTTCAGGCCAAGAGCTACCTGAGCTTCACCAACAAACGCGGCGGCCCAGGCACTTCTATCCAGATCCCAATGATGCAGAAGGACGACGAAGGCCTGCGTTCGCACTACATCACCCTGGAAATGCAGATCGAAGACGCTCCGCGTGCCGATGAAATCGTCGTGGTCCTGGGCGCAGCCGATGGCGGCCGCCTGCACCCGCGCATCGGCAACCGTTACATCGACCTGGAAGAACTGGCTGCCGAAAAAGCCAACGCTCAATAACAACAACCAAGACGGGCCGGGGCGTGGCGTGCTTACCCGCCGCGCCCGACCTTCAAGGAGCGCCCTCCATGATTCAGCCTGTCGCTGAACGCACACCTGCCGGCACCAGCTATCTGGATGTCGGCCAGGGCCAACCCGTGGTGCTGATCCACGGCGTGGGCCTGAACAAGGAAATGTGGGGCGGTCAGTTCGTTGGCCTGGCCAACGACTACCGCGTCATCGCCTACGACATGCTCGGCCACGGTCAAAGCCGCGTACCGGCCACCGACACGCCGCTGGAAGGCTATGCCGACCAGCTCGCCGAACTGCTTGACCACCTGCAAATTGCACAAGCCACCGTGATCGGCTTCTCCATGGGCGGCCTGGTTGCCCGTGCATTCGCCCTCAATTACCCGCAACGCCTGGCTGCACTGGTCGTGCTCAACAGCGTGTTCAACCGCACCCCCGAGCAAAGTGCCGGGGTGATCGCCCGCGCTGCCCAGGCGGCGGAGCTGGGCCCAGACGCCAACGTCGATGCTGCCCTGGACCGCTGGTTCAGCCGTGAATACAAGGCTGCCAACCCGGCGCAGGTCGCCGCCATTCGCCAGGTGCTGGCGAGCAACGACCCGCAGGGCTACCACACCACTTATTCGCTGTTCGCTACCCAGGACATGTACCGCGCCGACGACCTGGGCAGTATCCAGGTGCCGACGCTGATCGCCACCGGCGAACTCGACTCGGGCTCCACCCCGGCCATGACCCGCCAGCTCGCCGCCAGCATTCCTGGCGCACGCAGTGTGGTCCTCGCCGAGCAACGGCATATGATGCCGGTGGAAGCACCGCGTGAAGTCAACAAGATGCTGCTGGACTTCCTTACCCAAGCCCGCACCCTCACCGAATCCGCCAAGGGGATTGTTGCATGACCCTCGTTCGTTTCCAGATGTGCATCGACGGCCAATGGCGCGATGCCCAGAGCGGCAAGACCTTCGACAGCCTCAACCCGGCCACCGCCCAGGCCTGGGCGCAACTGCCCGACGCCGATGAAGCCGATGTGGAGCTGGCCGTTCAGGCCGCCCAGCGTGCCTTCGACAGCAAGGCGTGGCGCAGCATTACCGCCACCGCCCGCGGCAAGCTGCTGCGTCGTCTGGGTGACCTGATTGCCGAGAACAAGGAGCACCTGGCCCAGCTGGAAAGCCGTGACAACGGCAAGCTGATCCGCGAAACCCGCGGCCAGGTCGGCTATCTGCCGGAGTTCTTCCACTACACTGCGGGCCTGGCCGACAAGCTCGAAGGCGGCACCCTGCCGCTGGACAAACCCGACCTGTTCGCCTACACCGTGCACGAGCCAATCGGCGTGGTTGCCGGGATCATCCCGTGGAACAGCCCGCTGTACCTCACCGCGATCAAGCTGGCCCCTGCCCTGGCTGCCGGCAACACCATCGTGCTCAAACCGTCCGAGCACGCCTCGGCGACCATCCTCGAGCTGGCCCGACTGGCCCTCGAGGCCGGCTTCCCGGCCGGCGTGGTCAACGTGGTCACCGGCTACGGCCCCAGCACCGGCGCGGCGCTGACCCGCCACCCGCTGGTGCGCAAGATCGCCTTCACCGGCGGTGCCGCCACAGCCCGCCACGTGGTGCGCAGCAGTGCCGAAAACTTCGCCAAGCTGTCGCTGGAACTGGGCGGCAAGTCGCCGAACATCATCTTCGCCGACGCCGACCTGGACAGCGCCATCAATGGCGCCGTGGCCGGCATCTATGCCGCGTCCGGTCAAAGCTGCGTGGCCGGTTCGCGCCTGCTGGTGCAGGATGAAATCTTCGACGTGTTTGTCGAGCGCCTGATTGCCCGCGCCAAGCGCATCCGCATCGGCAACCCAGAGGACGACGCCAGCGAAATGGGCCCGATGGCCACCGCACAGCAGCTGGCAGTCGTCGAAGGCCTGGTGGCTGCGGCCAAGGCCGAAGGCGCCAAACTGCATATGGGCGGAAAGCGTGCCGACGTTGAAGGTGACGGTTGGTTCTACGAGCCGACCCTGTTCGAGTGCGACAGCAACGCGATGACCATCATGCAGGAAGAAGTGTTCGGCCCGGTCGCCGCAGTGATTCGCTTCAAAACCGAAGAAGAAGCCCTGGCCATAGCCAACGACTCACAGTTCGGCCTGGCTGCCGGCATCTGGACGCGCGATCTGGGCCGTGCCCACCGCCTGGCCCGCGACGTGCGTTCGGGGATCATCTGGGTCAACACCTACCGCGCTGTGTCGGCCATGGCACCGATAGGTGGTTTCAAGAACAGCGGCTACGGCCGTGAGAGCGGCATCGATTCGGTGCTGGCCTATACCGAGCTGAAGACCGTGTGGATCAACTTGTCCACCGCGCCGATGCCCGACCCGTTCGTGATGCGCTAGGAGGAACACGAGATGATCGAACCCGGCATCTACAAAGACGTGATGGGCTCCTTCCCGTCAGGCGTCACGGTAGTGACCACCCTGGACGCCGACGGCGGCATCGTCGGCATTACCGCCAGTGCGTTCAGCGCGCTGTCGATCGACCCGGCGCTGGTGCTGTTCTGCCCCAACTATGCCTCCGACACCTACCCGATCCTGCGCGACAGCAAGCAGTTCGCCATCCACCTGCTGTCCGCCGACCAGACCGCCGAGGCCTATGCCTTCGCAGGCAAGGGCAAGGACAAGGCCAAGGGCGTCGAGTGGCACCTGAGCGAGCTGGGCAACCCCCTGCTGGCCAAGGCCACGGCGATCATCGAGTGCGAATTGTGGCGCGAGTACGACGGCGGTGACCACGCGATCATTGTCGGCGCGGTGAAGAACCTGGTGTTGCCTGAGCAGCCGATGACCCCGATGGTGTACCACAAGGGCAAGCTCGGCGCCCTGCCGCCGCTTGGCTGATACATCTTGAACTCGGTGTTGGCCTCTTCGCGGACTTGCCCGCTCTTACAGGTATCGCACAGATCCTGGAAGCTGTGGGAGCGGGCAAGCCCGCGAAGAAGCCAACCCCGATGCCACTGTTTTCAGGGGTCGCGCTAATCGTCTCACCCTCGATTGCGGCCCCTGTTTTATGCCGGAGTACTGCACATGAGCAATGAAAAGTACGAAAAGGGTCTGAAAATCCGCACCCAGGTGCTGGGCGAGGACTACGTCAACCGCTCAATCCAGAACGCAGATGAGTTCACCAAACCGTTGCAAGAGCTGGTCACCGAGTATTGCTGGGGTCACGTCTGGGGCCGCGAAGGCTTGTCGCTGAAAGAGCGCAGCATGATAAACTTGGCCATGATTTCCGCGCTCAACAGGCCCCACGAGCTCAAGTTGCACATTCGCGGTGCCCTGCGCAATGGCCTGAGCCGTGAACAAATTCGCGAAATCCTGCTCCAGGTCGGCATTTATTGCGGCGTACCCGCGGCGGTGGACAGTTTCCGCCTGGCCCGTGAAGCCTTTGCCGAAGCCGATGCGGAGCCAACCCGTTAACAACGGGCTGTTCGAACCACTGCATGGAAAGCCTCGGTTCGGGGCATTCCGCGATGTTGGCGCAACAGCCTCATAAAGAGCGCACCTGATGAAACGCCAGCCACTCGACGACAGCTTCAAGGTCAACCGCAACCCCGTTACTCTGCGCGAAATCGTGCTCGACAAGCTGCGCACCGCAATCATGAACTTTCATCTGCTGCCCGGCGACCGCCTGGTCGAGCGCGACCTGTGCGACCGCCTCGGCGTCAGCCGCACTTCGGTACGTGAAGCGCTGCGTCATCTGGAGTCCGAAGGCCTGGTGGAGTTCGCCGACGCCAAAGGCCCGCGCGTGGCCATCATCACCCTGGAAGACGCACGTGACATCTATGAGCTGCGCTGTGTGCTCGAAGGCCTGATCGTGCAACTGTTCACCCTCAACGCCAAGGCCAAGGACATCCGTGCGCTGGAACGCGCGCTGGAAGTGAACCGCGAGGCACTGGAAGAAGGTGAGCTGCAACAGGTGCTGGATTCGGTACAAGGTTTCTACGATGTGCTGCTGGAAGGCTCTGGCAACCAGGTGGCGGCCCAGCAGCTGCGCCAGTTGCAAGCACGCATCAGCTACCTGCGCGCCACCTCGGTATCGCAGGAAAACCGCCGCGGCGCCAGCAACCGCGAAATGGAAAAGATCGTCGAGGCCATCAAGGGCGGTGACCCGCTGGTAGCCCACCAGGCCTCGGTCGACCACGTCCGCGCCGCCGCCAAGGTGGCCTTGGACTACCTGCGCCAGAAGCAGGATGACAACGCCAAGGTGCGCGACATTGTCGAACCCTTGGCCCTGAAGGAACCCCGCATAGGTCGCTGATCATGCCCAATGCCCCGCGCTACTGCCCGCACTGCACCAAGGAACTGGCCCGGGGCGTTCCCACAGGCGATACCCACGAACGCCTGCATTGCGCCGGCTGCGGCTACATCCACTACATCAACCCCAAGATCATCGCCGGCTGCATCATCGAGCGCGATGGAAAGTACCTGCTGTGCCAGCGCGCCATCCCGCCGCGCCCCGGCACCTGGACCTTGCCTGCGGGGTTCATGGAGGCTGGCGAAACCACCGAACAGGCGGCGCTGCGCGAGGTATGGGAAGAAAGCGGCGTACGTGCAGACATCGTCTCGCCGTATTCGATCTTCAGCGTGCCAAAGATCAGCGAGGTCTACATCATCTTCCGAGCGATCGTCACCGAAGAAACCGGGCAGTACGGGCCTGAGACGCTGGCGTACAAGTTCTTCGAGCCGGACGAAATCCCGTGGGATGAGATCTACTACCCGGCCATCCGGCAAATTCTCGAGCGCTACATCCTTGAGCGGCAGGCCGGAGTGTATGGCATTTACATGGGCAATGATGACACCGGCAAGGTGCACTTCATGCGCTAGCCGGTCCGGCCTCTTCGCGGGTGAACCTGCACTCACCCGGATCGCGCAGTTACAGAGGCTAGTGCAGTGGCACAGCCCCTCACAAAACCCTCGCCAACGGTCTATTCTCGGTGCACCCTAAGGGCCTTGAGAAAGAGGACCGGCAAAGCACATGGCTAGATGGCTAGACGGCGGCGGGCTAATGGCCGAACGCATCCGCAACCACGAATGGGCCAGCACTCCCCTGGGCCCGCTGGAACATTGGCCCGACGCCCTGAAAACGACGATGTCTCTGTGCCTGGCCTCGCGCTTTCCGCAGGCCGTGCTGTGGGGCCCGGACTTGATCACCCTGTACAACGATGCCTTCACTCCGATTCTCGGTCGCAAGCCCCTGGCCTTGGGCATACCCTTCCGCGACGTGTGGCACGAAGCCTGGGATGAAATCAGCAGCATGGCGGACCGTGCGTTGGCAGGTGAAGCGGTGTACATCGAAGACTTCCCGCTGATGATCGACCGCAACGGCGGCCTGGAGCGGGCCTATTTCACCTTCTGCTACAGCCCGATTCGCGGCCATGATGGCGAGATACTGGGTATGCTCGACACGGTCACCGAAACCACCGCCAGCGTGCTCACCAACCAGCGCCTGAACTTTCTCGATACCCTCGGGCGAGCCGTGACCGAGGCAACCGACCCGGACCAGATCATGGCCATCACCACCCGCATGCTGGTCGAGCACCTCGGCCTGTCCAGCTGCGCCTATGCGGTGATGGACCCCGACGAGGACGGTTTCACCATTTGCGGCGATGCGGTGACACCCGGCTCACCACGCCTGTTGGGCCACTATCACCTGCATGACTTCGGCCGCCTGGCGGTCAGTCGCCTGCGCAGCGGCCTGGCCCTGGTGATCAACGACAACCTGCGCGAACTGGCCACTGACGAGGCGGCGACTTTTCAGGCCATCGGCATTACGGCCACCATCTGCATGCCACTGATCAAGGGTGGCAGGCTGACCGCGCTGATGGCGATTCACGACCGCGTACCTCGGGCATGGACCGACTACGAGCAAACACTGATCAGCGAAGTGACCGAGCGATGCTGGGCACACATACAACGGGCCCAGGCCCATGCCGAAGTGCGCGAAGCGATGGCGGCCCTTGAAGCGCTCAACACCAACTTGGAACATCGCGTCGAAGAACGCACCACTCAGTTGCTGCACACCGAGGCCGTGCTGCGCCAAGCCCAGAAGCTGGAAGCCATTGGCCAGCTGACCGGCGGCGTAGCCCATGACTTCAATAACCTGCTGACCATCATCCGCTCGTCGCTGCACTTCCTGCAGCGCCCCAACCTGGCCGAGGAGCGCCGCGAACGCTACCTCAAGACCATGTCCGACACGGTCGACCGTGGTGCCAAACTGACCGGTCAGCTACTGGCCTTCGCCCGCCGCCAGGCCCTCAGCCCACAGGTGTTCGAGGCCGGGCCTCGGCTGGAGGCCATGGCCGACATGCTCGATACCGTCACTGGCGCGCGCATTCGGGTCGAGCTGCAGTTACCGCAAGCGCCCTGCCACATCCGCGCCGACCTCAGCCAGTTGGAAACCGCGGTGATCAACCTGATGCTCAACGGCCGCGATGCCATGGCTGGCGAAGGTGCCTTGCAGCTGCGCCTGCAGGCCGACCAGTGCCTGCCGGCCTTGCGCGGTCAGCCTTCACAGCCAGGCCCGTTCGCGGCGATATCGGTGAGCGACAACGGAGTCGGTATCGCCACCGAGTTGCTGGAGCGCATCTTCGACCCGTTCTTCACCACCAAGGCCCCAGGTGAAGGTACCGGGCTCGGGTTGTCGCAGGTGTTCGGTTTCGCCAAGCAATCCGGGGGCGATGTACAGGTGAACAGCATCCCCGGCCAGGGCACCACCTTTACCCTGTATCTGCCGCAGGAGGCCCCAGCTGCGGCCTCGCCCGAAGACGCCTCGGCCGGCAGCCAGCCACAGGTACAGGGCGAGCGGCGACGAATACTGGTGGTAGAAGACAACCCCGACCTGGGCAGCTTCACGGCTCAGCTCCTCGAGGACCACGGCTACCAAATCAGCTATGCGCGGTCGGCAGAAGAAGCGCTGGCGCAGTTGACTGGCCCGTCAGGTGATTTTGATGCGGTGTTTTCCGATGTGGTCATGCCCGGCATGGGTGGCTTGGCACTGGCCCGCGAACTTCGCCGCCAGCGCCCGCAGTTGCCGGTGATCCTTACTTCGGGCTATAGCGAGGCGATTGCCGAAGGCGGGCACCAAGGGTTCACCTTCCTGGCCAAACCCTACTCGGCAGAACAGGTGTGCCAGATACTCGGCAAAGTATTCGGCCACTGATACCTTGCATCGCAATGGGCGATCAACGGCGCCCTTCTGACAGCATGCGCACCGCCAGCCCCGCCAGCACCGTTCCCATCAACCAACGCTGAACCTGTTGCCACAGCGGCCTGCCAGCCAGGAACACGGCGATGGAGCCGGCCATGATCGCAATCAGCGCGTTGACCGTAACGCTGATGGCGATCTGCGTTGAACCCAGCACCAGCGACTGCAACAGCACGCTGCCGTGGCCCGGTTCGATGAATTGCGGCATGAGCGACAGGTACATGACGGCAATCTTGGGGTTGAGCAGACTGGTGGCAAACCCCATGGTGAATAACCGCCGCGGGCTGTCGGCGGGCAGTTCACGGAGCTGGAACGGCGAACGGCCACCCGGCCGCAGCGCCTGCCAGGCCAGGTACAACAGGTACAGCGCGCCACCGATGCGCAGCGCGTCGTAGGCAAAGGGTACTGCCATCACCAGCGCCGTGATGCCCATTGCCGCGCAGAGCATGTAGATCACGAAGCCCAGAGCCACACCGCCAAGCGAAATCAACCCGGCTTTGCGGCCCTGGCATATCGAGCGGGAAATCAGGTAGATCATGTTCGGCCCTGGGGTCAGGACCATGCCGAGGCAGATCAGGGCGAACGTGAGCAGTTGCGAGGTTTCGGGCATGGCGCACTTCCTGGTTGTGCATTAGGGTGCAGCGAGTGTATCTGAAGTCATTCTGAACCGGTAAATTCAGGTCAATTGCCCGGCTATCAGGCCCACGGCCACGGTAATCATCGCCATCCCAGACACCCGCCCGACCAGCTTTGCCGCACCCGGCCGAGTGCTCAGCACCGCTTTGGCGCCATAGCCGACCAGCGTGTAGATCACCAGCGAACTGCACAGGTGGACCAGCCCCAACAACAAGATCTGCAATGGCACAGGCCAGCTCGACTGCGGGTCGGTGAACTGCGGTAGCAGGGCCAGGAACAGCAGGAATACCTTGGGGTTCAGGCCGCTGACGCAAAAACCCTTCAACGCCCAGCGCGAGCCCGACTCCCCCGCGCCGCCCTGCCCGGCCGCCGGCAAGGATGGGCTGAGCAACAGGTTGCCACCCAGCCACAGCAAATAGGTGCACCCCGCCAGGGTCAGCAAGGTCAGCGCCAACGGGTGACCAGCCAGCAGGCTGCCAACCCCGGCCGCCACCACCAGCGTGGCCAGGAAATGCCCCGACAACATACCCGCCACGGCTGGCATCACCCAGCGACCGCGCATGCCTGCAGAGATGGCATAGGCCCAGTCTGCACCCGGGGTAATCACGAACAGCATCGACACAGCCCAGAACGCCGTCAGCACACTGATAGCCACTTGAATCTTCCTTATCTACTGCATTGGGATGTCGAAAGATTACGGATTTCGTTCGGGGATATTCTTTCGTATATTTCCCCTTAGCATTCATGAATTGGAAGATTCTTCCCAATGGATAGAACTGATCGAAAAATCCTTGCCGAGCTGCAAAAAGACGGGCGCCTGTCGGTAACCGAACTGGCCGACCGCGTAGGGCTCAGCCTGTCCCCCTGCCATCGGCGTTTGAAGACACTGGAAGAGTCCGGAGCCATTCTGGGCTATCACGCACGGCTGGCGCCAAGCGCCCTTGGGCTGAACTTTGCCGCGTTGGTGTTCGTGACGCTACGCGAGGTGACCCGCCAGCCGGTGGCGGACTTTGAAACGGCACTGGCGCAGATCCCGCAGATTGTCGAAGCGCAACGGCTGTTTGGCGACCCGGATTACCTGCTGCATGTGGTAGCCAAGGACCTGCCGGCGTTTCAGAAGCTGTATGACGAGCATCTGACCAGTATTCCCAATGTGAAACGCTTGAGCTCGACCTTGGTGATGAAGGAAGTGATTCAGGATCGGTTGCTCCCCATGTAGCTGTTTCCTCTTGTGCCGGCCCCTTCGCGGGTAAACCCGCTCCTGCAAAGGTGACGTAGCCCGTTGTAGGAGCGGGTTTACCCGCGAAGAGGCCGGCCCAGGCAACCTTTCATCTGCCCTGAAAACGCGCACATCGCACCAACCCAGCCCACCGTGATCCGGTTGCCACCCCCGCCGCCCCTCTACCCCAAGGCCTTCAGCCAGCTGGCACTCTCCTTGCTACCGTCACCCGCTTAAGCTTTTGTCAGCCTTAGTTTTTTTAACGCTTATGGGTACATATTTACTAATTTCTCGTTATCCCCGCGCCCCTCATCATCGCTCCAACAAGAACGCGTCGCCCACCGCCGGCACGCCCCCGGGCAGTTCCCAATGCCCTACCTTGCCTTGGAGTCAGTCATGACCAGTGCAGCCAATTCGGCACCCCTGATAGAAAAACACACGATCGGCTACGTGCCCCCGCAAGACCGCCATGGAAAGGTAAGGGATCTGTTCACACTCTGGTTCGGCGGCAACATCGCGCCATTGCCCATCGTCACCGGCGCGCTGGGTGTGCAGCTGTTCCACCTGAACCTGGTATGGGGCATCGTCGCCATCCTCGTCGGTCACCTGGTCGGCGGGGTGCTGATGGCCCTGCACTCGGCCCAGGGCCCGCAAATGGGCATTCCGCAGATGATCCAGAGCCGCGCCCAGTTCGGCACCCTCGGCGCGCTGCTGGTGGTGGTGATCGCCGGCGTCATGTACATCGGTTTCTTCGCTTCCAACATCGTCCTTGCCGGCAAGTCACTGCATGGCGTGGTCGACGCCGTTCCGGTACCGGTGGGCATCGTCATCGGTGCGCTGGGCTCAGGCATCATCGGCATCATCGGCTACCGCTTCATCCACGTGCTCAATCGCATTGGCACCTGGGTACTGGGCATCGGTATCGTGGTCGGCTTCGGCTACATCTTCACCCATGTACAAAGCGACGATTTCCTCACCCGTGGCAGCTTCAACCTGGCCGGCTGGCTGGCCACCGTTTCGCTGGCGGCGTTGTGGCAAATCGCCTTTGCGCCCTATGTGTCGGACTACTCGCGCTACCTGCCGGCAGATGTCAAAGTCAGCTCGACCTTCTGGACCACCTACCTGGGTTCGGCCCTGGGCTCGAGCCTGTCATTCATCTTCGGCGCCGTGGCCGTGCTGGCGATTCCGGCCGGCATGGACACCATGGACGCGGTCAAGCTGGCCACCGGCACGCTGGGCCCGATCATGCTGGTGCTGTTCCTGCTCAGTGTGATCAGCCATAACGCTCTCAACCTGTATGGCGCGGTGCTGTCGATCATCACCCTGGTGCAAACGTTCGCCTACCGCTGGATCCCCACCGCCAAAAGCCGTGCAGTGCTGTCGCTGATCGTGCTGTCGGCCTGCTGCGTGGTAGCGGTGTTCGCTTCGGCAGACTTCATCGGCCACTTCGTTGACATGGTGCTGGTACTGCTGGTGGTGCTGGTGCCGTGGACGGCGATCAACCTGATCGACTTCTACGCCATTCACAAAGGTGACTACGACATCCAGTCGATCTTCCAGGTCGATGGTGGGATCTATGGGCGCTACAACCCGCAGGCACTGATCGCCTACGCTGTGGGTATCGTGGTGCAGATACCGTTCATGAACACCCCGCTGTACGTCGGGCCGATTTCCGAGCACATCAACGGGGCTGACCTGTCGTGGCTGGTAGGGTTGGCGATCACCTCGCCGCTGTACTGGTGGCTGGCGAGCCGTGACAGTGCCTACCGTCGTCGGCAGACCAGCGCCAAGCTGGCAGCGGTGGCTTAATCCGTACTGGCCTTTCGTAGCAAAAGATGAAACGGCTGGGTGCAGGCGTCCGAACGCCTGGTGCAATTCAGGCGGAAAACAGCGAACCCTTCGATTGGGAATAAATGGCGAAAAATGGGCCGGCTTCAGAAGGCCGGCCCGTTTCGCTATTTAGAAGTTGAAGGTGTAGCGCATGATCAGGCGATTTTCATTAGCGCTGTCAGCGTAAGTCGAGCGGTTCGTGGAGTTACGCCACTGGAACGAAACACCCTTCGCCGGACCACTCTGTATAACATAAGAGATATCAGTGACCCGCTCCCATTCTTTGCCATCCTCCCCGTTGAGGCGGAGTGAAGCAGCTTGGCGGCTCGTCAGCAGATCAGGATTGACATCATCACCTTTCATGTACCGAGTGGTGAACAGCAAGCCCGGTACACCCAACGCGGCGAAATCAAAGTCGTACCTTGCGAACCACACTCGCTCCTCAGGGGCAGTGAATGTACTGACCAGCGATTCGCCGAACAGATAGGTATCCGTGCCGTTCACGAACGCAAACGAGGTGTCGCCCCAGGCCTTCTGGTAACCGCCACCGATGGTGTGTCCCTTGATGCTGTAGGCGAAGTAGCTACTCAGCGTTCTGTTGTCCACCTCACCCAGTTTTTTGGAGCCCGTCTCGCTGGCATCGAACACGCGAACATCCGCGATCACATTGCCTTCCCACAATGGCTTGATGACTTTAATGCCGGCGAAGTAGGATTTATAAAGATCTTCAAGTTCGGCGGCGTGCAAACTGAAGGTCATGTCCTTCGCAGGCTTGAAGTCAAATGCCAGGTAGTTGTAGTGATCCGCCTCAACCGGGGCATAGCCAGTGGCTGTGAGTGATTCGAAATCGGTGGAATTACGCTGCTTCACTGCGTTGACTCTTGTAGCTGTTACCGTCAATTTATCGATATCGTTGACGGTCAGCGAACCACCGCGAAAGATCTGAGGCAGCAAGCGGCTGTTATTACTCCAGAGTAGAGGCATCAGAGGGTTTACCCCCCCTATCCTCAACTCCGTCTTACCCATCCTCGCTTTGGCGGTGGCCACGAACTTACCGTATTCCTCCTCAACCTGCCTGTCGGAATCGTAGGCCAGCAGCCCTGATCCCGTTCTGTCCGGGCTGGAATCAAGCTTCACCCCCAGCAAGCCCATCGCATCAATACCGAAGCCCACTGGCCCTTCTGTAAAACCGGATTGCAGGTTCAAAGTAAAACCTTGCGCCCACTCATCGCGCTTGGACTGAGTGGCGCCATCATTGCGAAAATCCCGATTATAGTAAAAGTTACGGAGTTCGAGACTGCCTTTGAAGTCTTCCACGAACGCGGCAGAAGCATAAGGCGCGACTAGCAGTGTTGCTGAACAAGCCAACGTTTTTTTAAAAGCAATAGACATCACAGGCACCTTGTTCTTGTTGTGTGCTTGAGCATGGTCCGCCGCTAAGCGCCCCATGCAATGCCAGTCCTACAAATGGGTTAAGGCCCGCTTTAGCGGAATGATCGAAACAGTATCACCCTGCCCGACGCCAAACTTGCACAGAGCGCACGCCAGGTTTTTTATTCTGAGTGAAAGGTAGTGAATGCACGCACGGGTTCACGGCCAGTAACCAACGTGTTCTCAATGCTGCCATCATCGGCATAACCCAAGCTCATCCCACAGACGAGCATTTGGCTCTTCGGTATTTCCAGCATTTCAGTGATGATGCTGTGATATTTAAGGAATGCTGCCTGTGGGCAGGTGTGCAAGCCTCTTCCCCGTGCGGCAATCATGAGGCTTTGCAGGAACATGCCATAATCCAGCAGGCTCCCTTCCTGAAGCACGCGGTCAATCGTGAAGAACAGGCCAACAGGCGCCCCGAAGAAGCGATAATTCCGGCCGTGTTGCTCATGCATCCTTTGTTTATCGCTTCGACTGATGCCCAACAAGCTATAGAGCCCCCACCCTACCTCCCTGCGCCGCTCGATGTAGGGAGACGTCCACTCCCTGGGGTAATACGCGTAGGGATCAGAAAAGCGTTGGTCATCAGCCGGATGGTCATCAACCTCAGCAAGTGCTGCGGACAACCGTGCCTTCATATCACCGGTAACAACATGCACATTCCAGGGCTGCAGGTTGACGCCTGTTGCGCTAAAGCGAGCAACGTTCAGCATCGCTTCGATTTCCTCTAGCGGAACTGGGGTTGGGAGGAACGACCTGATGCTCCGACGTGAGACAATTGCCCAGTCGATCAAACGGGCTGTTTCGTCCGAACCTACCGGTGATTCGCGCAAGCGATCAATAAGCATACTTGGCACCTGTCTCTCAGAATTACGGTCAGGTCAGCTCGTGGGCAACCGTGGCCTTCTTCCTCACTACAGCCGAGTCCGAGCGGGATTGGTTGATCATGGTCACTGCAACAGCCCCTACCAGGCCGGCGAGCGCGATTGCCATGAAGTTCTGCTCCAGCGGCAACGCCATCGACACCAAGGCACCAATCAAAACAGGTGCGACAATCGCCCCGACGCGACCGACCCCCGATGCAAAACCGACGCCAGTCGAGCGGATGGTGGAGGGATAGAAATCGCCGGCGTATGCATAGGCCAGAAGCTGTGTGCCAAGGGTCGAGGCCCCCACGATGAACACGACGACAAAGAGCAGTTCGGTGGAGCGGGTATACCCCAGCAACGTGAGTGCGACCGCGCCCACTACATAGAACACCACCAAGACGTGCTTGATGCTGAATTTATCGCTAAGCCATCCACCCAGAATTGCACCGAAGATCGAACCGAGGTTGAACACGATGACGAAATTCAGGGCTGAACCGAGGCTGAAGCCCGCCATGGCCATCAACTTGGTGAGCCACGAATTGAGCGCATACACCATGAACAGCCCGGTCATGAATGCCATCCAGATCATGACCGTGCTGTATCCACGGCCTTCCAGGAAAAGGCTTCGTACCGGCTTGTCTTGAGCAGAGATAATCTGCGGATTGCCAACGAATTGCGTGTCATCCTTGATCACAAGGTCAGGACGAAGGCGACGCGCGATGACTTTCAACTCGTCTTGTCGCCCCTGCTTCAACATAAAGCCGATAGAGTCGGGCATTGTCTTGAGAATGAAAGGAATCAATACCACTGGCAGGACTGCCACGTAAAACACGTATTGCCAACCGTAGCTTTCGATCAGTTGTTTACCCGTCAGCGCTACCAGAATTCCGCCCACCGAATAGCCTGCGAAAACGATGGTCACCAGCCGGGTGCGAACTTTCAAGGGCGAGAACTCACCCATCTGCGCCGTACAGATGGGCAACACACCGCCAATTCCCAAGCCGGCGATAAAGCGCATGATACTGAAGGTCAGCGGGCTGTCAGTGAACCCTGCCGCAGCGGTGAAAATGCTGAACAGCGCGACACACATCGCGATCATTTTCGGCCGGCCAATTCGATCTGCCAATGTGCCTAAAAAAATCGCGCCCAGCATTGTCCCGAACAATGCTGAGCCAGCCATTACCCCGGCGCTGGTTGCGTCAATTTGCATATCGGCCATGATGGCTGGCAGGGCAGCCCCCACCACTGCCAAGTCGTAACCATCGATAATCAGAATCAACACGCACCAGAACAGAATAAGTCCATGAAAGCGGTTAAACTTCGACTCTTCGGTCAACGTGTACATATTCAAAGAACTCATACCGTGTCTCCTTCAATCTTATTGTTGTGTTTTTGAAGTCCACATACGTATAGCGATCTGGCACAACTCGACCACACGCACAGGTACGCATGGTTCCGCGTGTGAGTCGGGAGAGTTGAGAGGCACCAGCTAGACGGCGCCCGAGAAAAATCGTAGGCCTTATGGCAAGCGCCAACCATGCCCAATGGCATCATTCTGCTTGACCGGAACGGGCAGTTTTGGAAAAAACCAGATAGCTTCGAACAGAAGCGATCAGCCCAAGCGCAGCGGACTAGTCCCCTCGAGGGCTACGCAACGAGCGTCTGTAAGCACCAGGGGTGATACCCGTCCATTTCTTGAATGCCCTGTGGAACGCACTGGTCTCAATGAAGCCAACCTCTGACGCAACGCCATCCACCGTCATACCTGCCCGGCACAGCAGACTGATGGAAATATCCCGCCTTAGATTATCTTTGAGCCGTTGGTAGGTGAAACCCTCAGCATAGAGCCTTCGCTGTAAGGTGGAACTGGACATGCTCAAGTCGCGGGCGAGCTCATCGAGTTCAGGCCACGTGTGTGGAGAGAGCAGTTTTAATCGCCGCCGGATCATAATGCTCGTACTGTCGTCGTTACGGTATTTCACAAGGAAGTTACTTGGCGTGCCTTTTAGAAAGGCAGGAAGAGAAGCGGGCGTTTGGCAAACCTTGTACGCCAGAAAGCTCTTCTCGAACACAGCGGAGGTTCTATCGGCCCTCCACTCGATTTCCTCACAAAAGCGCATTCGATAGTCGCTGTCGTCCACCGGCTGAGGAGGACGCATCGATAACTTCACAATAGGAATGCGCCTGTCGCACAGCCAGCAAAGCAGGCCGTGCACGAGCACCAGCCAGGCACCGTAACAAAACACCCTTCGCAACTCACCATGATCATGAATGATAATTGCAGCATGCTCTCCCTCGCATTCCACCGACCCGTAGATGTCATCAAGGGCAGTCCTGAGAAACGCCAGAATCCGCTTGAGCGCCTGCCCAATGGTGTCGCAGCCGAGGGCCAATTGCGCCATCAGCTTGAAGCTACCTCTGCGAAGGGGATGACTGTCTGCCGCAAAAAACTCATCGTCGAGCAAATCCGCTAACGCAATCCACAATCTGGAGAACGTACCAGCAGGTACCCTGGCATAGCGCTGGTCCAGCAGAAGTGGATCAATATGCGCGTGGCTGAGCACAGTAGCGACATCCAGGCCACGCAGTTCTGCTCCTTGAAGTGCGTCCCGCACGAGGCTGATCGACGTGGTGCCTTTGTAGGCAGAAAACTCCATCTGGGGCTCCGTTGCTAACTCGATACCGAAGGCTGCCTTGCAAAGCATACACGCCGATCCATATAGCCAATACCCTATGTTCAGAAGCCACCAAGGGTTGAATTGGCGTCCAACTTCCTGGGGGCAGTCCAGATACAGCACCGTCTTCAAAAATCTGTGCTGTACCTGTGGCGGGCACGTCCGCGAAGAGACCAGTACAGTCAACCCACCTCTTGCATGGCAACACACAATTCAAGAAACCGCGAGGCAGCCCGCGAAGGCGTAGCCGCATGCGGCAACAGAATGGAAAAACGCCGCACCAGCGCCTGCGGCGCTACCTGCAACCGGTGCAGCGCCCCATCTTCATGACGAATGGACATCGCCGACACAAAGCCAACCCCCATCCCGGCCCGGACCGCCTCTTTTACCCCTTCAACGCCCGCGATCTCCAGCGCCACACGCATCGCCACGCCATCACGGGCAAACGCCCGCTCGACGATCTGCCGCACACCCGAGCCGCTTTCACGCAGTACCAAGGGGTAGGCGCCGAGCGCCGCCAGCGTCTGCTGGTCACTGCCTGCCAGCGGATGCCCGCGGGGCACAATCGCCACGATCTCGTCCTCGCGCCACGGCGTCACTTGCGTACCCAACGGCAACTCCTGCCCGGGCGGCCCCTCGATCAGGGCGATATCAACACTGTCCAGGGCGGCGACGATCTCTGCCGTGTTGCCATGCGAGGTGGTGACCAGCACATCCGGATAACGCCCGTGAAAATCGGCGATCAGGTAAGGCAGCAGGTAACTGGCAGGCGTGGTACTGGCGCCGATGCGCAAGGTGCCGCGCTCCAGCCCGCGCATGGCCTCGCGCAATGCTTGCGCCTGTCGGAAGGTTTCGCGCAGGCGCTCGGCATGCGCCAGCAACTGCTCACCGGCCGCTGTCAGCCGCACACCGCGGCCGGCACGTTGGTAAAGGGGTTCGCCAAACGCCTCTTGCAAGAGCTTGAGCTGGCCGGACACCGCCGGCTGCGACAGGTGCAGGGCTTGAGCGGCATGGCTGATGTTGCCGTGTTCGGCAACCGTGGCGAATGTTATCAGCTGTTCTGGGGTCATTTTTGAAAAATATCAGTTTTGCGGATATTTGCCATCCTAAATTACGATTTTTTATAAGCTTATAACCAGATTAACGTAGGCCTTGTCGAAACACCTTTTCCGGAGGACTCACATGGCCACGGTTCCGTCCAACCCTGCCTTTGCCCCTACCCTCTCCACCCGAGGGCGGCTCAATGGCATTCTGTTCGTCGCGCTGTTCGCGGTCGCAGTCACGCAACTGGCGGCCCTGCCCGCTATCGCCAACCTGGGCATCAGCCCGCTGATCGTGGGTATCGTCGCAGGTGCCTTGTATGGCAACGCGCTGCGTGACGGCGTACCGGCAAGCTGGGCAGCGGGCATCAACTTTTCCGCTCGCGGCCTGTTACGCATTGCCGTGGCATTTTTCGGCCTGCGGGTAAGCCTGCAGGAAATTGCCGAAGTCGGCTGGTCGGGGCTTATCGTCTCGGTGCTGGTAGTCACCAGTACCCTGCTGATCGGTCTGTGGTGTGGCATGAAAGTGTTCAAGCTCGACCGCGATACCGCCTTGCTGACCGCCGCCGGCAGCGCCATCTGCGGCGCCGCCGCCGTGCTGGCATTCGAATCGGCGCTGCGCAGCGCCCCCCATAAAAGCGCCATGGCAGTCGGAAGCGTAGTGCTGTTCGGTACCTTGTCGATGTTCCTTTACCCACTGGCGATCAATGCCGGCTGGCTGCATCTGGATACCATGGGCGCCGGGCTGTTGCTGGGCGGCACTGTCCACGAAGTGGCGCAGGTGGTTGGCGCGGCCAGCAATGTCAGCCCCGAAGCCACGCATGTCGCCACCATCGTCAAGATGACCCGGGTCATGCTGCTGGTGCCGGTACTGCTGGTGGTGGGCCTGTGGATCAGCCGTTCGCGCAAGGCTGGCCAGGCGCAGGGCAACGGGCGCATTGCCATGCCTTGGTTCGCTTTTGGCTTCCTGGCCCTGGTCCTGGTGAATTCACTGCAAGTGCTGCCTGGCAGCGTGACCCAGGCCGTGAACAGCCTGGACACCTTTGCCTTGACCATGGCCATGACGGCGTTGGGCATGGAGACCCGCTTCAGCCAGATTCGCCAGGCTGGGCCACGGGCGCTGGCCACCGGGGCGATCCTCAACCTGTGGCTGGTTGGCGGGGGGTTGGCGATTACCCTGGGGGTGCAGAAGCTGTTGGGCTGACTGGAGACCGAGTCGGCTGCTTCGCGGGTAAACCCGCTCCTACAGGTGGGTGCTGCCCTGAAGACGGCAAGGCCCCTGTAGGAGCGGGTTTACCCGCGAAGCAGGCCACCCGGTCTCAAGGTTTTTCCACGCCCCCCTCGTTGCCGTCCACATTTCTCGGTATGGTGGTGTCAAAGAAGGATGTTTTACCCGCACAGGAAAGACTTAGATGCCTCAACGCCATGTCATCAATGCATCCGTCAGCCCCAAAGGCAGCCTGGAGACGCTGTCACAACGTGAAGTGCAGCAACTGAGTGAAGTCGGTACCGGTAGCCTTTACACACTGTTCCGCCAGTGCGCCCTGGCAATCCTCAACACTGGCGCCCATGTCGACAATGCCAAGACTATCCTTGAGGCCTACAAAGACTTCGAGGTGCGTATCCACCAACAGGACCGCGGCGTGCGCCTGGAGCTGCTGAATGCCCCAGCCGACGCCTTCGTCGACGGTGAAATGATCGCCAGCACACGTGAAATGCTGTTCAGCGCCTTGCGCGACATCGTCTACACCGAAAGCGAGCTGGCCAGCCAGCGCATCGACCTGGAAAGCTCCCAGGGCATCACCGACTACGTTTTCCACTTGCTGCGCAACGCGCGTACCTTGCGCCCGGGCGTGGAGCCGAAGATGGTGGTGTGTTGGGGCGGCCACTCTATCAGCACCGAGGAATACCAGTACACCAAGAAGGTCGGCCACGAACTGGGCCTGCGCAAGCTGGATGTCTGCACCGGCTGCGGCCCGGGCGTGATGAAAGGCCCGATGAAGGGTGCCACCATCGCCCACGCCAAGCAACGCATGCATGGCAGCCGCTACCTGGGCCTGACCGAGCCCGGCATCATCGCCGCCGAAGCGCCCAACCCGATCGTCAACGAACTGGTGATCCTGCCAGACATCGAGAAGCGCCTGGAGGCCTTCGTGCGTGTCGGCCACGGCATCATCATCTTCCCGGGCGGTGCCGGCACGGCGGAGGAGTTCCTGTACCTGCTGGGCATCCTCATGCACCCGGACAACCACGACCTGCCGTTCCCGGTGGTGCTCACCGGCCCGCGCAGCGCCGAGCCTTATCTGCAACAGTTGCACGCTTTCGTCGGCGCCACGCTGGGTGAAGCGGCCCATCGCCTGTACGAAATCATCATTGATGACCCGGCGGAAGTCGCCCGGCACATGGTCGAAGGCCTCAAAGCGGTCAAGCAGTTCCGCCGCGAGCGCAACGATGCCTTCCACTTCAACTGGCTGCTGAAGATCGAGGAGAGCTTCCAGCGACCGTTCGACCCGACCCACCAGGCCATGGCCGACCTGGACTTGCGCCGCGAGCTCCCGCCCCATGAACTGGCGGCCAACCTGCGCCGGGCGTTTTCCGGGATTGTCGCAGGCAACGTCAAGGACAAAGGCATCCGCCTGATCGAGGAACACGGGCCGTATCAGATCCATGGTGACAGCGCCGTACTGGACCCGCTGGGCCGGCTGCTGCAGGCATTCGTCGACCAGCACCGGATGAAGCTGCCCGGCGGCGCCGAGTATGTACCGTGCTATCAGGTTGCAACCTGACCACGCTGTTTTGCCGATGACGGGCATGGATGCCCGTCAAACGCGGGGGCCGAGTGACGGGAGCGCCTGTACGGATCACCCACATGGGTTACATGAAAGCTCACCCACCTAGGTGATTCGCTCATTGCCGGAGTTCAACCATCGCCCGCTCGAAAAACCGAATGCTGTCGCGCCCCCCACGTTTGGACTGGTACAACGCCACATCCCCCTGCTCGATCAACGCCGCCAGGCTCGCCGGCGGCTGATCGAACACGTTGGCACCAATGCTCAAGGTAACCGCATGGGGCGTAGGCACGGTCTTGTCGGCGTACTGCTGGAACTGCTCACGCAGCCCACTACCCAGTTCCATGACCCGTTCACTGCTCGCGCCACTGAGCAAGATGACGAATTCATCCCCGCCCAATCGCGCCGCCAGCGAGCGCTCGGGCAGCGTCGTACGGATCATCTCGCTCAAGGCAATCAGCAAACGGTCGCCGGCGATATGCCCGTGCAGGTCGTTGACCAGTTTGAAGTTATCAATGTCGATCAACAGCAATGCCCCGGGTTGCGCCGGGCTCACGTCCTTGAAGAAATGCCCCGCCCGCACCTCCAGTGCACGCCGGTTGTACAGCGCAGTCAGCGGGTCACGGGCTGCCAGCCGGGCAATCCGCTCTTCACGCCGGTAACGTACGGTGCCGGTCATCGACAAGGCAATCAGCATGATCGCCATCGCGCCTTCCACCAGCGAAACCTGAATGATCAGCCCGCCAAAGGTCGCCAGGTCAATCAGCGTGCCTGGCGTGATCGCGATGGCCGCCTTGGCCACATAGAACAGCCCATGGATCAGCAACACATAGCGCAGTTGCACAGCCCCGACACTCAGCGATTTGCCATGTGGCCGCAGTAGGAAACTGGCCTTGAGCGTCAGCGAGGCCACCAACAACGAGTTGACCATCAGTATCACCTTCGACCACTGCGGGCCCACGGGCAGCAGCAGCAAGGCGAACCAGACCAGCACAATCATCAACCACGCACCTGACAAGCGCTCTTGGGTGAAGCGCAGCACGCCGATCAGGAAAAACACGTGGGCCACCACCAGCAAGCCATTGGCGAACCAGATTCCGATGAACAGAAAGCCGACCCCGCGCAACAATGCCAGGATGCTACCAACCGTAATCGTGGCGAAACCCGCACTCCAATACAGCAACGAGGTTTCGCGCACGCTGCGCCATTCAATCGCCAGGTACAAGGCGGCCGCAGCAGCCAAAGCGACTGAAATAGTCAGCATCGTGGGTGGATCTAACGCCATATACGCATTGGCCTGTCTGGTTAACGGGAAAAGGCCCGACTGTATGCGATCGTGATCACGTTCAGAGGGGCCTTGCACGGTTGCCTGCACATTGTAAACCAGCCCCAGACAAAGGGCCGTGGGTAGCAATATCATAATGACATCAATGCACCGTTCGCACCACTCTGGCCCTGTCGCTGGCTTGCCGGCGACAGGGCCAGTACAGGCGATGTCAGAGCACCCGTTTGATCAACGGTTCCAACCGGCTATAGCGCAATCGACGCAGAAACTTGCGTACTTGCTTGGGATGTTCGGCCTTCTCCCCCAGCGCCTCTGCCGAATCGATTCTCGGCGCAAAGCGCCGCAGTTCGGTCAACTCTGCTTCCCGTGGCGCCAGCCATTGACCCTGCGGGTCGTCGATCAGCAGGCCGTTCTCAAGGTCCAGGTTGAACCCGCGCGGGTTCAGGTTGTTACCGGTCAACAGCGAATAACGCTGGTCGATCCACACGCCCTTGGCATGGAAGGTATGTCCCGGGTCGTTCCAGATGCGTACTTGCAGCTGGCCGCTGGCAATCGCGGCGTAGCGGCGGCGGGCGAAGGCGCGCAGGTTGTCCTCGTACAGATAGGGCAATGCACCACTGGCACTGAACGGTTCGCCAGGGGCGATGTAGAAGTCGTTGGCGGTGCGGTCACCGACAATCAGTTCCACCCCAACCCCCCGCGCCAGGGCATGGTCAAGTTCGCGTATCACGACCTGTGGCGGGTTGAAATACGGCGTACTGATGATGATCTGCGTGCGCGCCACTGCCAGCAAGGCGCACAGCGCCCGGTTCAGTGGATTGCCACGGCCCACCCCCAGCAGCGGGATTACCTGCAAGCCCTGCCCCGTCACGCTGGCCGGTACCTCGTAGGCCATGCGCCGCAGCCGTGCGCGCAAACGCCGAATGTCACCGCGCAAGCTGCGGGTAGAGGGTGGCGCCGGCAGGTCGAGGCGCGGTGTGGCGGTATGGTGCAGCAACCGCTGAACCAGGCCGACCATGGCATCGGCCAGTGCCGGTGACTGGAACAGGTGGTAGCGGTCCAGGCGATAGCGGTCGAAACGATGCAGGTAGACGTTGTTCAGACTGGCGCCGGTGTAGATCACGCAATCGTCGATGATGCTGCCTTTGAGGTGCAACACCCCGAACAGTTCGCGGGTCTGCACTGGCACCCCATGGATCGCGATGTCCAGCCCACGCAACTGGCGCTGGGCCTGATACCAGGCGGCATTGCCCGGCTGACGCCCGGCCCCCAGCAGCCCGCGCCTGGCGCGGAACCAGTCGACCACGATGGTGATCTCCAGGCCTGGCCGCGCGGCCTTGGCCTGGTACAAGGCATCCAGCACTTCCTGACCGGCCTCGTCCTCCTGCAGGTACAGCGCAACAATAACGATGCGCCGAGTCGCCGTACGGATGCGCTCGAACAGGCAGGCGCGGTAAGCCCTGGCATCGGGCAGCACCTGGATCGCTTCGGGGGCCATGGCGTAGCCTGGCAAGCCCGCCAGCATGGTTTCGGGGTTCACTGACGCTCACCTTCTCTGTCAATCACTGTCGGCCCAGCCAGCCGGCGGGGCCATTCCTGGCCGCTGCATCCGGGGTGTATGATCGACCCGGCAACGACCCATAACAACAAGAACCACGCGAGGCTCTGCTTTCTCACTGCCCCTGACCAACCAGGCCTCAGCTTGCACAGGAACAGCGCAATGGTCCACCCCGCTTCTGCAAACCTATCGCCGTCTAGTGTAAAGAATTGTTCGGCAAAGACCTTTGGCTTCCTTATTTTGCCCAATTTCACCACCATCGGCCTTGCGTCGGCGGTAGAGACCCTGCGCATGGCCAACCTGGCCGCGCGCAAGCCACTGTATCGCAGTGTGCTGATCGCCGCAGACGACGCGCCGGTGGTAGCCAGCAACGGCATGCGCGTACTGCCCGACTACAACATCGCCAACGCCCCCGCGCTGGATGCCTTGCTGGTGGTCGGCGCCAACCCGATTGACCGAAGCCGTAGCAACCGCCCATTGATCGACTGGTTGCGCCAACTGGCCCGCCAGCGCTTGCCACTGGGCGGTATCTGCACCGGTAGCTACCTGCTGGCCAAGGCCGAATTGCTCAAGGGTTACCGCTGCACCATCCACTGGGAAGACCTGCCGACGTTGCAGGCACACTTCCCCGGTATCGTGATCTCAAGCCAGCTGTTCGAACTGGACCGCGACCGTTACACCTGCTCAGGCGGCGTGGCAGCCATGGACATGATGCTGCAACTGGTGGCCCGGGATACTGGCGGCCAGGACATCGCGGCCAAGGCCGCCGAGCTGTTGCTGTGCGACCGCGTACGCGGTGAGCGTGAGCGCCAGCGTGTACCGCTGCGCACCCTGCTCGGCAGCGCTCAGCCCAAACTGAGCCAGGTGGTGGCGATCATGGAGGCCAATCTGGAGGAACCGCTGGGGCTGGAGGAACTGGCCAGCCTCAACGACGTGACCGTGCGCCAATTGGAGCGGTTGTTCCACAAGTACCTGCAGCGCACGCCCAGCCAGTATTACCTGGAGCTGCGGCTGTCGCGGGCGCGGGAGTTACTGCTGCGCAGCGACGTGCAAGTGCGTGAGGTAGCGCTGGCCTGCGGCTTCAGTTCGCCTGCGCATTTTTCCAAGAGTTATAGCCGGTTCTTCGGGCTGTCGCCTTTAGGGGAGCGGCGGCAGGCCTCTCTCCATTGAATGGGGTCCTGTACTGGCTTGGCTGGCCTCTTCGCGGGCAAGCCCGCTCCTACAATGGATGCACATCGGTGGTCCGGCACAGGCCGTCGTAGGCGCGGGGTTGCCCGCGAAGAGGGCAGTGCAGGTCAACTAATCTTCAAGGGCCGCGTGCGCCGTCTCCCGACACATCAGCATGGCCACAAGCGCCACCAGTGCTGCCGCCAGCAAGTATCCTGCCGGGGCCAGCTTGCTGCCCGTCACCTGAATCAGCCAGGTGGCAATGAACGGCGCAGTCCCGCCAAACAGCGCATTGGCCACATTGAAGCTCAGGGCAAACCCGCTGAAGCGCACCCGGGTCGGAAAGATTTCGGCCAGCAGGCACGGCAAGGTCCCGTCGTTCATCGCCAGCATCGCACCGAAAAGGATCTGGATTGCCAGAATCACCAGCAGCGGCTGGCCGTCCAGCAGGCGAAACAACGGCACGGTCAACCCCAGGAACAACAGCGAGGCCACCACCAGCATGGTCTTGCGACCAAACTGGTCGGACAGCCGCCCCATCAGGAAGATCAAGCCGATATAGGTGGCCAGCGACACCGTCGAGGCGATGAACGAGTCCCGCTCGCTCATGCCCATTTCACTGGACAGGTAGGTCGGCATGTAACTGAGCAACAGGTAGAACGCAACCGCATTCAGGCAGGTGACACCCATGCCGATCGCCAGGCTGCGCCGGTGCTGGCCCAGCAGTTCGCGCAGCGGCGTCGTGGCCATGCCGGCCTTGGTTTCCAGGCGCTGCTCCATCTCCAGGAACTTGGGCGTGTCCTGCAGGCTCATGCGGATATAGCGCCCTACCAGGCCGAACGGCGCCGCCAGCAGGAACGGCAGGCGCCAGCCCCACTCATGCAGGGCTTCACTGCTGAGCAGCTCATGCAGCACCGCAACGAACGCCGCACCGAACAACAACCCCGCCGCCGTGCTGGCCGGCACGATGCTGGTGTACAAGCCACGCCGCCCAGGCGGCGCGTACTCGGCCAGGAACGCAGCGGCCCCGGCGTACTCACCCGAGGCGGAAAACCCCTGTACCAGGCGGATCAGCAACAGCAAGGCCGGTGCCCACAGCCCGATCTGCGCATAGCCCGGCAACAAGCCGATGCAAAAGGTAGATACCGACATGATCAGGATCGACCACGACAACGCGTTGCGCCGACCGTGTCGGTCGCCGAAATGGCCCCAGACAATGCCGCCCAGCGGGCGTACCAGGAAAGACAACGCGAATACCGCGAAGGTAGCCAGCAGGCCGGTGGTCTTGTCAGTTTGCGGGAAGAAGGTGGCGGCGATGATGGTGGCCAGATAGCCGTAGGCAGCGTAGTCGAACCACTCGACGAAGTTGCCCATGAAGCTGGCCCGGGCGGCCTTGCGCAGCGCCTGGCGTTCGGCGTTGTGCGCGGGGCCGGCGATGGCGGATGGGTCTAGGGTGGTGCTGGACATGACGGGTACCCTCTGGTTCTTTTAATTGGAGGCAGGGTCTGGTGGTCATACAGGGATCTTGTTGTTGTCTGGGCCAGCCTTTTCGCGGGTGAGCCCGCTCCTACGACAACGGTGAAATCTTTGTAGGAGCGGGCTTGCCCGCGAAGCAGCCGACGCCGATGCTTATTTGCGAATGATGTTGTGCTCCGGCCCATACGGGAACCTGGTGATGTTCTCGGCGCCGCTGTCGTTGACGATCAGAATGTCATGCTCGCGATAACCGCCCGCCCCCGGTCGCCCTTCAGGCAGCATGATCATCGGCTCGATCGACACCACCATGCCCGGCTCCAGCACGGTATCGATGTCCTCGCGCAGCTCCAGCCCCGCCTCGCGGCCGTAGTAATGGCTGAGCGTGCCGAACGAATGGCCATACCCGAAGGTGCGGTACTGCAGCAGGTCGTGGCGCAGGAAGATCTCGTTCAGTTCGCGGGCGATATCGCTGCAGCGCATGCCTGGGCGCACCAGTTGCAGCCCGGCTTCGTGCACTTCGACGTTGGCCTGCCACAGACGCAGGTACTCGTCCGGGCAGTGGTCAAGGAACAGGGTGCGCTCCAGCGCGGTGTAGTAGCCGGCGATCATGGGGAAACAGTTGAGGCTGAGGATCTCGCCCTTGCCCACACGGCGGCTGGTGACCGGGTTGTGTGCGCCATCGGTGTTGAGCCCGGACTGGAACCAGGTCCAGGTGTCCATTAGCTCGGCGTCTGGGAAGCGTTTGGCAATTTCGCGCACCATCGCCTGGGTGGCATGCAGTGCCACCTCGTACTCGGGCACCTGCTCACGCAGGGCCTCGACCACTGCCGCTCCGCCGATGTCGGCCACCTGTGCACCGTGACGGATAAGCGACTGCTCCTCGGCCGACTTGATCATGCGCATACGCATGCACGGCGCAGCGATGTCCACCAGCTCGGCCTTGGGGTAGCAGGCGGCGAATTTGCCGTGGTTCTGCAGGTTCAGGTGGTCGTACTCCACGCCGATGCGCGAGGCCAGCGGCAACGCCTGCTGGATGGCGACGAAATAGTTGTCGCGCTGCCAGTCGGTGTAGACGATGTTGTCAGTGCCCACCGTGCGCCGCCAGGGTTGCCCGCCGTCGATATTGGCGCTGATCGAGACTACCTTGTCCTGGGTAATCACCAGCGCATAAGGGCGGCCGAACGAGCAGTAGAGGAAATCGCTGTAATAGTTGACGTTGTGATACGAGGTGAAGATTGCCGCCTCGATGTCCTGCTCGGCCATATAGGCCCGCAACCGGGCGTGGCGAGCAGCGTATTCCTGAGCGGAGAAGGTTGGCTGTACCTTGTCGCCATTGCGGATTTTCAGGGTCTTGGGCATTTGCATGGTCGGGGTTCCTTGTCGTTGTGAGCACGCTGTTCAGGCCGGCCGCCTGAGAAGCATTGCAACAGAACCGACGAGGACACTTTTGTATCTATCCGACCTGGAATTGGCGGGATAACCACTGGCCAAGGGGACGCTAAGCGCCCCCCGCCAGGTAACGCTATTTCAAATCAAAGCGGTCCAGCTCCATGACCTTCTGCCAGGCGGCCACAAAGTCGCGGACAAACTTGTCACCGCCATCACTGCTGGCATACACCTCGCTCAACGCCCGCAACTGGGCATGCGAACCAAACACCAGATCTACCCGGCTACCGCTCCACTTCACCTGCCCGGTCTTGCGGTCGCGGCCTTCAAAGGTCTCGTTGTCCGCCGAGGTCGGTTTCCACTCCACGCTCATATCCAGCAAGTTGCGGAAGAAGTCGTTGCTCAGCGTCCCCGGCTTGTCGGTGAACACGCCGAGTTTGCTGCCACCATGGTTGGCACCGAGCACCCGCAGGCCACCGATCAGCACGGTCAGCTCCGGCGCGGTCAAGGTCAGCAACTGCGCCTTGTCCAACAACAGTTTCTCGGCCTTGATGCTGTAGCGTGCCTTGGTGAAGTTGCGGAAGCCATCGGCCAGTGGTTCCAGCACGGCGAACGACTCGACGTCGGTCTGCTCCTGGGACGCATCAACTCGTCCCGGGCGGAACCCTACGCTGCCGCTGTAACCCGCATCCTTGGCAGCTTTTTCGACTGCCGCGGTACCGGCCAGCACGATCAGGTCGGCCAGGGAAACCTTTTTGCCGCCGTTGTTGAACTCGCCCTGAATCTTTTCCAATGCCGCCAGCACCTTGTCCACGCCCTGGTTTGCAGCCCAGTCCTTCTGTGGCGCCAAGCGCAAACGTGCGCCGTTGGCACCACCGCGTTTGTCGGAGCCGCGGAAGGTCGACGCGGATGCCCAGGCGGTGGAGACCAGTTCGCCCACGCTCAAACCCGAGGCCAGGATCCTGGACTTGAGGGCCGCGATGTCTTGCTCGCTGATCGTGGATGGGTCGGCTTTGGGCAACGGGTCTTGCCACAGCAACTCTTCATTGGGCATTTCCGGGCCCAGATAGCGCGCCAGCGGGCCCATGTCGCGGTGGATCAGCTTGTACCATGCACGGGCAAAAGCATCCGCCAGCTGCTCAGGGTTTTCTTTGAAACGGCGGGCGATCGGCTCGTAGATGGGGTCGAAGCGCAATGCCAGGTCGGAGGTCAACATCGACGGTGCGTGCCTTTTACCGGGATCATGTGCATCGGGCACCATGCCTGCGCCTTTGCCATCTTTCGGCCGCCACTGGTGCGCGCCGGCCGGGCTTTTGGTCAGCTCCCACTCAAAGTCGAACAGGTTATTCAGGTACTCGTTGCTCCAACGGGTCGGGGTGGAGGTCCAGGTCACTTCCAGGCCACTGGTGATGGTATCCCCGCCTTTGCCGGAGCCAAACGTGTTGTGCCAGCCCAGGCCCTGCATCTCCAGGCCTGCCGCTTCCGGCTCGGGGCCGACGTTGTCGGCGGGGCCGGCACCATGGGTCTTGCCGAACGCGTGGCCACCGGCGATCAAGGCCACGGTTTCTTCATCGTTCATGGCCATGCGGCCAAAGGTTTCACGGATGTCCTTGCCCGAGGCCACGGGGTCGGGGTTACCTTCCGGGCCTTCCGGGTTCACGTAGATCAGGCCCATCTGCACGGCGGCCAGCGGGTTTTCCAGGTTACGCTCGGCCGACAGGTCGCGATTCTGCTCTTCACCATGCTTGGCCGGCTCGGCCACCAGGTCACCCTGCCCCGGCGGCTGCGCCTTGACCTGGTCCTTGCCGTAACGGGTATCGCCGCCCAGCCAGACCTTTTCCGACCCCCAGTACACGTCTTCGTCCGGCTCCCACACATCGGCACGCCCGCCGGAGAAGCCGAAGGTTTTGAAGCCCATGGACTCAAGGGCAACATTACCGGTGAGTACGATCAGGTCGGCCCAGGAAATCTTGTTGCCGTACTTCTGCTTGATCGGCCACAGCAGGCGCCGGGCCTTGTCCAGGCTGACGTTGTCCGGCCAGCTGTTGAGCGGGGCGAAGCGTTGCTGGCCAGAGCCCGCACCACCGCGGCCATCACCAATGCGGTAGGTGCCGGCGCTATGCCAGGCCATGCGGATGAACAGCGGGCCGTAGTGGCCGAAGTCGGCCGGCCACCAATCCTGCGAGTCGGTCATCAGGGCGGTCAGGTCTTTCTTCAGGGCCTGGAAGTCGAGGCTCTTGAACGCCTTGGCATAGTCGAAGTCCGGGTCGGGGCTGGACTTGGAGGAATGCTGGTGAAGAATTCTCAGGTTGAGCTGGTCAGGCCACCAGTCACGGTTGGTGGTGCCGCCACCTGCGGTTTGATGGAACGGGCATTTCGATTCGTTCGACATCTGCGGGTACCTTTGGGTCGGTTATCCAGATTTCCGGTCTATGCCAGTGTTCTTTCAGCCGAGCGGGTGGGCTCGTACTACCCCTCATCAGGTGTACACGGGGCTTGCGAAGCTGTCACGGCGGGGGGGCACGGTCTTGCACGCAGGTGCTGACGCGCTGCCCTGTCGCGGAATTCGCGGGGCCACGAGAAAGACTAGCCGAGCTTGGGCAGAGTTCTAATAGAGTGGCTGTTGGTGCCTGATAGGCTGACTCTGTCAGGCGCAGGCCTGTATTGGCCGCATCGTGGTCAGGCCCGCGATGAGGCCGGCACATCCATACAAGGCACAAGGCCCTGCACCATGCTTCAATACACAGCCATACCCTTTGCCCAGGACGCCGAGCCCTCATGAACCGCAACGACTTGCGCCGCGTCGACATGAACCTGCTGGTGCTGTTCGAAGCCCTGATGATCGAACGCAACCTGACCCGAGTGGGTGAAAAACTGTTTATCACCCAATCCACCGTCAGCGCCGCCCTCGCCCGCCTGCGCGAGCTGTTCGACGACCCGCTGCTGATCCGCAGCGGCCGGGCCATGGAACCCACCCCACGGGCCATGCAGATCTTTGCTGAGCTTGGCCCGGCCATGGACGTGATTTCCGCCGCCATCAGCCGCGCCCGCGAGTTCGACCCGGCCAACAGCTGCAACGTGTTCCGCCTGGGCCTTTCCGACGATGCCGAGTTCGGCCTGTTTCCGGCCCTGCTACAGGCCCTGCGTGAAGAGGCCCCGGACATTAGCGTGGTCGTGCGGCGGGCCAATTTTCTGCTGATGCCTGGCCTGCTGGCCAGCGGCGAGATCTCGGTAGGTGTGAGCTATACCACCGACCTGCCGGCCACCGCCAAGCGCCGCAAGCTGCGCGACATCGGTGTACGGGTGCTGCGCGCCGACGACCGCCCGGGGCCGCTGACCCTCGACGAATACTGCGCCCGCCCGCACGTGATGGTGTCGTTCTCCGGTGACATGAGCGGCAACATCGACCTCGACCTGGCACGCATCGGGCGTTGCCGCAAGGTGGTGCTGGCGGTGCCGCAGTTCGGTAGCCTGCGCGCCCTGCTGCGCAACACCGAGCTGATCGCCACGGTGCCGGACTATGCCGCTTGTGCCCTCGCCGACGACGGCAGCTTGCGCGCCGACCCGGCGCCGTTCGACATCACCGAGGCCGAGCTGTCGATGGTCTGGAGCGGCGCCCAGGACAACGACCCCGCCGAGCGCTGGCTGCGCGATCGCATCCTGCAGTTCATGGCCACGCAGTGATGTCCTCTTCGCAGCGCAACGCTGCGCCTACCGGTTGTACAGCCTGAAGCACGCGGCTGCTATTTTCTGCGCTGCATCCACGCTGCGCCAAGCCCACTGAGGCAGATCACCGAAATCCCCACCAGACTCAGGGTATCCGGCACCTGGCTGTACACCACGAAGCCAAGCAACCCGGCAAAGACGATCTGGCAATAGCTGAACGGCGCCAGCAACGCCGGCGCTGCATGGCGGAAGGCCTGGGTCAACAGCAGATGCGCAGTCATGCCAAAGCCGCCCAGTGCCAGCATCAACAGGGCATGGTCCCAGCGCGGCACCTCCCAGAAGAACGGCACCAGGGCACTCATTGCCAAGGTGTTGCACAAACCCGCATAGAAGTTGCTGGTGGTCGGGCTGTCATGCGCCGCCAGAATCCGCGTCAGCAACTGATAGAAGCAGAAGCCCAATGCCGAACCGAACGGATACAGAATGGCCGGGGTAAACATCGCCCCGCCAGGGTGCACCACCACCAGCACGCCGATAAAGCCCATCACCACCGCCACCCACTGCCCCACTGTCACTCGCTCTTTCAGCAGCGGCGCCGACAGCGCGGTGACCAGCACCGGGGCAAGGAAGTTGACGGCCGTGGCCTCGGCCAGTGGCAGGTATTGCAAACCGGTCGTGAACAGCAGGCTGGTGCTCAGCAGGCTCAGGGCCCGCAAGGTCTGCAATACCGGCCGGCGTGTGCGCAATACATTGAGCCCAGACTTGGGCAGGAAGATACCGGCCATCAGCAGCGTGTGCACCACATAACGCGCCCACACCACCATGACTATCGGGTACAGGCCACCCAGGAATTTGGACAAGGCATCGTGGCTGGCGAACAGGAACGTCGCCACCACCACCAACGCGATGCCGCGCAGAGGTTGGTTGACGCCGGACAGCGGTGTGCTGGAACTCATGGCTCTCTCGATGACGGCGCGGCAGCATGCCCCGCCCAAGGAAGGCCGCGCAGGCATTGCCTGGCGGATGTAACAGCTGGGATTCTAGAAGAGATGGCGCAGAATAAGGAAGTTCATTTGCCGCTTGACCCGGCCAAGTGCAATTTCTGTTCGCTGATCGACCACTTTCCACGTTGTCTGCATGGTCCGTGCACGGTTGATCGCCGACCATCGACCGACCCTGCACACCCTACAAGGAATTTACATGCAAAGGCTCAGCACCCGCACCGGCCTGGACCTGCCCGCCATCGGCCTGGGCACCTGGCCAATGACCGGCAGTGAATGCACCCAGGCCGTGCGCCAGGCACTGGACGTGGGTTACCGGCACATCGACACTGCCACCGCCTACGAAAACGAAGCGGCCGTTGGCCAGGCGCTGCGTGACAGCGACGTGCCACGCGAGCAGATCCACCTGACCACCAAGGTCTGGTGGGACCGCCTGGAGCCCAACGCCATGCGTCAGTCGCTGGAAGACAGCCTGCGCGCGCTGGGTACCGAACAGGTCGATCTGTTCCATATCCACTGGCCAGGCACGGACTGGGACCTGGCCCGCAGCATCGACACCCTGGTAGCGCTGCGTGACGAAGGCAAGGCGCGCCACATTGGCGTGGCCAACTTCCCGTTGGGGTTACTGCGCCAGGTGGTGGAAACCCTGGGCGCGCCGTTGTCGGCGATTCAGGTGGAATACCATGTTCTGCTCAGCCAGCAACCGCTACTCGACTTCGCCCGCAGCCATGACCTGTTGCTCACCGCCTACACCCCGCTGGCACGCGGCCAGGCAGCGGCGCAGCCGGTGATCCAGGCAATTGCCCGCAAGCATGGTGTGCTGCCCAGCCAGGTGGCGCTGAAATGGCTGCTGGACCAGGACGGCGTGGCGGCGATCCCCAAAGCCAGCAGCCGCGATAACCAGCTGGCCAACCTGGCCGCGTTGACCGTGCAGCTGGATGACGAAGACCGCGCAGCCATTGCCGGGCTGCCGAAAGACCAACGCGTGGTTAGCCCGCCGTTTGCCCCGGACTGGAACAGCTGAGGCCGCCGCGCTAGTCATTGTTCTTGGGTGATGACCTGCTTCAACCGCTCGCCCGCTGGTGCCGGCCGCCCGTAAAAGTAGCCCTGGAAGTGCGAACAGCCTTCCGCCGCGAGCCGGCGCATCTGCTCCTCCGACTCCACGCCTTCGGCCGTGGTCTTGATCATCAGGCTGTTGGACAGCTCGGTAATGGCGCGAATGATCGACATGGCCTCGCGGCTGTCGCACATGTCATGCACGAACGACTTGTCGATCTTGATCCGGTCGAACGGGAATGAACGCAGGTAGCCCAGCGATGAGTAGCCGGTACCAAAGTCATCCAGTGAAATGGACACGCCCAGGTCTTTCAGTGCGCGCAAGGTACGCACGTTTTCCTCGCTGTTGCCCAGCAGTACCGACTCGGTAATTTCCAGCTCCAGCCGCTGCGGCGGCAGGCCCGAGTCGGCCAGCGCGAGGGCGACGGTATGCACCAGGTCGCCGTTCTTGAACTGCACCGCCGACAGGTTGACCGACACCGTCTGCTCACTGTCCCAACTGGCCGCCTCCTGGCAAGCCAGATTCAGCGCACGGTTGCCCAGCTCGTGGATCAACCCGGTTTCTTCGGCAATGGGGATGAAGTCCATCGGCATGACCATGCCACGGGTCGGGTGTTCCCAGCGCAGCAGCGCCTCATAACCGGTAACGCTGCTGGTCTGATGATCGACTACCGGCTGGTAGTGCAGCTGCAACTGCCCCAGGTGCAACGCTGTGCGCAGGTCGGTTTCCACCAGGCGGCGCTGACGGGCAGCAACGTCCAGTTCGACATCAAAGCATTCATAACGATTACGGCCGTTACGCTTGGCCTGGTACAGGGCCATGTCGGCGTAACCCAACAGTTGCTCTGCCTGGTCATTGTCATCAGGCGCGATGGCGATGCCGATGCTCACCCCCACCACGAACTGATGCCCTTCGATCTGGAATGGCGGGCTGATGGCCTTGATCAGGCGCTGGGCGGTATTACACGCGGCATCCCGCCCCTCCAGGCCCGTCAGCACCACGGCGAACTCGTCGCCACCCAGGCGGGCCAAGGTGTCGTGCTCACGCAGTTCGCGGCGCAGACGCTTGCCCAACTCGCGTAGCAGCTTGTCACCAAAGGCATGGCCCAGGGAGTCGTTGATGTTCTTGAAGTTGTCCAGGTCCAGGCACAGGGCAGCCGTCAGCTTGGCGTTTTCGCTGCCGCGCAACAGGGCCTGGCGTAGCCGTTCGTGGAACAGCGTACGGTTGGGCAGCCCGGTGAGCGCGTCATGGTGCGCCATGTGATGGATCTGCGCATGGGCGGCCAGCTCTTCGGTGGCATCTTCAGCCACGAACAACACGTAATCGGCCTGCCCCTCGCGGCTCTGGCTGAGCAGGGTACGGCTGCGCAGGGTGCGAGGGCCACGGGCGGTGTCGACGCGCGTTTCGGCGGCGTGCCCTTTGGTACTGCGGGCACCACGCACAAGTTGCTGTTCCAGGTAGTCACCGGCAGCCGGTGCCAGGCATTCCCTGGGCAACTGGCCGATCATGCTGCGCTGAGGCCCGCCGAACAGACGTTCGGCCTGCTGATTGGCCAACAGGATGCGCTGGGTTTCCAGGTCCTGGACGATGACGCTCGCGGGAATGTTGGCAATCACCGAATCGAGAAACTGCGAAAGCTTGGCCATTTCCTGGCTGTACTGCTCGGCCAGCTCTTTGGCCTGCAGCAGTTCGAGCTCCTGGCGGTGACGTTCGGAAATGTCGCGGGTGACCTTGGCGAAACCCACCAGTTGCCCGGCATCGTCGTAAACCGCTTCGATGACCACATGGGCGTGGAAGACCGTCCCGTCCTTGCGCAGGCGTGCGCCCGTTTCTTCAAAGCGTCCGGTGCTGCGCGCCTGCTCCAGGTTTAACGCCGGCAACCCGGCTACGCGCTCGGCATCGGTGTAGAACAACGAGTAATGCTGACCGACGATTTCCTCGGCACGGTACCCCTTGGCGCGCTGGGCGCCGGGGTTCCAGTTGGCGACGATACCTTCAGGGGTGAGCAGGTAGATGGCATAATCCACCACGCTCTGGATCAACAGCCGGTACATGATGTCGGGGTTTGCTGCGAGCGACATGAACTTTACCTGAACCTTCGAAGCGCATGAAAACGGACCCCGGCACGCGGCGGCCGGGTCTTGGAAAGCGATGGTGGCATTATGCCGCTCACGAGCGTTTTGTGAAGCACATCACAAAAATGGCGCTATCCCTTATCCACCCCACGAAAAGGCGCCCCCCCCTCAATGGCGGGTGCCGGTCACCAGAAAATTGAGCAAGTCCGGCTCATCCCCCAAGGCGATAGCCTGCGCCGGCCGCGGCAGGCTCGCCAGCACGGCATTGCAGAAAGCCACGGCGGGCAGATCCTGTGCGTAGCAACGCAGCAGCCAGTCACCCTCCCCCCCCAGCAACTGCAACGCCACCGCTCGGCCGATGCCCTGGCGACGGTACTTCTTCAAGATGAACAGGTCGGCAAGCTCGTGCGCATCGATGCCAGGCAGTTCGCTGCGCTCGACCAGCACGAAGCCGGCGATGAATCCGTCCACCAGCACCAGATACGCGCCCCAGCCGTCGTCCTGCCAGTAGCGGTGCAGGTGCTCCTCGTGGATGTAGAAACGGCCGTCCGCCTCGACGTCTTCCTGCTCCCAGTCGGAGGACTCGTAGCAATAGAACTGGTAGAGGTTGCGGATCAGCGGAGCCTGGTCGATGGTGGTTGGCAGCAGCGCGAGGGGGAGCATGGTGTGGGGCCTGAGCAAAAAGACGATTCTAGATCACCAGGCCCTTGCAGCAAAAAGCCCGGGACCTCCCCGCACGGAAAGCCCCAGGCAAAATCACAGTGACAAAACCTCGGACTCAGCCCTCCTGCAACGCCCGCGGCCGGTGGCTTCGCTCTTCGGCGTCAGGCGACTGGGCACCCTGTAAGCGGAAGTCGAATGACAACTCGGCAAAGCGCTCGCCCTGCACGTCGCGGTCGCGTGCCGCCGCCGCATCCTCGACAAAACGCAGTTCGCCGATCAGGCCGTCGCGGGTGGCATGGGCAAAGTCGTCCCACAGGTACTTGTCGCCCGCAAAGTTGATCTGCGTGGTCAGGTGGCGGTGCCCCGGTGCCGAGATGAAGAAGTGCACGTGCGCCGGGCGCTGGCCATGGCGGCCGAGCAGGTCCAGGCATTCCTGGGTTGGGCCCTGCGGGTCGCAGCCATACCCCGATGGCACGATCGAGCGCGCGCGGTAACGGCCCTCGGCATCGGTGATGATACGCCGGCGCAGGTTGAACTCGGACTGGGTCGAATCGAAGTACGAATAGGTGCCCTGGGTATTGGCGTGCCACAGGTCGACGGTGGCACCGGCCAACGGCTTGCCGTCGGCATCGAACACCTGGCCCTGAAGGAACATCACCACGCCTGGGTCAGTGCCGTCGTCCATGCGCGCTTCGCCTTGGGCCAGCGGCGCCCCGGCAACGTACAACGGGCCTTCGATGGTGCGCGGGGTGCCGCCGCCAAGGCCGGCTTCGGCATCCTTGGCATCCTGCAGCAGGTCGAGGAAGTGCTCGATACCCAGGCCAGCAGCCAGCAGGCCTGCCTCGTTACGGCCGCCCAGGCGGTTGAGGTAGTGGACGGCGTGCCAGAACTCGTCCTCGGTAATCTCCAGGTCTTCGATCAGGCGGGCGGTGTCCTGCAGCACGCGCAGAATGATCTGCTTGAAGCGCGGGTTTCCTTCGGCATGGTCCAGGCCAGCTACCCGGTTGAAGAAGGCTTGAATGTCGGCAGTGTGGGAAATTTTCACGGTCATCGTGCTTACCTCGTATTGTTCTTGTCAGGCATACAGGTGCGAATCAGCGATCGTCGCTGTGAATAGACGAGGGATGCCGACACAGGCCGTCGACCTCGATGTCCATGTACGGGAACAGCGGCAGCTGCATCAGCGTGTCATGCAATGCCTCGACGCTGGGCACATCGAACACGCTGTAGTTGGCGTAATGCCCGGCAATGCGCCACAGGTGGCGCCAGGTGCCTTCGCGCTGCAGGCGCTGGGCCAGTTCCTTTTCGTCGGCCTTGAGCTGGGCGGCCTTGGCCGGGTCCATGTCGACCGGCAGCTTTACGGTCATCTTCACGTGGAACAACATGGTTATCTCCTTGCTTGCTGATCAGCGACGGGCGAAGCGCGCCAGGCGCTGTTCGTCCAACGTCAGGCCCAGGCCTGGGGTGTGGGGGATGTGCAGCTGGAAGTCGCGGTATTGCGGCGGTTCGTTGACGATCTCCTCGGTCAGCAGCAGCGGCCCGAACAACTCCGTACCCCAGGTGAGCTGGCGCAGGGTGAGGAATGCATGGGCCGAAGCCAGGGTGCCGATCGAGCCTTCGAGCATGGTGCCGCCGTACAAGGCGATGCCAGCGGCCTCGGCGATCTGTGCAGTGCGCAGCACCGCGCGCGGGCCACCATTCTTGGCGATTTTCAGGGCGAAGATGCTGGCGGCGCCGTCGGCGGCCAGGCTGAAGGCGTCCTCGACGCTTTCGATCGACTCATCGGCCATGATCGGTGCCGGGCTGCGCTGGTTCAGGCGGACCTGGCCACCGCGGTTGATACGCGAAATCGGCTGCTCGATCAGGTCGATGCCATTGTCGCCCAATACCTGGCAGGCGCGGATGGCCTGGGACTCGTCCCAGTACTGGTTGACGTCGACCCGCACGCTGGCGCTGTCACCCAGCTCGCGCTTGATCGCGACCACGTGCTTGAGGTCCTGCGCCACCGGGTTGGCGCCGATTTTCAGCTTGAACACCCGGTGCCGGCGAATGTCCAGCATGTGCTGAGCTTCGGCGATGTCGCGGGCGGTGTCGCCGCTGGCCAGGGTCCAGGCCACCTCCAGGCTGTCACGTACGCGGCCACCCAGCAGTTCGCTGACCGGCAGGCCCAGGCGTTTGCCCTGGGCGTCGAGCAAGGCGCTTTCGAGGCCGGACTTGGCGAAGGTGTTGCCCTTGGCCAGCTTGTCCAGCTTGAGCATGGCGGCATTGATGTTGTCTGCCGGCAGGCCGATCAGCGCCGGGGCGAGGTACGCGTCGATGTTGGCCTTGATGCCTTCGGGGCTTTCGTAGCCATACGCCAGGCCACCGATGGTGGTGGCTTCACCGATGCCTTCCACGCCATCACTGCAGCGCAGTCGCAATACCACCAGGGTCTGCTGCTGCATGGTGTGCATCGCCAGCTTGTGCGGGCGAATGGTTGGGAGATCGACGATAATTGCATCTATGTGTTCAATCAGCGCGCTTGTCATTGTTGCCAGGTCCCGTCAGGTCGGGCTTCCAGTCGCAGGCCCGTGTGATGCGTTTACTTGATTGTTGAAGGATTGCGCGAGACCCTGACGACCGTCCAATATCAAATGAATCTCCCACCATACCCTGGAGGTCTGATGGAGCTGCGCCACCTGCGTTACTTCAAAGTCTTGGCCGAGACCCTGAACTTCACCCGCGCCGCCGAGCTGCTGCACATCGCCCAGCCACCCCTGAGCCGGCAGATCAGCCAGCTGGAGGACCAGCTCGGCACCCTGCTGGTGGTGCGCGAACGTCCGCTGCGGCTGACCGAAGCCGGCCGCTTCTTCTACGAGCAGACCTGCACCGTGCTGCAGCAGTTGCAGAACATCAGCGACAACACCCGCCGCATCGGCCAGGGCCAACGCCAGTGGCTGGGCATCGGCTTTGCGCCCTCTACCCTGTACACCGTGCTGCCGGAGCTGATCCGCGAACTGCGCCAGGACAGCGAGCTGGAACTGGGCCTGAACGAGATGACCACCTTGCAACAGGTGGAGGCGCTGAAAAGCGGGCGTATCGACATTGGCTTCGGGCGCATTCGCATCGACGACCCGGTGATTCACCAGCAGGTGCTGTGCGAGGACCCGCTGGTGGCCGTGCTGCCCAAGGGCCACCCCCTGGCGGGCAGCCCCCTCACTCTGGCCCAGCTGGCTGGCGAAGCGTTCATCCTCTACCCAGCCAATCCCCGGCCCAGCTATGCCGACCACGTGCTGGCGCTGTTCGCCCACCACGGCATGAGCATTCGTGTCAGCCAATGGGCCAACGAACTGCAGACCGCCATCGGCCTGGTAGCGGTTGGCGTCGGGGTGACCCTGGTGCCAGCATCGGTACAGCAGCAGCACCGTACCGATATCGAGTATGTCGGCCTGCTTGATAGCGGCGCCGTCAGCCCCATCATCCTCAGCCGGCGCAAGGGTGATGTAAGCCCGATCGTGCAGCGGTGCCTGGCGTTGATCGGGCAACAGGCCATATGAACACACCATGCCCCTCGCGGGCGCGCCCGCGAACACGGGCAGCGCAATTTCAAGGCTTCGGCGGTCAATGAGGTTTTGGGGCCAATGAGCTTGCAATCATTGTCAAAATGAACATGGCCATTTGCTACATCTCCCAATGCCTACTAGATTCTTTGAGCGCCGCCATCGTGTCACCAGGAAGGTGGCCCCTCATACCCGCCAATCAATGCAGAATGGAGTTCTCAGAATGGCTATCAGTGCCAAAGTTAACGCTGAATTTTTGATCGACAAGAAGACCTACGAGGCTTCGCTCACCATCCCTGACTCCGCACCCACTGCCGATAAGCCGTTCACTTTCACTGTTACCTCGAAGGGCCCTGAAGCAGGGGCGGTAGAACAGAAGCTTCTCGAAGTCGCTGTGGGTGCCACTAACCAGGTATACGTTGCAGTTGCACCACCAATGGACCTCATCTCTGATGCCATTGGCGGTGACGCCAAGGTCGTTCAGGCGCTGAACGTGGAAGTCTCCGAAGGCACCTACAAAGACGGGAAATTCGTCGTCACGCCTTGACCCCTTCTCGGTGGGGCATACTTCTGTGCCCCACCGCTTTGATTCACCAGCCTGCGGGAGGGCACCTTGCCCATGGATATCCGCATTACGGCGCACTTTGCCTGGTCGGAGATTTTTGGTGGCATGTTTGCCACCCAGAGCAAGTGCCAGCTTGACCTGTCACGTCAGTACAGCCTGATCTATGCAGACTTGGGAACAGGGTTAGCAGAGGGATGGGATGTTTTGGCCGTAATAAACAGAGCCTTCAAAACTGACCTTCCCACCGGACATCTACGGGTCAACGATGCCGGTTTTTTTACCTTCAGCCACTTCGGCGAAGGATCGCCCCCCCCTAAAACCTACCTGGATAGTATTTTCCCGCAGTCACCGGTCCCATCCAGCGTATCCGGGACCACCGCGCCGATGGACAATACCGCGGGCTTTTGGCTGACGGTTAGCCTAAAGGACATCGAGCTATTCGGTAGTCTGATTGAAATCGGCTACGACTCGCCAGCAGGCGCGGGGGACAAGCTTTCACTGTCGGCGGTGCTGTCCAAAGGGACCGTTGCCGGCACCGCAGTCAAAGAGGCCATCTATTCGGCAAGTTTGCCCAACATCCGCCTGTTCAAGATTTTCGGCTTCGAGAACGTCGAGGTCCGTTACCGCTTCAGCACTGCCAGACAGCTCGCTGTCAAAGGTTTGCTGCGTGTATCACTTTTCGATCAGAAGGAGTATCTGTTCCAAGGGGCGCTGATTTCAGACGATGTCAATAAGACGTTCTCGGCCTGCCTGCAGAGCGTCGAGCCAGACGAAAGCGTCCCCCGGCTTTTCGATGGCCAGATGCGCGGTATTTCGTTCCGGCGCCTGGTCTTCGGGGTGTTCGCCAAGTATGGCAGCACCGACGCGCAGAGAAGCATCCAGGTGCAGGGTACAGTTCAGGTCGGCTCCGCCCAGCTTACCGGGTACATCTACCTACAGAACGGCAAACCCCAGGTGGCCAGCGTCAAGGTCGACAAGACCCTGTCGATCGGCGATGTGTTCAACCAATGCATCCCCGGAGCGCTGTGGCCCACTTCCCTCATCGACATCACATTCATGGCGGGCACCGAGCTGTACTACCGCTTAGCAAGCGACAAGCAGCCTGAAAGGCTGGAGACATTCGCCTGCCCTGCCGCAGGTGAACTTCCCTCAGCCCCCCTCGCGAGCAGCATTGACTATCAGAACGGGTTCAACATCAGAGCGTTGTTCGAACTGAAGCTGGTCGAGACCCTGGAAGTGATCGGCACTATCCAGATTGGTAAGGATGGCGTCACTGCCGACATCGGCCTAGGGAAGCCCATCAACCTCTTCATCGTCACCATCGCTGCCGCGCACGCCAGCGAACCCAGCGGCGGGCCGGCCTTCGAGCTGTCCACAGTCGAGGGTAAGTCATCGATGGGGTTCGTCGGCAGCATCTGGTTCATGCAGGCGCCATTCGGTGTCGACGTCAGTGTGAAGACCATCAAGAATGCCAAGGGCAACTCACAGATCGACTGCGCGCTCACGGCCCTGTCCGATCATTCGCCGTTTCTGCCCAAGGGCACTTCCCTAGGGCTTCGATACAGCAAGGACGGAGGTTTCCAGGTCACGAACTGGCCGAGCTTCGAGTACCTGACCAAAGCCATCGACTTCATCAAGACCTTACAAGAACTGTCCAAGGAAGGCAGCCCCGGTTGCGGCAAGCTGGTCGGATTCGCATTCGAGAAGTTGCTGCAGTCAAAATTCAAGATGAGTGTCTCGTTCAGTACTCAGGAGAATGATAAGGGCGTGAACCTGCTACTCAACGGGACCTACACCCTTTCCGTCGCGGATACCTCACTCACCGCCGTGGCAATACCCTTTCCTGAGATCGTGAGCTTCCCCCTACCAAACACAATTGAGTTCTCGGAACTTGGCGACTACATAGAGCGCGCGCTTGCGTCAGCAGCAGAGTCATTTGTCCGAGGCCTGCTGAAGAACCGTGAGGCCATTGCTGCCGTCATCGGCCTGACGGCGGGCAAGGCCGCAGCGTCCTATGCGGCCACCCTTGCATGCCAGTCATTGATAGACGGCGCAGCAGCAGATGCCGTTGTTGCGACCGCGGCCGAGGCATTTGCAGCGGCCACGGCCGCCGAGGCCGGCGGCGCCGCAGCCGGAGCATTGGTGGCCGGCGCTGTAGCCGCTGTCACCAGTTTCTTCGGTGGGACTGGCACTGGCACTGGCACTGGCACTGGCACTGGGACTGGGACTGGGACTGGGACTGGGACTGGCACCGGTACCGGTACCGCGACACAGAGCCCACCCGACAATCCGCGAGTCAGCATCAGCAATCGCGTCGTTACCCTGACCTGGGGTGGAGGCCAAGGCAACGCAGGCTATCACGCGCAATTGCTCGACAGCGCTGCGAAGGTCCTGCTCGATAGACCGGGCCTAGATGGCGCCACCCGCAATAGTGCGTTCGAGTTTGACGTGCAGTGGCCGTCCGGCCCCTACAAAGCACAGGTCCAAGGTGTTCGTGGTGAATCAGCCACCGATTGGGCGGGGGCCCCATTCAATCGACTGACTGCGCCAGACCAACCACGCGCTCAACAAACCCCAGCCGTCAATGCGCCGGATTACGGCGTGCAACTGAACTGGCCTGCCGTTGCGGGTGCCTCGTCCTACGAGCTTTCAATTACCCAACCAGGAAGCGGAATCGAAAAAGAACCAATCAGGCCTGACCAGCAACAGCCCCTTCCGCCCACGACATACGCGTTCATTTTCAACGAGGCTTCGCCGGCAGGTGATTACGGTTTCAGCGTTGCGGCACAAGGCGGGAATACGTCCGTAGACAGCCCTGACAGCCAGACGCTGACACTGGTTCGTCCAGATCAGCCTCAGGAGCTGCAAGCCAGCAGTGCCGGCAGCAGCGTAGTGTTGCGCTGGCGCGCCGTGGCCCAAGTATTCCGCTACCAGGTTTTGGCCAAGAGGGAGGGATCTTCTCTTCTGGTCATCGATCTGCAAACCCGCGACGAAGGTGGCGTAGTGCATGCCGAGTTCGCCTTGGCCAGTGTGTCGAACACCCCTGTTGTCTATCATCTGCAGGTCCAGGCCCTGCCCGGCGCCGGCCAGGTCGACTACGTCGCGGGTGTGCCATCGGCTGTAGTCGACGTGACGATCACGTCTTATTCGACCGCAGCAGAAATGGCGGCAGCGCTCAACGCCCTCCATATCGAAGGCAGCCAATGCGGCACTCGGTTGCTCGCGGCGTTCCCGGCGCTCACCCCGAACACTTTGGCCAGCGCAATGGCACAAGGCGGTTACGCTGCGCAAGACACGAGCCAGGGCCTGATTGCCGTCTGGCCAAAGACTTCACCCTCGGACCTTGCCGCGGCATTGGCCTTCGCATACTCCGGCCCAGTGGACTGGGCGCGACGCATGTTCGCCCAGGGTGTTCCAGCTACTGAGTGCGCGAGTCAGCTGGTGCAGAGGTTCAAATCCCTCACGCTGAGTTCATTGGCCAATGCCCTGGCCCAAGGTGGATACACATCCTTAGAAACCAGTAAGGCACTGCTCGCTGTATGGCCGGGCACCCCCCCGCTTGAGTTGGCAGCTGCGCTTGCCCTGGCGTACCCGGACCCGGTGCAGTTTGCAGCCTCTCAGTATGCCCAAGGCATCATGGGTGAAGCGTGTGCAGTCAATCTGTTGAAAGCATTCCCCCACCTTGGCGCTGCAGAACTGGCAAGCGCTATGGCAAAAGCAGGCTACCTCGTGACAGACACGGCAACCGGACTCAGGGCTGCCTTCAGCGACATCTCGCCCGCGGAGCTATCAACTGCGCTAGTCAGCGCATATCGGTAAAGGCGGGAGCTTTTGACGCTCCTGAGCATTCATGCGCACCGCTGTATCGCTACAACGAGCAACAGGATCTACCCGTTCACATGCATCACTCACCCAGTCAGTGTCTACGAAAGGAATCCAACATGAGCATCGAGTCTTTGATCAGCATCCTGCAGTCGTTGAAACAGCAAGGCCTGAGCCCTTTAGATGCGATAAGAACCGCTCTTTCCCAGCCCCAGTCGCAGTCTCGGGCCCTTGGATCAACCGAGGACAGTACCACCGTGGCTGAAGCCGTGATTGAAGTCTTCTCCCCCCTGACCGCGACTCAGCTGGCAACCATCCTGCATTCGCTCTATCCCGCCATGACCGCACTTGAGGTCGGGACGACCATTCTCAGCCCAAAGGTTTTGCCAGCCACTCCGGCTACTGAGATGACTGAAGCACTCACGAAAGCAGGCTTCAGCGCAGAGAGCGTCAGCGATGCGGTCAACATCCTGTACCCGGTCGCCGTGACCATCCAGGCTAACCAAGCCTGGCAGGAAACTGGAGTCACATTGACAGGTCGTCAAGTCACCCTGATAACTGCGCAGGGCTCCTGGACGGCCAACCCTGCCACAGGGAAGGTAGGCCCCGCTGGCAACACTAGCTACCGCGCAAAAGAAGGCTACACGTTGCCCGGTGCATTCGAGGGGGCGTTGATCGGTCGCCTCGGGACCAACGCTCCGTTCTTGGTTGGACCGCAGATCAAATTGCCGGCAGGACAGTCTGGTCCATTGCTGCTGTGTATCAACGATGACATCAACGGGATTTATGGGGCAGGCCTAAAAGACAACCAGGGTAGTCTGCAGGTGAAGATCGAGACACAAAGCGAATGACCGAAACTGCCAGCCCGGTGCCCTCCCCAACCGGGCTCGGCAGTCTCAGTGCCCCAATGATCGGTCACGCTCGCCATAGAGCAGGGTCACATTCACCCGTTGGTTGACGTAGCCCGTGCGAAAAGCCAGTGGCGCGGTCGCGTGGAACAGGTCGGAATTGAAGATGATCGCTCTATTGCAACGGTAGGGAATGATCGCTGGGCGAGCCCCAGACTCTTCCAGGAACGCCACAATCCGGTCACCGTGCCGATTGTAGGTTTCGAAGTCCCAGTCCGGGGGCGCTTGGACGTCGTAGATCACAAGCCCTCCAGAATCGTGATCAAGATTGGCCTCGTCAGGTGTAATCCAAAAGTTCACGTTCACCGCGGCGAAGTCGGCGTGTGGGTTTGTCGCTGGCTGATCATGCTGGTACTTGAATCCCCACATCTGCAGGAGTGGGTGATGCACGCCTATCAGTTCGGGGAAGAAACGCCGAATTTCCTCTGCGACCTGCAGCAATAGCGGGCAGTTGAAGCCATCCCTGAAGAACGCCCCTAGTCGACCATGTGCATAGCGGTCGGTGTGCCAGATGGTGGATTGCAAACAGAACGCCTGCAGGAGCGCCAGCGCATCTACTGACAGAAAGTCATCGATCACGACAAGGCCCAGCGGGCTTTCCTGGTAATCCCGCTCTGCCTGGAGCAGAGCCGGGCTCAGGTTCAAGGCCCCTTCGGGCAGGCGCGGCGCGTTCAGTTGGTGGACATTCCGCCCGTAGGACGCTGGCAGTGGCGCGTCCACGACCGGTGGCTTCAAAGAATTGTCAGCTTGATCGTATCGTTGGAGAACTGCCTCATACGCGCCAATTTCCGCCACAAGCTGCGGACCAATCAGCCCATGGTCTCGCAAATAGCGTAACTGCTCGAGGTCGTGGGCCAGCTTCGCCCGCGAAGCCCTAGGAGGAACATCAGAACGCTGGGAAGTGTCGGGTTGAGATAACGTCCGCTCAACCCCGCGAGTTGCAGTGGCATAGTGCGCGGCCCACACACCCGCGTCGACAAGATCGTGAGCCCGCAATGAGGTGCTGACGAGGTTATCCAGGATTTCTGGATCGCGCGGGTACAGTTCTTCGAGCATCCTCCACATTGCTCGGGCCGAGTCATGCTGCCCTATGTAGCCATATAGTGTTGCAAGTAGAAAAGCCAAGTTAGCCCTGGCCAGGTTGAACGTTGGCTGCAGGCTGATCGCAACTTTGTAGCTCGAAATCGCATCCTCATTGCGCCCCAACTGCTGTAAGGCCCAACCAAGATTGTTGTGGCCAGCAGCCGAGTCAGGGATCTGCTGCACAATGGCGCGAAAGCAGGTCTCAGCGGCCTCATAATCCCCCTGGTCGCAGAGGCTACAGCCCTCCGCCAGTCGGACCGATATCGCCTCCTGCGAGCAGCTCTGCGGGAGGTGCCGGAGCACACCATATTTCGCAATCGGGTCTCGCACACTCACGCAAGGCCCCTGAATTGTTCCAGGTAAAGCCTCATCATCCTCGCATCATCGATAGCTTCGTTGACAGTATTCTCAACACCGTCATTCCAGTCATCACCAATCGCAGCTCTGGCTACATCGGTATCCGTGAGCGCAGCCCAGGTGGACTCGGTATCCAGAAGCCCGGTGACATCGAGTAGGCGCCGTTGCCCATTTTCCGACGCGTTGAGTAAGAAGTCGTAGTTTAGGAGCAAGCTGCTTTCGATCAATTTCCCAAGCATGCCTTGGCATTCGACGTAGCCAACATAGACCTCGCCTCCAGCAGTCGCAATCTCTAGGCCGTTGTTAGTCTCGACCCCGCCAAGAGTACGCATTTTGTAGATCTGGCCACCAGGCTGGGAGTGTTCATAAAGCCTTTGCCTGATTGAGCGCGAAGTGAACCCGCAGTAGAAGGGGAGACAAGTGCCCTGCCTGCTGTCCGTGACAAAATAGATCACATAGATGCCCGGGCTTTGTACCCCGGAATTTTGACCGGGAGACAACGACAACGCGCTCCCGCCGTAGGCCCGAATGACACCGGTAATGTTTCTGCTATCCCTTTCAGCGTCCATGACTTCGTCCTTGTAATTGCGCACCAGATTGCTCAGTTGAGCAGAGTGCTGAACGCTCAGCTTAGCCACTATAGCGCCACTAGCCAGGGCAGGCGACGAGTGACTCCAAGTAGCCAAGAAAGGCCCTCAGCCGGACATTGTTCCGCGAGGGCTGAGCAGCGAAGAAGATGCCATTGTCCTTCGAGCGGGTTGGTGCTGTGTAGTCGCTGCCGGTGCGCCTTGGGAAACGCCCGACGGCATGTACGTCAGCCATTGGGTATTGTTCACCGCGATACGCTATGGATTTCCAGCTGATCACCGCGTAACCAGTCGATAAACCGTGCAAACAACTCCGATTGCGAGTTGATACCAAGCTTCATGTACAGGTTCTTGCGGTGCATGCGCACGGTCTCCGGCGAGATACCAAGCTCCTGCGCAGTAGATTTCACCGAGTGCCCGCGCAGGATCATGTGCGCCACTTCCCGCTCGCGGTCGGTCAGCACCTGGCAGCCAAAGCTGTCGAACGCTGCCTGCAGGCTGCCGCGCTCGGTTGATGCAGTGCCCGGTTCCAGGTTGTGCCGGGCATAGCGCACCAGCAGTTCGCGCACCATCGGCTCCAGCGCACGCAACAGGTCGACCTGCCCGGCGTTCAGACGCGTGCCGCTGCAGCCCTGGAACAGGCTCAGCGACAGCTTGCGGCCTGCGCTGATGTCGACGATGTAGTAGCTGTCTTCACTGCAACCTGTACCCAGGTAATAGGCCTTGTAGTAGTCGCTGTCGAAGAAGTTGTCGGGGGCGATTTCCTGCAGGTGGTAGAAGCCTTCGGCCAGGCCGCTTTGCACGGCAAGGCAGAAAGGGTCCAGCAGGTAGCCGGCGCTGAAATAGCGCTCCAGCACGGCAGCCCGATGCCGTTCGGGAATGCCTTGCTGGTACAGCAACTGCGGCGCCCGCCCCTGGCACTCAAGGCTGATCATCATCGACTCCACCCGCACCAACTGGCCGATGGCTGCGGCCACATACTCCAGCGCCTCGGCGGTTTCGCCATGGGCCAGGGCGCGCTGCAACGCCACGTGCCACTGCTGCAGCGCGCCCATTGTGAGGGTAAGCGGGGTATCGGGAGAGGCCTGGGTCATGCCCGGCAGTCTAGCCTGCCAGGCACGCCCGCGCACAGCCCTTTGCGCCAGGTTCATCGGCCTTGGTACAGGCCAAGCGCCGTGAGTTCACGCGCGGTTTCGAGGATGCACTGGCGCAGGGTCTCGACGATCTCGTCCACCTGCGCATGGGTGATGATCAATGGTGGCGACATCACGTTCAGGTGCATGATCGGGCGCACCAGCAACCCTTTTTCCTGCGCTTTGCTGTGGATGCGCTCGCCGATGTTCACCTCATCGGCGAACAGTGCCTTGCTGGCCTTGTTGGCGACGAACTCGACACAGGCCATCAGCTTCATGCAGCGCACATCCCCCACCAGCGGCAGATCGCGCAGGCTCTGCAAGCGTTGCTCAAGGTAACCCCCCACGTCCTTGACATGATCGAGCAGGTGCTCGCGCTCGATGATCTCGATGTTCTTCAGCGCCGCCGTGCAGCACACCGGGTGGCCGCTGTAGGTAAAACCGTGGGTGAAGCAACGGCCCTTGCCTGGCTCGGCAATCACTTGCCAGATACGCTCGGAAAAAATACACGCACCCAGCGGCAGGTACGCCGAGGTCAGGCCTTTGGCGGTGGTGATGATGTCAGGGATGACGCCAAACAGTTCCTCGCTGGCGAAGAAGGTGCTCAGGCGCCCGAACGAGGTCACCACTTCGTCGGCGACGAACAGGATGTCATAGGTCTGGCACAGCTGCCACATGCGCTGGAAGTACCCCTCGGGCGGAATGATCACCCCGCCCGAGCCCATGATCGGCTCGGCGAAGAATGCCGCCACGTTATCGGCACCCAGCGAGAGGATCTTGTCCTCGAACTCGGCCACCAGGAAGTCGAGGAACTCCGCCTCGTCCATGTCATCTGGCGCGCGGTACGGGTTGGGATTGGAGACGTGGTGGATCAGGTCGTGGTGGTAATCGAACTCCGGCACCCGGTCGGCGGCCTTGTTGCCAATCGACATGGTCAGTGTGGTGGAGCCGTGGTAGGCGTTGTCGCGGGCGATGATGTGCTTCTTGTGCGGCTTGCCTCGGCAGTTCTGGTAGTACTGGATCAGCCGGTAAGCCGTATCGACCGCGGTCGAGCCGCCCGTGGTGAGGAACACATGGTTCAAGTCACCCGGCGCCAGCTGCGCGAGCTTCTGGCACAGTTCGATGGCGACGTCGTTGGCCATGTCGGAGAACGGGTTGGAATAGGCCAGCTGGCGTACCTGATCAGCGATGGCCACGGCCATTTCCTCACGGCCCAGACCAATGTTGGTGCACCACATGCCGCCGACGGCATCGAGGAAACGGTTGCCGTGGGTGTCGCGAATATAGGCGCCTTCACCGGCGACGATGTTCAACGCACCCTGCTCGCGGTGCTCGTCGAACACATGGTAGCCGTGCATGTAGTGGGCCTTGTCGGCGTCCACCAGCGGGTCGTGGGCAATGGCGAATGCTTTGCTTGGGGTGGCCATGGGCAGCTCCTTGGCGGGAATTTTTGGGCAGTGTTCAGAAACCGGTCTTGATCGTGCTCCAGACCCGGGTGATGGCGCGCATGTCCTTGGGGCTCTGGGTTTTCTGCGCGAACAGGCGCTCACGGGTTTGTCCGTCGGGGTAGATGGCCGGGTCCTGGCGGATGTCATCACGCACCAGCGCGGTAGCGGCAGCGTTGCTGTTGGCGTAGTGGATGTAGTCGGTGACCTTGGCCATGGTCTGCGGCTGCAACAAGAACTCGATGAAACGGTGCGCGTTGGCCGCGTGCGGCGCATCCTTGGGGATGTACAGGTTGTCGAACCAGATCAGCGAACCTTCCCTGGGGATGAAGAACGACAGTTTGATGTCCTTCTTCGCTTCCACTGCGCGGGCCTGGGCGGTGGCATAGTCACCGGACCAGGTCAGCGCCAGGCAGACATCACCATTGGGCAGGCTGGTGAGATAATTCACCGAATCGAACTTGCGTATGTAGGGGCGGATGCCCAGTAACAGTTGTTCGGCCGCCTTGAGGTCGGCCGGCGACGCGCTGCGTGGGTCCTTGCCCAGGTACTGCAAGGCCAGCGGGATGACCTCGGTGGGCGCGTCCATCAGGGTGACACCGCAGTCGGCGAAGCGCGAGACGATCTTGGGGTCGAACAGCATGGCCAGCGAACCGATCGGCGCGTCGGGCATGCGCGCGGTGATCTTGTCGACGTTGTAGGTGACCCCCGAGCTGCCCCAGGTGTAGGGCGCCGAATACTTCAGGCCAGGGTCGTAGCCCTGCAGGTCGTTCACCACCTGCTGGTCGAGGTTGTGCCAACTGGGCAGTTGCTGCTTGTCCAGGGCCTGGAACACACCGGCGCTGATCAGCGGGGGTACCAGCGAGGCGTTGAGCATGACCAGATCGTAGCCGGAACGGCCGGTGAGCAGCTTGGTCTGCACGGTTTCGTAGCCATCGAAGGTGTCGTAGATGACCTTGATGCCGGTGGCCTTCTCGAAGTCGGCCAGGGTGGTTTCACCGATGTAGTCGGTCCAGTTGTACAACCGTAACGTGTTACCGCTGTCCACCTCTGCCGCCTGGGCCAGGCTGGCGCCAGACGCCAGCAGCAGACCGCCAATCACCTTCAGTACCTTGCGCATGGCAACTCCATCGTGTGAGTGCTCCGGATCGAGCCGATGGGTTCACTATCGGTGGATTGGTCCAGGGGTGACATACCCCGAATGTGTGGGTGGTCGTTTTTTGGCAGGTGGCGCTGGAAGGTTTGCAGCCCTTTCGCGACACAAGGCTGCTCCCACAAGGACGGCGCAGCCTTCGAAGCTGACGGTAATCCTGGGAGCGGCCTTGTGTCGCGAAAGGGCCGCAACGCGGCCCCAGTGTTCAGTACAGGAGAAAGGTCACGTCAGCGGGTACAACGCTTCATCGAACTGCGCCAGGCGCGGGAACACCAGTGGCTGGTCGTCCGAGAGCTGCTCCAGACGCTGCCGGTATTGCTGCAGAAAGTCCTGTCGCGCATCAGCACTGATGTACGGCACATGCCACGCCACGAACGGCGGCAGCACCTCGAACCCGACATAGGCCAGCGTGCCCCGCAGGATCGGCCGCAGCATGTCTTCCAGCGGCCCGTGAATCGCGCCGTCGCCAAACATGTGCTCTCGCCCGCCCAGGGTCACGGTCACCAGCGCCCTCTTGCCGGCCAACCCGCCCTGGTCGTAGAAGCGCTTGCCGCCATAGCACACCCCCGACACCAGCACCCGGTCGATCCAGCCCTTGAGCATGGCCGGGGCCGAGAACCAGAAGATCGGGAAGTTCAGCACCAGCAAGTCGGCCCACAACAACTTGTCCAGCTCCTGCTGGATATCCGCGGCAATGGCGCCACGCTTGACGCCCTGACGCTGCTCCAGCGCATACACGAGGTACTCGGGGTTCTCGCGCTGGGTAAAGTCATCGGCACTGGCCACCGGGTTCCAGCCCATGGCGTACAAGTCACTGACCTGCACCTGATGGCCTTGGGCGCGGAAGGTTTCCACAGCCTGGTCACGCAGGGCTGCCGTGAACGATTGCGGCTCGGGGTGAGCGTGGACGATCAGTACATTCACAAACATTCTCCTCACACAAAACAGGTTATCTTGCCGCAGTGGTTCAGCAGCGCGCGCCGTCCTCCTGGCCCGGGCAACGCGTACGCTGGACGGTGTGTTCACGCATCCGTCTGCCCGCGCATCAGTTCGCCGGCGCAGCGGGCAATGCGCTGGCAGGCATCGACCAGCGCCTCGTTGCCCAGCACCAGGCCCAGGCGGATATGCCCGGCAGCGCTAGGGCCGAATGCCTCGCCGGCGAGCACCGACACGCCTTGGCTATCCAACAGGTAGTCGGCGAAAGCCTGGGCGCTATGGCCGGTTTCACGGATGTCGACCATCACGAACATGCCACCATCGGGCTTCAACGCCTTCAAACCCGGGCAGCCGGCCAGCTGCTCGCACACCAGATCGCGCCGCTGGCGGTAGGCTTCGCGCATGGCGTCCAGTTCGGGCAACGGGTGCTCCAGCGCCACCACGGCGGCATCCTGGACGAAGTCCGGCAAGCCGTAGAGCATGCACAGGGCGAGGTTTTCCAGATGCGTGGCCAGTGCTGTCGAGCCGACCACCCACCCCATGCGCCAGCCAGTCATGGCATGCGATTTGGACAGGCTGTTCAGCGTTGCAGTCCGCTCGGCCATACCCGGCAGGCTGCCGGGGCTGACATGCTCACCTTCATACAGCAGCTCGCTGTAGACCTCGTCAGAGATCAGCCACAGATCATGGGCAACGCACAGTTCGGCCAGCGCCTCCCAGGTGGCGCGCGGCAGGCTCGCCCCTGAAGGGTTGTGCGGGCTGTTCAGGGCCAGCGCGCGGGTGCGCGGGGTAATGCGCTCGGCGACGTCACGCGGGCACACGCGAAAGCCATTCTCGGGCTTGACCGGTACCGGCACCACCTTGGCGCCGCAGGCACCGAACACAGCCTCGTAGGTGACATACATCGGTTCGGCAACGATCACCTCATCGCCTGGGTCGAGTATGCACTGGGCTACGCAGAACAGCGCGCACTGGGCACCCGCCAGCACGGTCACCTGGTCGACGCTCACCGCCTGGCCACTGCGCTGCCGGTGACGGTTGGCGATGGCCTGGCGCAGCGCCAGCTTGCCGCGTACATCGGCGTAATGAGTATGGCCAGCGCGCAGGCTGTCGATGGCCGCCTCGACGATAGGCGCGGGAGTGTCGAAGTCCGGGTCCCCCACCGACAGCAGCAGGATGTCCTTGCCCTCGGCCTGCAGCGCCAGGGCGCGGTAGTGGATGTCCCAGGCCGCAGCGCCGTCGCCGGCGATGCGTTGGGTGAGCTTGGCGTAGCGCATGGCAATCTCCTTTCAATGGCAATTTCAGTCGACGAGCATCTTCGGGTTGGAACTGCCCCATACGGTGTACAAATCGGCGAGCAACGCGCCGTTGATTTCTTCCATCTCGGCCTGGGTGATTTCGCCCCCGGCCTGCTTGCCAAACAGCACCACTTCGTTGCCCCCCTTCACATCAGGGAAGTCGGTGACATCGACCATCAGCGTGTTCATCGACACCTTGCCCACAACCGGCACACGGTGGCCGTTGATCAGCACATGGCCCTTGTTGGTGAATACCCGGCGGTAGCCATCGGAGTACCCGACCGTAATGTTGGCCAGACGCGAATCACGGGCCAGGGTGAAGGTGCGGTCATAGCCCACGGTGTTGCCAGCCGGATAGCTGTGCACCGCCGCCACATGCGATTTGAACTGCATCGCACGCTTGTACTCAGTGCGCCCCGGCACGGTGTCGCCGAACAGCGCGCCCCCCGTTCGCACCATGTCCAGGCGCGCTTCCGGCACCTCCAGCGTAGCGAACGAGTTGGCGGCGTGCAGGGTGAGCTTGCTGCGGTCGAGCTTCGCGTGCTTGATCAACCAGTCGGTCTGCTCGTTGAAGGCTGCCAGGCCCTTGCGGACATCGTCCTTGTCCTCCACGGCAAAGTGGGTCATCAGCGCGACCAGCTTGAGGTGCTTCTGGTCGGTGATCTGCAGCGCTTCGCCACGGCCGGACCAGGTGGCCATCTCCACCCCGTTGCGGCTCATGCCGCTGGAGTTGAGCGCCATGTGAATGCGCAGGGTCTTGCCATGGCGCGCGGCGATGGCATCGGCCTGGCGGGCGAATTCCGCGCTGCCCACCAGCTCCTCCATGTCGTACTGCAAGCCATCTTCCAGCTCGCTGAGGCTGGCCAGGCGTACCCGCACCAGTTGCCCGGTGAAGCCACTGGCGCGGACCACGCGGGCCTCCTCGTTGCTGGCCACCGCCATGCAGGGCACGCCCTGGGCGATGATCGATGGCATTACCAGGCCGATACCGTGGCCATAGGCATCGGCCTTGAGCACAGCGCACAGCTTGGACTTGCCGGCCAGCTCGGCCTGCAGGGTGCGGATATTGTGTTGCAGAGCGCTGGCACTGACCTCAACCCAGGCGTTGCTGTTCTGCACGGTCAGGGTGTTGGTGCCGTTGTCCATCGACAACGGGGGGGCCGCATACAGGGGGGCCTGTCCGGTGATCAGAAGTGCCAGGGATGCAGCCAGAAGGGTACGGCGAAAGGGCATGGTGGTTACTCGTGTTCTTGTCGTTGTGCGCGCCTTAACAGACGCAGGTGTGTTTGAGTTCGATGAACGTCACGCCGGGGGTGGCGAAGCCGCTGGCCAGGTCGGCCTGCAATGCGTCCAGGTCGCGTGGCTGGTGCACGGTGCAGCCGAAGGCGCGGGCCAGGCCGATGAAATCCGGGTTGCGCGGCAGCACGCCGACCGGCTCGATATCCAGACCGAGCATATCGTCGCGGATCTGGCCGAGGGCGTCATTGTTCCAAAGCAACACCACCAGCGGCCGGTGCAGCTCCTCGACGGCAGTTGCCAGTTCCTGGGCGGTGTACAGGAAGCCGCCATCACCCACAAGTACCAGGCCGGGGCGGTGGTCGCTGGCGAACATACCACCGATGCCAGCCGGCAGGCCGTAGCCGAGGGTGCCGTAGCCGGTGGGGTGCAGCCAGCTACGTGGTGCCCGGCTGGAGAAGGCGTAGTTGCCGGTATAGGCCAGCTGGGTCATGTCGCTGCTGATGAAGGCATCGTCGGGCAGTACGGCGGCGATACGGTCCAGAATGGCCTGGTGCGTGGCCTGCAACGGGGCATGCCCATTGCGGATGGCCTGGCGCAGGGTGGCCACCGCCGCGCTGGCCTGGGCCGGGTCACGCTGAAGTGCGGGCAGGTGTTCGAGCAAACCGTCCACGGTTTGCCGGGCATCGCCCTGCAGGGCAATGGCACAGGGGTAGAAATCGTTGAACTTGCGCGGGTCGATGTCGACGCGCAGCAGCTCGCCGCGGATCGGCAGACGTTCGCGCCAGAAGTCGGTGTCGGCCATTTCGGTGCCTACAGCAAGCACCACATCAGCCTGGCTGATCAACTGCCAGCCGGGTTCGACGCACAGGCTGGCGCCGGCATTGAGTGGCGCGTCTGGCGGCAGCAAGCCCTTGCCGGCCACGCTGGTGAACAGAGGCGCTGCCAGCCGTGTACTAAGTTGCTGCAACTGCTCAGCCGCGTGCAACGCGCCCCCCCCGGCAATGATCATCGGCCGCTGGGCGGCGGCAAGCTTCAGGGCAGCCTGCTCGAGGGTTTCGCGGCGCGGCTGGCCACGCCCGGGACGGCGTACCACCTCACCGCTCCAGTCCCGGCTGACCGGTGCCGCCAGCACGTCCAGGGGCACCGAAATATGCACCGGGCGCGGTCGTTCGCTGTCGAACACGGCCCAGGCGCGGGCGATCAGCTCGGGCAGGTCATCGCCGCGCAACGCCACGGCCGAGAACGCGGTGATCGGCGCAGTCATGGCGCGCTGGTCCTGGGTTTCGTGCAGGCAGCCCCAGCCCTTGCCCAGGCTGGCGGTGTGGTTGACGCTGGAGATCACCAGCATCGGCACCGAGTCGGCATAGGCTTGGCCGATGGGGGTGGCGACGTTGGTTACGCCTGGGCCGGTAATGACGAAGCACACTCCGGGCTTGCCACTGACCCGCGCGTAACCGTCGGCCATGAAGCCGGCGCCTTGCTCGTGGCGGGTCAATACATGGCGAATGCCGCTGCCCGGCAGGCCACGGTAAAGCTCCAGGGTGTGCACGCCGGGGATGCCGAACACGGTCTCAACGCCGTAGTTGGCCAACAACCGCACCAGGGCCTGGCCGGCCGTCAGGGTAAGGTCATTCATGTCGTTCTCCTTGCGTCTGGCCGAGGCGGATCAGCGCGTCGACCGCGGTGGTGCCGTCGGCACCGACCATCAATGGGTTCACATCCAGCTCCAGCAAATGCCCGGCGTTTTCGCAGGCGTAATCGGCGACTGCGCGGATGGCCGAGACCAAGGCATCGAGGTTGGCGGCCGGACGGCCACGGAAGCCTTGCAGCAGGCTGGCACTGCGCAGGCTCAGCAGCGCTGCCCGGATGGCGCTGTCGGTAGTGGGCAGCAACAGGCTGACACTGTCCTTGAGCAGTTCGACCAGCACGCCGCCGGCACCGATCACCAAGGCCAGGGCAAAGTCGTGTTCACGCTTGATGCCCACTATGAGCTCGGCCAAGGGCGGCTCGGCCATGGGCTCGAGCAGCACCTGATCAAACGCAACCTGCGGGGCGTAGTCAGCGATGCACTGGCGCATCTGCACCAGTGCAGCTTCCAGGGCACGGGCATCGCGCAGGTTCAACGCCACAGCGCCAGCTTCGGTCTTGTGCGGCAGCTGCGCGCTGACCGCCTTCAGTACCAAGGGGTAACCGACGCGGGCAGCGTCTGCCACGGCGCGTTCGGGCGTACTCAGCACGCCCGCAGGCACGGGCAGACCGAAGGCGCGCAGGGCCTGCTTGGATTGCCATTCGTCCAACAGTCGGCTTTCGCCCGTGACGGCCTGCGGGCACAGCGGTACCCGCGCAGCCTCGCCCTGGTCCAGCAACCGCTGGCGGTTCCTTTGGTAAGCGACGATACGGCCCCAGGCCGCCAGGCCGTCTTCCACGCCCTGCAGGGCAGCGATGCCCCGCGCATGCAGGCGCTCACGCGCACTGGCAGGCAACAGTTCCGGGAAAGCCGAGGTGACGAAGCCGATCTTGCCGTGGCGTTCAACGGCATCGCAGTACAGCCCCAGCAGCAGGTCGCATTCCTTGCGCTCGCCGGTGAACGCCGCCGGATAGTCCAGCACCAGCATCGCCGCGCCCGCGGCGCCGCTCAGGGTGCTGTCGAGCATGCGTTGCAGGGCGGCTTCATCGCCCCAGATGGCCGTGGTGAAGTCCAGTGGGTTGACCAGGTTGGCATAGCCCGGCAACACCTCGGCCAGTGCCGCCACCTGCCCTTGCGCGAGCTTCGGCAGTTGCAACTGGTTGCGTTCGGCATAGTCGGCAATCAGGCCGGCATCGCCGCCTGAGCAGGCCAGCGCAATCAGCTCGCCATCTGCCGGCAAGCGTCCGCAGGCTGCGGCCTTGAGCGTTTCGACAAAGCTCACCGGGCCGCTGACGCGGATTACGCCCAGGCGCTGGAACAGGCTGTCGTACAACGCATCGGAGCCGGACAACGAGCTGGTGTGGCTGAGCGCCAGTTCAGCGCCGATCTGCGAAACGCCAGTCTTAAGGGCAATGATCGGCGTACCCTGCTGCAATGCCTTGTAGGCGGCGCGTGCAAAGCCCGGCACGTTCTTCAAGCCTTCCAGGTGCAGCCCGATGGCCGTTACCCGTGGGTCGTCGAGCAGCACGTCCATCAGCTCGGCCACACCCAGTTGCGCCTGGTTGCCGACCGAGGCCATGTAGGCCACCGGCAGGGAGCGGTCGCTCATGGACAGGTTGTAGGCGAAGTTGCCACTTTGCGTGAGGATCGCCACCCCCTTCTCCACTTGCTGGCCACCATGCGCCACCGGCCACAGGGCGGCACCGTGCAGGTAGTCGAGCAGGCCATAGCAGTTAGGGCCGAGCAAGGCCATGTTGCCGGCGACGTCGAGCAGGCGTTGCTGCAACTGGCAGCCCTCCTCGCCGCTTTCGGCAAAGCCCGAGGCGTAGCAGATGGCGCCACCGGCGCCACGTGCAGCCAGCTCGGCAACGCACTGCAGGGTCAGCTCACGGTTGGTGGCGATGAACACCGCGTCCGGGGCGTAGGGCAAGTCGACCACCCGGGCCACGCAGGGGATGCCTTCGAGGCTTTCATGCTGCGGGTTGACCAGCCACAGCTCACCGGCAAAGCCACCTTCGGCGCAGCGCTTGAGCGCCCGCGCCATGCTGCGCCCGCCGACGAAGGCCAGGTGTCGGGGCGCCAGCAGGCGCTTGAGGTTGTCACGAATCGATTGCGACATGGGTGTTCTCCTGGCGCTCAGCGCAGCAGCGGGCGCAGCAGTTCGCGGGCGATGATATGCCGCTGGATTTCCGAAGTGCCCTCCCAGATGCGCTCGATACGCGCGTTGCGCCAGATGCGCTCAACTGGCCCTTCATCCATCAGGCCCATGCCACCGAAGATCTGCACGGCTTGGTCGGCGACCTTGCCCAGCACCTCGCTTGCAAACAGCTTGGCCATGCCGGCCTCACCGTCGGTCATGTTGCCCTGGTCCATCTTCCAGGCGGTGTGCAGGGTGAGCATCTCGGCCGCGCGGATCTGCGTGGCCATGTCGGCCAGCTTGAACGACACCCCCTGATAGCTGCCGATGGGCTGGCCGAACTGCTTGCGGTCGGCGGCCCATTGCAGCGACAGGTCGAGGGCGCGCTGGGCCTGGCCCACGCAGTTGGCGGCGACCATCACCCGACCGGCGGTAAGCCAGGCGTTGGCCACTTCCCAGCCCTTGCCGACTTCGCCCAGTACCTTGCTGGCCGGCACCCGGCAGTCGTCGAAAAACAGCTCGTAGGTGTGATAACCACGGTTGCTCACGCACTTGGGACCACGGCGGATGGTCATGCCCGGCGTACCCCGGTCGACCAGCAAGGCGGTGACCGCATTGCGCTTGCGCCCGTTGTGCTCGTAGGTGTCGGTGACAGCGAAGACGATGGCGAAATCGGCGTGGCCTGCGTGGCTGATGAAGTGCTTGCTACCGTTGATGACAAAGTCATCGCCCTGACGTACGGCGCGGGTCTTGATGGCATTGGCATCAGAGCCGGCGCCCGGTTCGGTGAGGGCGAAGCAGTCGATCTTCTCGCCCTGCACGCACGGCAACAGGTAGTCGTTGATCTGCTCGTCCTTGCAGGCCATGAGGATTTTCGACGGCCGTGCAACGAAGACATGCAGCGCCCAGGACACCTTGGACAGCTCACGTTCGATCAGCGCCTGGGACAGGTAGTCCAGGCCGCCCCCTCCCACTTCCTCGGGCATGTTGAAGGCATAGAACCCGGCAGCGATGGCCTTGCCACGGATCTGCGCGGCCAGTTCGGGTGACACGGCGTCGGCGCGGTCCACCGCTTCCTCATGGGGCAACAGTTCTTTGGCAACAAAGCTGCGTACCGCTTCCACCAACATTTCTTGTTCTTGGGTCAGTTGGAAATTCATCTGCGAAGGTCCTGATGAGGGTCGGGTATCGGATTACTGGCCGGTAAAACGGGGGGCGCGACGTTCCACCGAAGCTTGCAGGGCCTCGGCGCCATCCTGGCTGCGGCCACACAGCAGGCCGGCGTGGCGCTCGGCTTCCAGCTGTTCAGCCAGCGTGCGCCGGGCACCGTCGCGTATCAGCCGCTTGGTCTGCGCATAGGCGAAGGTCGGGCCATTGGCCAGGCGCCCGGCCAGTTCGGCGGCAACGGCAGGCAACTGCTCGTCGGCGCAGACTTCGCTGACCAACCCGGCGGCCAGGGCGCGATCGGCGCCCCACAATTCGTCCAGGAACAGCAGGCGCTTGGCCTGCTCGCTGCCGATCAGCCGTGGCAGGTGCCAGCTGGCGCCGGCATCGGGGCTGTAGGCCATGCTGGTGTAGCCGGCCTTGAAGCGCGCCGAGGCGGCGGCGATGCGCAGGTCGCAGCACAGGCTGAGGTCCATGCCACCGCCCACGGCGGTGCCGTTGATGGCGGCGATGGTGGGTTTGTCGAGGCTGTGCAGGCGCAACATCAGGGCATGGGCAGTTTCGGTCCAGCCGTAGCTTTCCAGGGTGCCCGCCGCTTCGGCGGCTGCCCATTCGGCCAGGTCGGCGCCAGCGCAGAAGCTGCGGCCGCTGCCGGTCAGCACCACCACGCGTACGGCGGGGTCGTCGGCATGGCTGTCGAGCAAGGCGTGCAGTTGCTTGAGGGTGGGAATGTCCAGCGCGTTGCGCTGCTCGGGGCGGTTGAGGGTGATCCAGGCAACGCCGGCTTCGACCTTGCTCAACAGTGACGACGACGGGGTGGTCATGGGGGGCCTCGGTGTTGTTGTGATGGTGTTGGAGGGCTTGACGAGGGAGATACTAAACGAGTGTTCAGCAAGGCGGGATGGGCTGTTACAACTTCGCACAACTCGGTGTCTGGCGTTACACAAGGGCGTTCGTCCTGACGGCTTTATGGCCTGTGAGATCGCGCACCGCACAGGCGGCGCTCGACCTCACAGGCGCTGAAAATGCAGCGACCAACACCTGCCGACGACGAGCTGCGGTGTCAAACCCCTGGTGCGCTGGGCTCGAAGGCCCCCTGCCGGCGGCGGTTGACGAAGAAGTACGCCGCATAGCACAGGGCAATGAAGCCAAAGCCCCAGTACAGCGACGGCCGCTGGGTTTCATCCAGCGCCAGGAACACGAACAGCGAACTGCACAGGGTGATGCACAGCAGCGGCACCAGGGGGTACAGCGGCGCCTTGTACTTCAGGTCCTGCAGTTGCCCGCCGTCACGCAGCCATGCCTTGCGGAAACGGTACTGCGCCAGGGCGATGACGATCCAGGTCACGGTGCCGGACATGCCGCTCACCGCCATCAGCACCATGAACAGCGTGTCAGCCGCGACGAAGCTGGTCATCAGCGAGATCAGCGCAAAGCACAGGGTGATGCTCAGCGCCCGCAGCGGCACGCCACGCTTGCTCAGCGGCGACAGGCTTTTCGGTGCCATGCCAGTCTTGGACATGGCCCAGAGGATGCGCGTGGAGGCATACAACCCGGAGTTGCCCACCGAGAGGATGGCCGTGAGGATGACGAAGTTCATCAAGTCGGCGGCGTAAGGGATGCCGACCATGTCGAACACCTGCACGAACGGGCTTTCCATCAGCCCGGCCTGCTCGTGCGGCACAATCGCCGACAGCACGGCAATCGCCAGCACATAGAAGATCAGCACGCGGAACACCACATTGCGCACCGCCCGCGGGATGCTCTTTTCCGGGTGCTCGGTCTCGCCAGCCGCCACCCCCATGATTTCGCATCCCTGGAAGGCGTAGACCACGGTCATCATCACCGCGAACACTGCCGACAGGCCATGGGGGAACAGCGACTCGCCCACCAGGTTGTTCAGCATCGGTGCGGGTGCCCCGCTGCTCAGGGGGATGGCACCGAAAATCACCAGCAGGCCAATGACGATGAAGCCGAGGATGGTTGCCACCTTGATGCCCGAGAACCAGTACTCGGCCTCGCCAAAGGCACGCGTGGCCAGGGCGTTGAGCCCGAACAGCACCACCACGAACAGCGCCGACCAGTACCAGATCGGCACCTCCGGGAACCAGCGGGTCATCAACATGCCGGCAGCGGTGAACTCCAGGCCTACGGTGGTGGCCCAGCTCATCCAGTACACCCAGCCGATCATGAACCCGGTGGCCGGGCCAATGTATTTGGTGGCGTGGGCCTGGAACGAACCGGACACTGGCATCTGCACCGACAGCTCGCCGAGGCAGACCATCACCAGGTACATCAGCAAGCCCGCGACCAGGTAAGCCAGGATCGCGCCCACCGGCCCGCCCTGATTGATGGTTACGCCCGAGCCCATGAACAGGCCGGTTCCAATAACCCCACCCAGCGACAGCATGAAGATGTGCCGGCTTTTCAGGGCGCGGGTGAGCTGGATTTTTTCAACGCTGTCAGTCATGGCACACCTCGCCATTGCGGCCGGTGCGTGGGAGGGTTCGAATGAGGGGCTGAGCGCTACGGCATGTCATTATTCTTGTCTCCAATAAGCCTCATGGACCGTGTGCAACACGGTTGCCATGGATTATTGGAAACGGATGTAAGGCGCCGTTGTACGAACGGATCGAAGATGTAAAAAGTCGTAAGCTTTTTGTACGTCAGCTCTGAATCAACTGTTCCAGCGTGGCACTGGCCTGACCTAGCTGGGTAGCCAACGGCTCACCGAGGGCTTGCATGGCCTGTACGTCATGCTGCCGGGCCGCCGCCTCCAGACCACGCAACACCGTCGCCAGCCCGGTAAACCCCAGGGAATCGCAACTGCCAGCCAGGCGGTGGGCCAGGTGCAGCACTTCGGTGAAGTCCTGGGCTGGCAGCGCCTCGGCCAGCGCCGTGGCGTACTGCTGCAGTGACTGGCGCAGGACCTTCAGCAGGCCTTGCAACTTCTGCTCCCCCAGCAGTGAACGGTGGGTGTCGAGCAATGACCAGTCCATGTCTGCGCCAGCGCTGGCCACTTCACCGGGTGCTACGTCAGCCAACGCTTTGCGCAGGTTGTCCAGCCGCAAAGGCTTGGCCAGTACGCCCTGCATGCCAGCGTCCAGATAACCCGCTACCTGGCCCGGTTGCACGCCGGCCGTCAGCGCCAGGATCCGACTGTGGCGGTTCGGCCCAGGCGAGGTACGCAGCTGTCGGCACAACGCCACCCCGCTCATGCCCGGCAAGTGCACGTCCAGCAGAACCAGGTCGAAGCGCCGCTGCGCGCATGCCTGCAGGGCTTGGCTGGCGTCTTCGGCAAAGCTTACCCGGTGACCGTCGCGCAGCAGCAGGCCACCGGCAACCTCACGGTTCAGGGCAACGTCTTCGACCACCAGGATATCCAGGCTGGGCAAGGGCGAAGGAGCTGGTGACCCCGCTGAGACAGGCTGCCCGCGAGCCATGTCGAGCTCGAACCAAAAGCAGCTGCCCTGCCCTTGAACGCTCTCAAGGCCGATGCTACCGCCCAGTTTTTCCACCAGGTGCTTGCAGATCGCCAGGCCCAGGCCAGTGCCGCCATAGCGCTGGGTCACAGCTTCGCTGGCCTGGACGAAACGGTCGAAGATCTTCGCCTGAACGGCGGGTTCGATGCCGATACCGTTGTCACGGACCGACAGCCGCAAGCGCTGCGAGCACTCGTTATTGGCAAGCACCTGTACCGTCAGCTGTACCTGGCCGTGCTCAGTGAACTTGATGGCGTTGGCCAGCAGATTGCTCAGCACCTGTCGCAGGTACTGCTCTGCGCCGTACTGGTACGCGGCCAGTTGCTCATCGACCTGCAGTTGCAGGGTGTCGGCATTCTCCATGGCCATGGGTTCGAGCAACGCCAGCACCTCCTGGCACAACTGACGCAAGGAAAACACCACCCGTTCGGCGCGGCTCTCGCCTTCTTCGAGCCGGGCGAAATACAGCACTTCGCTGAGAATCGCCAACAGCCCTTCGCCAGCCTTGTACAAGGCCTCGACACGCTGGCGGTCGGCGACCTCCAGGCGCCCGCCGCGCAGCAGTTCGGCCATGCCCAGAATACCGTTGAGCGGCGTGCGCAATTCATGGCTCATCGTCGCCAAAAAGCGCGACTTGGCCAGGTTGGCAGCCTCGGCCTCGTCCTTGGCACGAGCCAGGCTGGCTGTACGCCGCTCGACTATGGCCTGCAATTCGTCGCGTTTACCCTGCAGTTCCAGGCGGTCGCGCTCACGGCGCTCGATATCGCTGAGGATGGCGCGACGCATATCGTCCAAGGCATTGGCCACAGTGTCGATTTCGTCGGGGCGCGATGATCGGCGGCGGCCAAGGCGCAACGGCTCCTGCCACTGGCCGGCGCCAATGCGGCGGGCGAACTCGGCCATCACTTGCAGGTGGCGGGTGACCAGGCGGTAGAACAGCCCTGACAGCGCCACTGCCAGGCCGCACAGAAACACGCCCATCCACAACAGGCTGGCAAGGCCCGTGGCGTAAAGCCGCCGGTGTACCGCGCCAAGGTCGATGCTGACTTCCAGTTCACCCAGGTGCCTGACCGGCCCTGAGGGCGGCTGATAGTCGAGGGGGAAGCGCTCGATGCGCAGCGGCCCTTGGGGCTCGGGCTCACCGCGTAACAATGGGAAATCCTCACTGACCAGACGCACCCGCGCCACATCGGAGAAGTCCACCAGGCCGCGCAACTGAACATCCAGCTGCGCCTCGTCGAGGTCCCACAGGCTGCGCTCCAGGCTGGCCAGGTAGCCGGCGCGGATCAACGCCATGCGTGCCTCTATATCCCGCATTTCGCGACGGTACTCGAAGTAAAGCTGCACGCCGCTGGCCAGCACCGTGAAGCACAAGCTGAACAGCAGGATGAACAGCAGCAGGCGGCGCAGCAGGCCATCTGTGCGCAGGCGGATCATCGTGCATCCGCCGGCAGGTTGATCATGTCGCGGTAAGTGACTTCACTTTGCTCCAGCCAACGCGCGATCTCGCCCGCTTGGTTCATCCGCTGCAACTGCGCGTCGATTTCACCCATGTGCTGGCTCAAGGGTGACTGTCGCGATACCGCCACCCGCAGGTAGTCGACGCTCAGTGCCGTGGGCAATACGCGGATGTCCTGCGCGCCGGGCAGGTGCTCGATGAACAGTTGGCCGGTGCGCCGCTCCTGAATCACATAGTCAATGCGCCCGCGGATCAGCTTGCCGAAGTTCTGTTGGCTGGACGACACCCGCTCGATGTTCTGGTGGCGGGCGACGAAGCGGTCAAATTCGGCGCCATAGCTTTCACCGTACAGCAGGCCGCCGCGGTAACCCGCCAGGTCCTCCAGTTGCTGGAACTGCACCGGTCGCTTGCGGTTGTAGAACACGGCCACTTCCTCGCGCAACACCGGCTCCGTGGAAAAACGCATGCGCTGGTCACGCTGGTCGCTGTTGTAGGCCAGGACCACGTCCACCCGCCCGGCGGCGGCGTCCATCAGGCAGCGCTTCCAGTTGCCCAGCACCACGGTTTGCACCTCGTAGCCCATGCGCGCGAACAGTTCGCGCACCACGGTGGGGGCCAGGCCGCGCACCTGGTGGCCGTCGCTCCAGGAAATGGGCGGGTACACCGGATAGTCACAGTAGCGCACCGGCTCACTGGCACTGGCGTGCAGGGTGGGCAACGTCAAGGCCAGCGCCAACCGCCAGGCGCGAGGAATCATGCTGCCACACTGGCGGTGAACAGGTAGCCGGTGCCGTGAATGGTGATGATCAACTGCGGTTCGGCCGGGTCGTCATGCAGCTTGCGCCGCAGGCGGCCGACCAGCACGTCGATGGAGCGGTCGTTGGGCACCCACTCGCGGTTGCGAATCTGGTCCATCAACTGGTCGCGGCTGAGGGTGTGGCCGCTGTTGCGCAGGAACACGCTGAGCAACTGGAACTCACCGTGGGTCAGCAGGGTTTGCCCGCCACAGGCGTCGATCAGGCGCCGGCGGTCGGTATCCAGTGCCCAGTCGGCGAACTGCTTCAGCGACTGCGGGCAGGCCGGGGCGGGGTGCGCCTCGCGGGCATGGCGCACGCGGCGGATCAGGTTTTTCGCCCGGGACACCAGCTCGCGGGGGTTGAGCGGTTTGATCACGTAGTCATCTGCGCCGCATTCCAGGCCAACGATGCGATCGATGTCGTCATTGCGCCCGGTGACGAGGATGATGCCAACCTCCGAGCGCACCCGCAGTTCGCGGGTCAGGGTGAGGCCGTCCTTGCCGGGCAGGCGGATGTCCAGCAGCACCAGGTCGACATCCTGGCTGGCGAGCAGGGCTTCGGCCCTTTCCGCGGTGTCGGCGCAGTGTACGTCGTAGCCCTCCCGGGACAGGTAGGCCTGCAGCAAGTCACGAATAAGCGGATCGTCATCGACGATCAATACCCGAGGCGTCATTGCGTGTTGTCTCTTTTTTATTGGTGTTGTTCTACACACTCGCGACAGCAGCGTACTCGTTACTGAACAGGTGATCAACAGCCCTCGGACAGGCTGAAGCGCCTCCGGCCACCGGCCTGCAGGCCGTCGACCCAGGCCTCGCAGATGATCACGCCCTGCTCGGGGGTGAAGGTGCCGGGGTTCAGGCCCGACTCCAGCCACAGGCCATCAAGCAAGGCGCTCAGGCTGATGGCCGCCAGGTCGGCATCGAAGCCCTGCCAGCCCTCCTCCTCGGCCAGCCTGGCCAGTAGCTGGCCAAGTTCGTTGCGGTACTCGCCGTAGGAGTGGTCGTGCACCTGGTTGATCGCGTCGGCGGTCTTCACCGCCCCCCAGAAAGCCAGCCAGGCATCGAGCAATTGCGGGTCGAGCAGCTCGGCGCAGAACGAGGCACGGAAGAACGCCGACAACCGCTCGCGGGCATTGGGCGCAGCCTTGGCCATGGCCTCGCGCAACAGGCTCATCACCCGACCGGTGACGGCCATGTAAGCCTCTGCCACCAGTTCGTCCTTGCCCGCGTAATGGTGGCTGATCAGCCCGACCGAGACCCCGGCCTCGGCCGAAATCTTGCGGATCGAAGCCCCCTGGAAACCATGGCGTTTGAGGCACACCAGGGTCGCCTCGACCAGGTTGGCTTTGCGCAATTCCGGCAGCATGCGGTGGTAGCGGGCTTCCTGAGTCATTGGTGGGTCTCTGGTTAGGGGCTGGACTGAACGACTGTACAACAAGCCGGACTGCGTGATAAACCCTAAGCGCCACTGCCCGGCAGGGCCCCCTCACAACAACAAAAGCGGCTGCCATGAACGACCTGATCACACGCGAGCTGGACCAAGGCCTGCTGACCCTGGCCTTCAACCGCCCCGACAAGCTCAATGCCCTGAACACTGCCATGTACCAGCTGCTGGGCGACCTATTGCTGGCGGCAGATGAAGACCCCGCTGTCGATGCCATCATTATCACCGGTGGGCCGCACTGCTTCAGCGCTGGCAACGACCTTCGCGACTTCCTCGACAACCCGCCCAGCGACCTGGACAGCCCGGTGTTCCGCCTGATGCGGGTGATCATGGGCCTGGACAAGCCGCTGATCGCAGCGGTCAGTGGTGCGGCGATCGGCATCGGGGCCACCCTGTTGCTGCATTGCGACCAGGTACTGGTCAGCCGTTCGACCAGGCTGCGCATGCCTTTCGCGCCGCTGGGTGTGTGCCCGGAATTTGGTTCCAGCCTGCTGCTGCCGCGTGTGCTTGGCCAGGCCCGCGCGGCACGCTTGCTGCTGACCAATGCATTGCTGGATGGCGAACAGATGCTGGCCTGGGGGCTGGCCAATGAGCTGCATGAAAACGGCGAACAGTGCCTGGAAGGCGCCCGCACGCTGGCGCGGCAGCTACAAGGCTACCCGCAGGCGGCACTGCGGATCAGCAAGCGGCTGCTCAAGGACAGCCAGCGGGCAGAGCTGGAGGCCACGGTGGCGCGTGAAAGCCAGTTGTTCATCGAGTGCTTGCGCACTGAAGAAGCGCGGGCAGTGCTGCGAGGGCTGATCAAGGATTGAAGGGTCGGGCGCGGTCTTTATGGGAACAACTGTCTTGCGCAAACGTTGTTGCACTAGTACCCGGTCATCTCCAGATACCCGCGCCCGCCCGCACTCCCGTTCAAGCGTACCGGCCCTTCCCAATACGGGAACCGTGTCTGCATCCATGCCTGCGGCTCCACGGCATCGACCTGCACATCCACCCCATGCTCCGGCACTTGCACCCGCCAGCGCGTCGGCACCTGCTTGCCGTTTTTCTGCGCAGACCAGGCCAGCGCCTGCAGCTGGATCTGTGCTGCGTCCAGCGCCACCACCTCACCCTGTGGCCCGACCCAGGTCCCGGCGCGATAAGGTTCCCCGTGGGCCTCCCGTACCTGGAACAGCATCAGCTTGGCGCCACTGTCCAGGTGCAGGGAGAACCAGTCCCAGCCGGTCTGCCCGGGGGCCAACGGCTGGCTGCTCCATTCCCGGTCCAGCCAGGCCCGCCCGGTAACCGCGATGCACAGGCTGCCACGCTGGACGTGCCCCTGTACGCGGTAGAAAGGCTGGCTGTAATAGTACGAAGCCTGGCCCTTACCTGATTTTTCGCTGTAGCCCTGCTCACCATGCAGCACCAAGGGAAGATCGCTGTGCAACTGCAAGTCATAGCGAAAACCGTCGCCACTGGCGGCCATCTGCAGGTGTTCAATTCCGCCCTGGCCCTGTAACACCCAGTCATTGATCCATGCGCGAAACGGCTGGGCCTGCACGCCGGCCTGGCCGATCCCCCCCCGCGCAAGGGTTTCAGCAGCCTGATGGCCACCCGGCCCGGTCAGTGCTGCATGCCCCATCCACAGGTTCGGGCTGTTCCAGCCGCTGGTCTCCGGACCGGGGCGCAAGGCCGAGCGGAACAGTGTCCACTGGGCGCCCCAGTCACGGCCCTGGGCGTCCTCGAGGTTTGCGGTGACATACCACCACTCGATACGAAAGCCGTCGTGGGGGCCGTGGTCATGCGGGAAGACCAGACGATGATCGCGGGTCACCTGGCTGAACTCGCCAGCCTGCTGCCCGAGCCCGGCATAGCTCTGCGGTGCAGGCTGATCACAGCCGCACAACAAACCACTCAGCAACAGCCACGCATTAAGCTTCATCGGACAACGGCCTCAACAGTTCACGCGGCTGGCGGCGCGCCAGCTGCCACAGCGGCCAGGCGCAGGCCAGCAGGCTGGTGAGCATGCCCAGCACGGTCAACTGCAGCAGTTGCATGGGGAACACATAGAGCGGTAACCGCCAGCCGAAGGCCTGCACGTTCACCACCGCGACCAGGCACCAGGCCAGCAGCAGCCCAAGCGGAATTGCCAGCAGCACGGTGAAGCTGCTGAGCATGAGTGTCTGCCCCAGGCTCAACCAGACCAGTTGCATGCGCCGCACCCCCAGCGCCCACAGCGGTGCCAACTGGCCCAGCCGCGCCTGCCCCAGGGTCAGCAGGTTGATGAACAACGCCACACCGGCCACGCCAAGGGTAAGGCTGTTGAGGGCTGCGGTGGCGGCAAAGGTGCGGTTGAACACGTCGGTTGACCAGCGTTTCAGGCGCGCCTGCTCGACCACCCGGCTGTCATCCAGGGCAAAGTGCCGTTGCAGCGCGGCCTTGAGCACCGGCACCCCTTCAGCGCTCAGGTCGACACTCAAGCCGGCCAGGGTTGCCTGTGGCCAGTGGGCGCGCAACCAGTCGGCATTGACCAGTACATGCCCCTTGGGGTTGCCGTAATCGGCATAGATCCCCACCACGGGCAAGGCTGGCGTGCCTGCGGGCAGCTTCAGGCTGTCACCCAGTTGCAGGTTCAATCGCCTGGCCAACTGCTCACTGAGCATTACGGTTTGTCCGCTGGCCAGTTGCTGCCAGGCGCGCGAATGCTGTTCCAGCAATGGCCAGCGCGTACGATAGGCAGGGTGATCGACAATGCCCTGCACTTGCACCGGCCAACCTTGCAGATGCATGTCTGCGCGCCAGCCGGGCAGGACCACGCTGGCCCCGGGCTGCTGCTTGAGCCACTCGACTATCTGCAAGCCTTGGGCCGTGTCCCGCGGGGTGACATACAGGTCGGCGGAGAGACGCAGGTCAAGCCAACCGACAAACGTCTTGCGAAAACCCTCGGTCATGCTGCCCACGCCAACACTGGCAGCCAGGGCCAGCAAAAGGGCGACCAACGCCAGGCTCAGCGCTGGCAACTGCTGGCGGCTGTCAGCCACGAACCATTGCGCCAATGGCCGGTGGCAACGACGCGCCAGCCAGGCCAGTACCCGATCGAGCAACGCCGGCAACAGCAGTGCCGCCGCCAGCAGCAACCCTGCCAGCATACCGAACGCGCTAAGCAAGCCAGCCCCGAAGACACCACAGCCCAAGGCCAGCAACAGCAGCAGGCCCGCTAGCAAAGCCTGCCGTTGCAACCATGGCCCCTGCGCCAGTCGCCAGGCCTGGGGTTGCGCCAGCGCCAGCAAAGGCAACCGGGCAGCGCGCATTACACTCTCCAAGCCGGCCAGCAATGCCCCGAGGACACTCACCAGCACACCCAGCAGCCACCAACCCGCCGGCAGGCTCAACGTGCCGGCGACCTGGGCGCCATACAGGCCACGCAGGCTGGCGGCCACGTCGGGCAGCAGCCACGCGGCCAATGCGTAACCACTGGCCACCCCGGCCAGCCCACCCAGTGCCGCGAACAGGCCCAGCTCCAGCACCAGGGCACCCAGCAGGGTCTTCAGGCTGACGCCGCACGCGCGCAGGTTGCGGATCAGCCCACGGCGCTGCTCCAGCGCCAGACCGATTGCGGCGTGGGCAATGAACAGGCCGACGACGAACGCCAGCAGGCCGAGCGCGGTCAGGTTGAGGTGGAAACTGTCGGTCAGGCGCTGCAAGCCACCATCGTCCTGCCGCGGCTGCAGTTCAAGGTAGCGGGCGATATCTGCAGGCAACGGCCCGGGCGTATCGGCCAGCAGCAGACGAGACAACTGCCCCGGTGCGTTCAGCAACGTCTGCGCGTGGCCGATGTCCACCACGATGACCCCGGGTGCCAACGCAGGCTGCAAAACCATAGGCGGCAGCAACTGCCCTTCACTGTCGCGGGTCGGCGACCCGGGGCTTGTGTTCAGTTGACGCAAGGTGTCTGGCCCAACCCAGGCTTGCCCGGGCGAGCCGACGAACGCTTGCAGGTCGAATGCCTGCACCTGCACTCCGGCAACGCTGCTGGCAGGCGGCAGGCTCAACGGCTCGATGCCGATCAGGCGCACACTGCGTGCGGGCTCGCCCGGCAAGCGCAAGCGCCCTTCCAGCACCGGCGAAACAGCCCAGCCCAGCATGCGCAGTTGCACGTACAACGCCTGATCAAAGCGCTCGCCATTGCGCGCGATCAGTTGCGCCTGCAACGGCCCGGTCAATACCGCGCTGGCCCGGGCATAGTCGCTGCGTGCCTGGCTGTTCAACGCCTGCACGCCGGTCCACAACGCCGTGGCCAGCCACAGGCCAGTGAAGATGCTGAAGCACTGCACACGATGGCGCCGCCAGTGGCTGAGCAGCGCCAACAGGGCCAGCGACAAAAGCTTCATCAGCCCTGCTCGGGCCGCACACGGCCGGCCTGCAGGTAGCACCGGTGCTGCAAACGCGCCGCCAGCCGCGGGCTGTGGGTCACCATCAGTACGCCGCTGCCGGCTTCGGCGACCAACTGCAGCAACAAACTCAGCACCTCGTCACTGCTGGCTTCATCGAGGCTGCCGGTCGGTTCGTCAGCCAACAGCCAGGCCGGGCGCCCGGCAAGCGCACGGCCGATGGCGACGCGCTGCTGCTGGCCGCCAGACAGTTGTTCCGGGTAACGCCCGAGCAGGTCCGCCAGGCCAAGACGCTGCGCCAGGTAAGCCGCCCAATGCGGGTCATGCCGCCCGGCGAGGCGGGCCTGGAAAGTGAGGTTCAGGCCCACGTCCAGGCTGCTGATCAGGTTGTACTGCTGAAACACCAGGCCGATCCCCTCCCGCCGCCACTGCGCCAGCGACGCTTCCGAACGGCCATCGAGCGGAACGTCGTCGATCAGAATACGGCCACTGTCCGCTCGGTCCAGGCCAGCCACCAGGTGCAGCAAAGTACTCTTGCCGCTGCCCGACTCGCCCATCAGCGCCAGGCTGCTGCCCCGCGCCAGGCGCATGTCCACCCCCTGCAAAATGGGGAGCGGGCCTTGGGGGGTGGGGAATGATTTGTAGAGATGTTCGATGGCTAGCATCGAGTGGCCTTGATGGGTTGGGTGTCCCTTTAGGCATAGCAGGTTCGGCCAAGGCTGCTCCTGCACCGGCCGCATTGATCGATCTCGCCGGTGCCCTCCTGTTCAAACGACGTGCTGCTGCAGCCGCCCCCTCTGATCGCAGGGCCCCAATAATGGATCCACTAAGAACCGATAATCGCACAGAATTCGCATTGCCCAAGCAAAATTCGTTGACCTAGCACGCCCATCGCAGCCTTAATGGATCCATTAAATAAAAACAAAACCCGGAGAGCCTCCCATGTACCCTAAAAACACCTGGTACGTCGCCTGCACCCCCGACGAAATCGCCACCAAACCCCTGGGCCGGCAGATCTGCGGGGAAAAAATCGTTTTCTACCGCGCCCGAGAGAACCAAGTAGCCGCCGTCGAGGACTTCTGCCCGCACCGCGGCGCACCGTTGTCGTTGGGCTATGTCGAGGACGGCAACCTGGTGTGCGGCTACCACGGCCTGGTGATGGGTTGCGACGGCAAGACCGTGTCGATGCCGGGCCAACGGGTGCGTGGCTTCCCCTGCAACAAGACCTTTGCGGCGGTCGAGCGCTATGGCTTCATCTGGGTCTGGCCCGGCGACCAGGCGCTGGCCGACCCGGCGCTGATTCCACATCTGGAATGGGCGGTGAATGATGAGTGGGCCTACGGCGGCGGGCTGTTCCACATCGGTTGCGACTACCGCCTGATGATCGACAACCTCATGGACCTCACCCATGAAACCTATGTGCACGCCTCCAGCATCGGCCAGAAGGAGATCGACGAGGCACCGCCGGTCACCACCGTCACCGGCGACGAAGTGGTCACCGCCCGGCACATGGAAAACATCATGGCACCGCCGTTCTGGCGCATGGCCTTGCGTGGCAACGGCCTGGCCGACGATGTGCCGGTGGACCGCTGGCAGATCTGCCGTTTCACCCCACCTAGCCATGTGCTGATCGAAGTGGGTGTAGCGCATGCCGGCAAGGGCGGCTACCACGCCGAGGCACAGCACAAGGCGTCGAGCATTGTGGTCGACTTCATCACCCCTGAGAGCGATACCTCTATCTGGTACTTCTGGGGCATGGCGCGCAATTTCGCTGCGCACGACCAGACTCTGACCGACAACATTCGTGAGGGTCAGGGCAAGATTTTCAGCGAAGACCTGGAAATGCTCGAACGCCAGCAGCAGAACCTGCTGGCCTACCCCGAGCGCAACTTGCTGAAGCTGAACATCGATGCCGGCGGCGTGCAGTCACGCAAAGTGCTGGAGCGGATCATCGCCAAAGAGCGTGCGCCGCAGCCGCAACTGATCGCCACCAGCGCCACCCCTGCCTGAGGAACAGCCGACATGATCGATGCCGTAGTGGTCTCCCGTAACGATGAAGCCCAGGGTATCTGCAGCTTCGAGCTGGCAGCGGCAGATGGCAGCCTGCTGCCGGCGTTCAGCGCCGGCGCCCATATCGACGTGCACCTGCCCGACGGGCTGGTGCGCCAGTATTCGCTGTGCAACCACCCCGAAGAACGCCATCGCTATCTGATAGGCGTGCTCAACGACCCGGCTTCGCGGGGCGGCTCACGTAGCCTGCACGAGCAGGTGCAGGCCGGTGCCCGGTTGCGTATCAGTGCGCCGCGCAACCTGTTCCCGCTGGCCGAGGGGGCGCAGCGCAGTGTGCTGTTTGCCGGCGGCATCGGCATTACCCCGATCCTGTGCATGGCCGAGCAGCTGTCCCACAGCGGCCAGGCCTTCGAGCTGCACTACTGTGCCCGCTCCAGCGAGCGTGCGGCGTTTGTCGAGCGGATTCGCAGCGCGCCGTTCGCTGATCGGCTGTTCGTGCATTTTGACGAGCAGCCGGAAACGGCGCTGGACATTGCCCAGGTGCTGGGCAACCCGCAAGCTGATGTGCACCTGTATGTATGCGGACCGGCCGGGTTCATGCAGCATGTGCTGGACAGCGCGAAGGGGTTGGGCTGGCAGGAGGCCAACCTCCATCGCGAGTACTTCGCCGCAGCACCGGTGGATGCCAGCAACGATGGCAGTTTCTCGGTGCAGGTGGGCAGCACGGGACAGGTGTTCGAGGTGCCAGCCGACCGGACCGTGGTGCAGGTGCTGGAAGAGAACGGTATCGAGATCGCCATGTCGTGCGAGCAGGGTATTTGCGGCACCTGCCTGACACGCGTGCTGCAGGGTACACCGGACCATCGCGACCTGTTTCTCACCGAAGAGGAACAGGCCCTGAATGATCAGTTCACGCCCTGCTGCTCGCGCTCGAAGACGCCGCTGCTGGTGCTGGACATCTGACCCGGCTTACGACGAGGGCAGGATGACTTTCATGCCCGCGTCCGCCGCAGCCCCGCCAAAGGTTTCGGCATAGCGCAAGGTGGCATTGGCGTGCTCGCGCATGATCGCTTCGGCGCGGGCACCCTGGCGGTTGACCAGGGCGTCGAACACGGCGTGGTGCTGCATGTGGGCGAAGTTGAAGCGCCGGTACTCGCGAGCCAGATCATGGCGGTCCACCGCCAGTGCGGTGACCGAGGCGAATGGCAGGTGGTCGTTGCGCGCCAGGGCAACGGCAATGGCCGGGTTGTGGCTGGCGTCGATGATCACCTGATGAAAGCGCATGTTCAGGTCGTGATAGACCTGCAAGTCGTCTTCGCTCACAAAGCCCTTGTCGAACAGCTGATCGCCGTCGACCAGGCATTGTTGCAGCGCAGCGCGTGCTTGCACCGACAAGCCACGTTCTGCAGCCTGACGCGCCGCCAACCCCTCCAGCACACCGCGCACCTCGACCGCACCCGCGATGTCATCGGCGCTGACCGAGCGCACCTGAAACCCCCGGCCACCAAAGCGCACCAGCAGGCCTTCCTGTTCGAGGGTGCGAAATGCCATGCGCACCGGCATGCGTGAAACGCCGAACAGTTCGGCGGTTGGGACTTCCATCAAGCGCTCGCCGGCCGCCAGCTCGCCCGAAGCGATCATCTTGCGCAACGCAACCAGCACCATCTGACCGGGTTTGCTCATCCAGGCGACTTCCAAAGACATGAACGGGCATCTTAGCGCAAGCCGAGGGGTTGCTGCAGGCCTGTGTAGGAGCGGGTTTACCCGCGAAGCAGGTAAGGCGGGGCATGGCACCGGCTGCGCCAGTGTTCGCGGGTGAACCCGCTCCTACGGGGGGGCGCGCCAAGAAACCAACCTGGCTCAAGACATGCGCTGTAAATGTAGGAGCGGGTTTACCCGCGAAGCAGGCAACGCGGGGCATGGCACCGGCTTTGCCGGTGTTCGCGGGTGAACCCGCTCCTACGGGGGGGGCGCGCCAAAACCAACCTGGCTCAAGACATGCGCTCCTACAGGGTCAGCGGGTAGCTGACGATCAGTCGCGTCTGGTCGAAGTCGCTGTTGAAGCTGCGCCGGTTGGTCGCGTTGTTCAGCCGGATGTTGAGGTTCTTCAATAACCCACTCTGGAAGGTATAGTTCACCTCGGTATCGCGCTCCCACTCCTTGCCATTGCTGCCCGCCGCCGTGGTGGCGTTTTCGCCATGCCCGTACCGCACCATGGCCAGCAGCCCTGGCACACCAAGCGCGGCAAAGTTGTAGTCATAACGCACTTGCCACGAACGCTCGTCAGCATTGCTGAAGTTGCCGTTGAACATGTCGTTGCCCAGGGTTCGCCCACTGCTGCCGTAGACCGACATCCACTGACTGTCGCCACTGACCTTCTGCAACCCCAGGTACAGCGTGTGGCCACTGTGCGAAGCTGACAACAAGGCGTAGCCGGTGCGGCTCTGGATGTCGCCGATGCGCGCCTGCCCGTCATCCCGGTCGATGAAGTAGCCAAGGTTGGCCCCCAACGTCCACTCCCCTACCCGCTGACTGTGCAGCAGGTTGAAGTAGCTTTGCTGGTAGATGTCCTCCAACTGCGAGTGCCAGGCGCCGATCAGTGTTCGCTGCTGGTTGAAGCGGTACTCGGCGCCGGCGTAGTTGAAGCCGTCCGAAGTGACCCCGGGCGCGGCCCAGGCAGATAGGTCCTGCATGTCCGAAGAGTGGCGCAAGCTCACTTCGCGGTACTGGCCGGCCTGCAGGCTCAGGCCTTCGATTTCCCGCGAGTCGAGCATGGCGCCACGGAAAGTCTGCGGCAGCAGGCGGCCATCGTCGTAACGCAGTAGTGGAATATCCGGCAACAACTCCCCCACCTTCAGCTCGGTCGAGGAAATACGCAGCTTCGCCGCCAGCCCCGCCCTGCCGTAGTCGTCGGCCGCACGCCCGTCATCGTGCACCGGCAGCAGTTCAGAGCCGCTGGTACCGCGGCCGCTGTCCAGCTTCACGCCGAACATGGCGATACCGTCCAGGCCAAAACCGATCAGCCCCGGCGTGTAGCCAGAGCTGAACTTGAAGATGAAACCCTGGGCCCATTCTTCAACCTTGCCCTTGGCCGCCCCCGGGTCACGGAAATCACGGTTGAAGTAGTAGTTGCGCAGTGTCAGCCCACCCTTGGCATCTTCAAAGAAGCCCCCCTCTTGCGCCCAGGCCGGCAAACCAAGGCCAAACGCCAGCGAAACTGCCAGGACCGAACGGGCCAGCGTGCAAGTTGTGTCCATCATTATTATTGTTCTCCACGTTCAATAGGCGCAGCAGACCGCCCCAGGCCAGCATGACCCGGAGCAGTAAGTTGCATTCAGATACCCGGCAAGGCCGGGTTGCACTCAGTGACTCAGTGCATCAGCAGGCAAGGCGGACGCAGGCTTGGTCGTTGGGTGCAACAGCAGCAGGCAACCCGCGGCAAGCACGAACACGCTGGCGAACACGCCGTACAGATGCAGGGGTTGCCAGCCACCATCGAGCAGCACGCCAGCCACGGTCGGCGACAGGATCGCGCCCATGCGGCCGATGCCGATCCCCCAACCCACGCCGGTGGCGCGTACCGACGCGTCATAGACCACCGGCGACAAGGCATACAGCCCAGCCACGCAGCCGTTGGAAAACAGCCCGATCAGCAGGCCCAACGCCAGCGCCGCAGTGACCGAGGCACCATTGGCCACGAACAGCACCAGCAGCGCCGCAGTGATGAGCATGAACAACGCCAGCACGCGGGTGAGTGGCCAGCGCGAAGCCAGGCCGCCGATCAGCGCCGCGCCAAGGATGCCGCCCACGCTCAACAGCACCCCGCCGGTGATGCCTTGCTGGGCCGACAAGCCGGCGGCCACCAACAGTTTCGGCGTCCAGCTCATGACGAAATAGAAGCCGAACATGACCAGGAAGAACAGCAACCAGATCACCAGCGTGGTGCGGCGCATGTCCGGTGTCAGCAGCTGCTTGAAACCGCTGCTGACACCTTCTGCCCTTGCGGCAACAGCCGGCAGTTGCGCCAATGCCGGCTGGCCGAGGCGCACAGCCAGCCGGTTGACCCGGACCAGAGCATTGGCCGGCCGGCGTGCCAGCAGAAAGTCCAGCGACTCTGGCAACCACAGCAGTACCAGCGGGATCACCAGTACGGTGACGATGCCGCCAAACAGAAATACCGAGCGCCAGCCCCAATGCCCCAGTAGCCATACCGCCAGCAAACCGCCCAGGGTCGCACCCAGCGCATAGCCAGTGGACTGCAGGCTCACCGCCAAGCCGCGCCAGCGTTTGCTGGCGTATTCACTGGCAATCACATTGCTGCTGGCCAGGATGCCACCGATGCCCAGCCCGGTCAGGCCACGCAGCAGCGCCAGTTGCAACGGGCTCTGGCTCAGTGCCGAGAGCAGCATGCCGATACCGGACAGCACCAGGCACAGCAGGATCAGCGGTCGTCGGCCAAAGCGATCAGCCCACGGCGCGATGAACAATGACCCGGCCGCCATACCGAACAAGCCGGCACTGAGCAGAAGCCCTACCTGCGCCCCGTTCAGGTTCCACTCGGCAGACACCGAGGCGGCGGTGAAGGCCATGACCAGCACGTCGAAGCCATCGATCATGTTGAGGATGATGCAAATACCAATGGCCAGGCACTGAAAGCGCCCCATCGGGTCGTTGTCCAGACGTTGCTTGAGATCGGTATTCATGGGGTCACCTGCCGGCCAGGCTTGGCCACAGGCGAGAGGAACGATGCGCACGCGCAGGCGCAACGGGAGGAACCCTGACGGTTCAGTGCCGCTGGATAGCCATTCATGACTGGACCCTTTTTGTAATTGTTATCGCATACGGCAGGAGGGCTCCGGCCGTTGTCAGGCGCTAATCAACCAGATAATGGATCCACAGACAACGTGACGAAAGCACTATCAATCAATCAGGCGTGACCAATTCCAGTTCATCGCCAGCAAAAATCATAGTTATTGTTAATAAATTCAATAGGTTAAAAATTCGCAACCACCCAAACTTGATGTTCGGTTACCGAACAGAATCGATTTGTGGATCCACAAATCATAAAAAACCACCCCTGACTCGCCATCATGACTCCGCAATGAACAAATCTTCATATTCCACCTCAGCGCCCTGATCATGGGGGGCACAGCCGATGCCAGCCAGCGGTCAGCCGGGACTCGTCTTGAGGGTGCGGTACGGGTTGCGTAGCATCCGCGGCCCGATCGCGCGCGTATTGCCACCCCTCAGGATCGATTCACAGATGCCGCAACCCATCCCGCTAAAGGACCACGAAAAGGAAAAGCACCTAGTCAACCGTCGGCTTCTGGCCTGCGCTGCCATGGTGTTCAGCCTGTGTGCCGTCCTGGTGGGCCGGCTCTATGTGCTGCAAGTGCTGCAGCACGACCAACAAACGGCCGTGTCGGAAAACAACCGCGTGCACGTGCTGCCCATCGCCCCCGAACGCGGGCTGATCTACGACCGCAACGGCGTGGTACTGGCCGACAACAAGCCCAGCTTCGACCTGACGATGACCCGCGAGCGAGCAGGCAGCGACTCGGCCAAGGTGCTCGACACCCTGACGCAGGTGCTGGGCCTGACCGAAGACGACCGTAAGCAGTTCGACAAGGACCTGCGCCGTGGCCGCAAACCGTTCGAGCCCGTGACCCTTATGGTGGGTCTGAGCGAGGAGCAGATCGCCCTGGTAGCGGTGAACCAGTTCCGCCTGCCGGGCCTGGAGGTGGAGCCGCAGTTCATCCGCGAGTACCCACTGGCCGGGCATTTCGCGCATTCAGTGGGCTATGTGGGGCGCATCAACGAGAAAGAAGCCAAGACGCTCGACAGCACTGAGTACCGCGGCACCCAATCGATTGGCAAGACCGGCATCGAGCGCTTTTACGAAAGCCAGCTGCATGGCCACGTGGGCTACGAAGAGGTCGAGACCAACGCTCAGGGGCGGGTGATGCGCGTGCTCAACCACAAGGACCCGACCCCTGGGCAGGATATAGTCCTCACCCTGGACGCCCATTTGCAGATAGCCGCAGAAAAAGCGCTGGGTGACCGCCGTGGCTCGGTGGTGGTATTGGATCCGGCCAATGGTGACGTACTGGCGATGGTCAGCAACCCCAGCTTCGACCCCAACCTGTTCGTCAAGGGCATCAGCTTCAAGCAGTATGCCGCGCTGCGCGACTCCATCGACCGCCCACTGTTCAACCGCGTCCTGCGCGGCCTGTATGCGCCTGGCTCGACCGTGAAGCCTGAAGTGGCCATCGCTGGCCTCGACAGCGGGGTGATCACCCCTGGCAGCCGGGTATTCGACCCGGGCTACTACGAACTGCCCAACTATGACCACAAGTACCGTAACTGGAACCGCAGCGGCGACGGCTGGGTGGACATGTACACCGCCATCATGCGTTCCAACGACACCTACTTCTACGACCTGGCGCACAAGCTGGGCATCGACCGGCTGCACGACTACATGGCCGAGTTCGGCTTGGGCCAGAAGGTGTCACTGGACATGTTCGAGGAAGCCTCCGGGCTGATGCCCTCGGCCGAGTGGAAGCGCGCCACGCGACGCCAGGCCTGGTTCCCGGGCGAGACGCTGATCCTTGGCATTGGCCAGGGTTACATGCAGGTCACCCCCCTGCAACTGGCCCAGGCCACCAGCCTGCTGGCAAGCAAGGGCGTGTGGCACCGCCCGCACCTGGCCATGACCGTGGGCGGCGATACGCCGATCGACCCAAACCCCATGCCCGACATCGTGCTGCACGACAAGCATGCCTGGGACCAGGTCAGCCAGGGCATGCAGATGGTCATGCACGACCCGCGCGGCATTGCCCGCGCTGCGGCCGCCGGTGCCCAGTACCGAATTGCCGGCAAAAGCGGTACAGCGCAGGTGGTGGCGATCAAGCAGGGTGAGCGTTACAACCGCAACAAGACCCTGGAGCGCCACCGCGACAACGCCCTGTTTGTCGGCTTCGCTCCGGCTGAGCACCCCAGTGTGGTGGTGGCGGTCATGATCGAGAACGGTGAAGCTGGAGGCCGGGTCGCAGGGCCGGTGGTGCGGGAGGTGATGGATGCTTATCTGCTGGATGAGCAAGGGCACCTGAAGCCGGAGTATGCGGGCGGCGCACCCACTCGGGGTGTGCCACACACATGATTTGGCGTGGCCGCTGTGGAGGCGGCTTTAGTCGCGAATGAGTCAGGATGCCGTGCGCGGCATCAGCTCATACGGGTGTTTCCACCCCGGCAGCGCCTGGATCCGGGCTTTCCAGGCCTCGATGTGCGTGAACTCTGCCAACGGGATACCGGTGTCTTCTGGCATGAACACATACCCCGCCAACGACAGGTCGGCGATGGTCAACCGGCCACCGACCATGAATGGCGTCTTCGCCAGGTGTGCGTCGACAATACGGTAAGCCGCCGTGGCACGCTCGCGCAGGAACCGCGTGACATCGGTTTCGCCGGTGTTCTTCAGGCAGAACAGAAAGCGCAGCGCAGCGTAATAGCTGGTGAACTTATGGTTGTCGAACAGCATCCAGCGCCAGATCTCACGCTTTTCATCTTCATCGCGGGGCCCGAACTGGCCGGTCTGTTCGGCAAGGTATTGCAGAATCAGCGCAGACTGGGTGAAGCGCTTGCCAGCATGCTCCATCACCGGCACCTCGCCCTGCTCGTTCACCTCATCGCGCCAGGTTTGCTCACGCGTCTGGCCATGGAAGAAGTCGACGAACACCGGCTGCCAGTTCTGGACGGTGAGTTCAAGCATGAGCGCAGCCTTGTAGGCGTTACCGGATTCGGCGAAGCAGTGCAGCTTGTACTCGGACATGGGCGAACCTTCAGTTTCCTTTGAATGATCGGCAGGGCGCTCTGCGGGTTTGCCCGCGAAGCCCATCCACTCAAGCAAATCACGCGCGTCCCGACGCGGTCAATCCATGACGCGCTCCGTCGACACCTTGAAAACCGTGCGTTCAGCCATATCGTCAGCGGCAGGTGCACCTTCATCCCCGACACGCTCCTGCCAGCAGAACGGAACTACCCGAACGCCTCAACCGTCTTAGACACTGAGTGGTTTATTTCCCTGTACTTCACGTTATTGGAGAACACGACATGCGCCACCTACTGCTCGCCCCTGCGCTGCTGCTCCTGATGCCTGCCGGTGCTGCCCTGGCCCGCGTCGATGCGGGCGACGTCGCCACCTCGGCCGGTGTTTCCGCTTCGCTGTATTCGACCTTCAAGGATGACAAACGGATCATCCCGGCCCGTGACGAACTTTCAGCGTTCGTCGCCAGCGGCGGTGCCATCCGCGGCGCCTATGTGGAGTCGGCGCTTGAACAGGCCCGCAAGGACCATCCTGGGCTGCAGGCCAACGATGAAGAGCTGGCCCGGGCCATCCTGTCGCAAGATGACCCTGTGGCTGACCATTGAGTAAACCTGTACCGGCCCTTTCGCGGCGGTTCGACGCGAGAGGGCCGATACAAGGCCGCTTCACCCCCAGCCATCCATACGCATGGTCGCCCTGACCAGGCGCTGCTCTTCCTGCTCGATCTCCCGCAAACTGTCGCGTATGCCGTTGATATGCTCTCGCGCCGCCCGCTGCGCCTGTTCGGGCAGTTGCTCCATGACCGCGTGATACAACCGCGCATGCTGCCGATCAATCTGGCGTTTCTGCGCTGGCCGGCAGTACAAGTTGTTGACCGACGCAAACACAGTGCTCAACGTCAGGTCACTGAGCGATTGCAGGGTATGCACCAGCACCGGGTTATGCGACGCCTCACTGATCGCCCGGTGAAAGGCATGGTCACGGCGGGCATGCTCACGGGCATCGAGCGCCTGCGCAGCCTCGTGCGCAGCCAGCATTTCTTCGTAGCGCCGGCGGATCAGCAGGCGGTCGACGTCGGTAGCCCGCAACGCCGCCAGCCGCGCCGACTCAGCCTCCAGCAATGCCCGGACCTCCAGCAGGTCGAACAGCGTGCGCGGTTGCGAACTGAACAGGTGCATCAAAGGCGTAGCACCCGCCTGCCCGGTGAGATCGGCGACGAACGAACCCCGCCCCTGTTCAGTGTCGATGATGCCGCGCCCACGCAAAACGCGCAGGCCCTCCCGTAACGCCGAACGTGAACAGCCAAGCTTCTCCACCAGCCGCCGCTCCGATGGCAGCGCCTGGCCCACCTTGAGCACGCCTTCGACGATAAGCCGCTCGACCCGTTCGGCCACCTGGTCGGCGACCTTGACCTTGCCTTCAGTACCCACTGCACACACTCCTGCTGGTAGGACCACTTTGACTTATAGCACCAATCTAGCCGGACAGAGTCGTGAGTAAACAGCACTGTTCGAAGAAACTGGTAGGACCAGTCAACATCTCACTCGACCCCGGCCGCTAGCACGCGCACGCTGCATCAGTGACCGCTTTGCCAACAACAATAAAAACCGTTGCCGAGTGAGCCGATGAATATCTTGTACGACGAACGCGTCGATGGCGTGCTGCCTGACGTGGACCGGGCCGCCCTGTTGCAGGCGCTGCGCGATGCCCTGCCGGACCTTGAAATCCTGCACCGCGATGAAGACCTCAAACCGTACGAATGCGACGGCCTGTCGGCCTACCGCACAGTGCCATTGCTGGTGGTGCTGCCCGAACACCTGGAGCAGGTGCAAACGCTGCTGAAGCTTTGCCACCAGCGCGGCGTACCGGTGGTTGCGCGTGGCGCCGGTACCGGCCTGTCCGGTGGTGCCCTGCCGCTGGCCAAGGGCATCCTGCTGGTGATGGCGCGCTTCAACCGCATCCTCGAGGTCAACCCGCAGGGGCGCTACGCCCGCGTGCAACCGGGCGTACGCAACCTGGCCATTTCCCAGGCCGCCGCACCCCATGGCATGTACTACGCACCAGACCCTTCCTCGCAAATTGCCTGCTCAATCGGGGGTAACGTCGCCGAAAACGCCGGTGGCGTGCACTGCCTCAAGTACGGCCTGACCGTACACAATGTGCTCAAGGTGGACATCCTCACGGTCGAGGGCGAACGCCTGAGCCTGGGCAGCGATGCCTTGGACAGCCCCGGCTTCGACCTGCTGGCATTGTTCACCGGCTCCGAAGGCATGCTCGGTATCGTCACCGAAGTCACCGTCAAGCTGCTGCCCAAGCCCCAGGTGGCGCGGGTGATACTGGCCAGTTTCGAAAGCGTCGAGGACGCTGGCCGGGCAGTCGCCGACATTATCGCTGCCGGCATCATCCCTGGTGGCCTGGAGATGATGGACAACCTGGCGATCCGCGCCGCTGAAGACTTCATCCATGCCGGCTACCCGGTGGACGCGGCGGCGATCCTGCTGTGCGAACTGGATGGCGTGGAAGCCGATGTTCACGACGACTGCGAGCGCGTCGCCGCCGTGCTGACGCAAGCCGGGGCCCGCGAGGTGCGCCTGGCCTGCGACGAAGCCGAGCGCGTTCGCTTCTGGGCCGGGCGCAAGAACGCCTTCCCGGCCGTAGGGCGCATCTCCCCCGACTACTACTGCATGGACGGCACCATCCCGCGCCGCGAGTTACCACGGGTACTCAAGGGCATCAGCGACCTGTCCGCGGAGTACGGCCTGCGGGTGGCCAACGTGTTCCATGCTGGCGACGGCAACATGCACCCTTTGATCCTGTTCGATGCCAACCTGCCCGGCGAGCTGGAGCGTGCCGAAGCGATCGGCGGCAAGATTCTGGAGCTGTGTGTGAAAGTGGGCGGCAGCATCACCGGTGAACACGGCGTGGGGCGCGAGAAGATCAACCAGATGTGCGCGCAGTTCAACAGCGACGAAATTACCCTGTTCCACGCGGTGAAGGCCGCCTTCGACCCCCAGGGCCTGCTCAACCCCGGCAAGAACATTCCCACCCTGCACCGCTGCGCCGAATTCGGCGCCCTGCACGTGCACCAGGGGCAACTGCCCTTCCCCGAGCTGGAGCGCTTCTGATGAGCATGGACCGCGACATGAGCCAGACGCTGTTGGAGCAGGTCAACCAGGCGCTGAACGAAGGTACGCCGCTGCGTATCCAGGGCAGCAACAGCAAAGCGATGTTGGGTAACCCGGTGGCTGGCGAAGTCCTCGACACCCGCAACCACCGCGGCATCGTCAGCTACGACCCCACCGAGCTGGTACTCACGGCCCGCGCTGGTACTCCCCTGCGCGAGATCGAGGCAGCCCTGCACGAGGCCGGCCAGATGCTGCCCTGCGAACCACCCCACCTGGGCCCCGAGGCCACCTTGGGCGGCATGGTCGCGGCCGGGTTGTCTGGCCCGCGACGGCCGTGGGCCGGGTCGGTGCGCGACTTTGTACTGGGTACACGGGTGATCACCGGCCACGGCAAGCTGCTGCGCTTTGGTGGCGAGGTGATGAAGAACGTCGCCGGCTACGATGTGTCACGCCTGATGGCGGGCAGCTTCGGATGCCTGGGGCTGCTGACGGAGGTTTCGCTGAAAGTGCTGCCACGGCCGCGCCTGTGCCTGAGCCTGCGCCTGGCGATGGGCCGCAATGAAGCGCTGGTCGAGCTGGCCGAATGGGGCCAGCAACCACTGCCGATCAGCGCCGCCTGCCATGACGGCGAAACGCTGTACCTGCGCCTGGAAGGCGGCGAAGGGTCAGTGCAGTCGGCACGCCAGCGGCTGGGGGGCGAAACGCTCGATAACCGCTTCTGGACCGACCTGCGCGAACAGCGCCTGACGTTCTTTGCCGACGACGCCCCTCTGTGGCGCCTGTCCGTACCCACCGTTACCGGCGAGCTGGACCTACCCGGCCAGCAACTGATCGACTGGGGGGGTGCTCAGCGTTGGCTCAAGACCTGTGCACCGGCGCAGGCCATTCGCGACCAGGTCGCCAAGGTGGGCGGCCACGCCACCTGCTACGCCCCCGGTGCAGCCAGCAGCCCGCCGCTGCCGGTTGCACTGATGCGCTATCACCGCGCCCTCAAGCAGCAGCTCGATCCCCAGGGGGTGTTCAACCCTGGTCGCCTGTACCCGGACCTGTGAGGCCAGCCCATGCAAACCAACCTTAGCGAAACATCGCGCCGTCTGGCCCGCGCCGACGAAGCCGAGCGCATCTTGCGCACCTGCGTACATTGCGGTTTCTGCACTGCCACCTGCCCAACTTACCAGTTGCTGGGCGACGAACTGGACGGCCCGCGCGGGCGCATCTACCTGATCAAGCAGATGCTCGAAGGCGAGCCGGTCACCGCCAGCACGCAATTGCACCTGGACCGCTGCCTGACCTGCCGCAACTGCGAAACCACCTGTCCATCCGGGGTGAAGTACCACGATCTGCTGGACATCGGCCGCGCAGTGGTCGAGCAGCAGGTGCCACGCCCGCTCGGCCAGCGCCTGTTGCGCCAGGGCCTACTTGCGGTGGTACCGCGCCCGGCACTGTTCAAGGCCCTGACCCGTAGCGGCCAGGTGCTGCGCCCGCTGCTACCGGCCTCAGTCAAACGCAAGTTGCCGGCGCAGGTCACCACACCCGGCCAGCGTCCGGCAGTGCGCCATGCGCGCCGGATACTGATGCTGGAAGGCTGCGTGCAGCCGGCCCTGTCACCCAACACCAATGCCGCTGCTGCGCGCCTGCTCGACCGCCTGGGTATCAGTGTGCAACCGGTCCGGCAGGCCGGATGCTGTGGCGCGGTGGACTACCACCTGAATGCTCAGGAGCAAGGCCTGCAGCGGGCACGGCGCAATATCGATGCCTGGTGGCCCGCCATCGAAGCGGGTGCCGAGGCTATCGTGCAGACCGCCAGCGGCTGCGGCGCGTTTGTCCGCGACTATGGCCACCTACTGGAGAAAGACCCCCATTACGCTGCCAAGGCGGCACGGGTCAGCGCCCTTTCCCGCGATCTGGTGGAGATCCTGCGCGATGAGCCGATCGAACAATTGGCCCTGTGCGCTGAACAGCGGCTGGCCTTCCACTGTCCATGCACCCTGCAGCACGCCCTGAAACTGGGCGGCGCGGTAGAAGCGTTGCTGACGCGGCTTGGCTTTACCCTGACCTCGGTGCCCGATGGCCACCTGTGCTGCGGCTCGGCGGGGACCTATTCGCTGACCCAGCCTGAACTGTCACTGCAACTTCGCGACAATCGTCTGAATGCGCTGGAAAGCGGTAAACCGCACCTCATTGCCACAGCCAACATAGGCTGCCAGGCCCACCTCGACGGAGCTGGTCGCACGCCCGTGCGCCACTGGATCGAAATCGTCGAAGCAGCCTTGAACCCGGAGCCCGACCATGCTTAGCAAGTTCGTTATCGGTCAGACCGAAATCGCCCGTGTATTGACCGCCGCCCGCCAGGAAGCCCAGGCCCGACAGTGGAGCGTGACCATCGCCGTGGTCGACGACGGTGGCCACCCGCTGGCCCTGGAACGCCTGGACGGCTGCGCACCGGCCAGTGCCTACATCGCGCTGGAAAAGGCCCGCAGCGCCGCACTAGGGCGCAAAGAGACGCGGGATTATGAAGAGATGGTCAATGGTGGCCGTACTGCATTTGTGACCGCCCCCCTGCTGACCAGCCTTGAAGGTGGCGTGCCGCTGCGGGTGAAAGGCCAGGTGGTGGGCGCCATTGGTGTATCCGGCGTCAAATCCGAACAGGATGCCCAGGTGGCCAAGGCGGGGGCTGCTGCCTTGTAGACCCTGGGGTTCGACCACCGCCCAGCATCTTAAGAAGTTTCCTACGCCTCTCTCAGAAGCGCCCTACTTGCCGCCCCTGCCCACAGAAAACATGATCGGCACTGGAGGACGCAAGGTCGCGACCCAGAGGAGGCTCCGCATGCACCCGTACGCCCGCCCCATCGCCGAACTGCGCAGCAGCCTGCGCGAAATGCTGGCCCATGACATGACCAACCCCGACAACGACCCGCACTTGTCGGGGGTCATGTTCTTCTGCGCCACCGATGAACATTCCCGTCAATTGATCGAACGCATCGAGTTGCTGGCCAGCGAGGTGTTCTTCGACGCGAACGGGCGGGCCATTTCAGAGCATATGAAAGCTTCGACGGTTGAAGGCGTGCGCATCAAGCGCAACCGCAACGCGCCGGAAGACGAAACCGTGATACGCATTGCCCTGGCAGAAAAAGGCTATATCACCGTCAGCACCGCTCGGCTCTGAGCGGTTGGCTCGGCCTCTTCGTAGCCTGTGACAAGCACCTGAGTCGCAGCCAATCCGCTATCCTGAGCAATCCTCCGCTCCGGACCCGCCCATGGAACTGCACATTCGCCTGGATGGCCGCAAAGGCCTGGCCGATCAGCTCTACCAGCAACTGCGCGATGGTATCGACAGCGGCCACCTGGCCGCCGGCACCCAACTGCCGCCCACCCGTCTGCTGGCTGAACAACTGGGCGTATCGCGCAAGACCGTGGCCGAGGCCTATTCGCGGCTGACCTACGATAACCTGCTCAGCGGCGTGGTCGGCCGTGGCACATTCGTCACCCCACGCCATCCGCTGCGCAGTAATGAATCAGCCACCCTCCCCTTGGCCGGCGCCGCCTCCCTCGAGCGCTGGCAGCAGCGCGCCACCGTGCTCAGCCAACGCCAGTTGCAGGCGCCATCGCGCTATGACTTCGTCGGTGGTGCTTCGAGCAAGGCACAGTTCCCGTTCGACCAGTGGCGTAGTTGCCTGAACTACGCCCTGCGCCGTAGCCAGCGCCACCATGAGCGGCAATTCCCGGCCCAGGGCTTGCCGGAACTGCGCGAAGCCATTGCTCACCACATCGCCTACTCGCGCGGGGTGCACTGCAGCGCAGCCGACCTGCTGGTGTGCAACGGCGCCCAGCAGGCGCTGGACCTGATCGCCCGGGTGCTGGTCGAACCGGGCTGCCAGGTGGCCATGGAAGATCCTGGCTACCCGCCGGCACGGCAATTGTTCCTTGCCCTGGGTGCACGCCTGCAATCGGTGCCGGTGGATGATGAGGGCCTGTGCGTGGAACAGATCGCCGACGGCACCCGGCTGATCTACGTCACACCCTCGCACCAGTTCCCGCTGGGCATGCCGATGAGCGAGCCACGCCGGCATGCCCTGCTTGCGCGGGCCGCCGAGCTGGGTGCACTGATCATCGAAGACGACTACGACTGTGAGTTCCGCTACCACGGGCCAGCCTCGGACCCGCTGCAGCGTCTGGACCGGCATGGACTGGTCGCCTATGTCGGGACCTTTTCCAAGACCTTGCTGCCCGAGCTGCGCCTGGGCTATGCCGTGTTACCGCCTGCCGTACTGCAGGCGGCTTGCGTGGCCAAGCACCTTAGCGACTGGCACAGCCCTACCCTGCTGCAGTGGGCGCTGGCGCGCTTCCTTGGCGATACTCTATAGTTAACAGCGAAAACATTGTACTCTAGAGCTGCATGTGTACAGCCAGAAGATAGATATCTTAAAGTGGCTTAGCATCTAATAGCTCGCCAAAACCTGACCACGGCATGACTCAAATGCCACCAACTTGATTAGCTCAAATAATTTATTAACCGAGAGAAATTAAACACTGGGTGCGGACATCACGAACTGCGGGACTTCTGACTGCATAAGGCAGCCCTACTAGAGTAACGTTTGAGTATTAAAGGCGCGGGGCTTTGGGCGAAAACTTCAAATTGCAGAGGAGACTCTGAATAAGGTAACCTGATATGCAATCGACGACCATATAGTTTTGTTGCTACCGAAGTTTTGATTTAATAAATATCAGGTGCGGGATGCACCATAACTATTCGCTAGATCAACATCACACTCTCAAAGCGCTCTTGGCAAATTTCCAACTGTGGTTATTTTTTTGGAAATTTAACAATTCGTAGCCCCTCAAGCCGATCAATTTCCTTTTCAAGTTTTGCGACATGCCGCAACAACATGATTTCACGAGCAAGAATTTGGTCTGACAGTGCCTTGAAACTTTCTGCCCTTTCGCGCTCTGCCTTAACTTTCCTTTTAAGCTCAGCCTTGCTAACTGGGACGCCCGCAGAGTGGGCATCGTTGACCTTCTTCGCTGCTCGTTCTATCGCATCTCGAATATTTGCATGCTGCGGGCGGCTTACCTTCAGAGATCCTCGACTTCGCCCAGCCTCTAAAGCTACTGTATCGTAGTTAATCTCTGCGTCAGGGGAAACAATCAATGGGATACCCTCTTCCATACGGCTCAACGCATCCCAGTAAATCTTTAGACCGTCGTCCATCACCCGGCCACCCTCATGGTTTTGGAAAACTCTTTAAGCTCGAATAAAGTTTGGTTTTCCGCGTTAAATTCTGGACTATTAGGCTCACATGTAGAAACCAGAGCCTCTTGAACCTCGATGAGCTTTAGGACTTTTGAGGGCTTGATGGCAGCAGACTTACAGCCATTACACCCAAGAAAGTTTACAGAAATTCGCTTGTGACAAACCTCAGTAGAAATACATCCCCCAACAACTGTCGGCTGGTAAAATAGCTCACCTTTTTTCATTCGCGCGAGGGTCTGCTCCAAAACTTCTGCGTATTTAATTGGTTCACGGAGCGCTTTGGCCTTCCCACGCAGCCAAATACCATGCGGCCCATGGAGAACTTCATCTGAAAATATAAACTCATTCGTATATTGCCAAGCTCTAACTTGCAACTCAGCGCTCTGATAAACGTTCACGAAAGCAGCCTTATCATTGCCTGCTTCTTTAAGCAAATCAGGCGAAAAACTAGAACCGCGAGCATAATAAATAGACATCTCAATAGTAATATGCTGTAGCATCATTTTTAGAGCAGGAAGACTTACCAAGCCACTACGTATGGCGTACACAGCAGTTGAACGCCTAATCTGGTGAATCGACAAAGGCCATTTTTTTCCAATGGAATATTCCTGCTCACCCCGCCACATGCGAGTGGGTGTAATACTTTCCAGCACACAGATGTCAGCTTCACTAATCAACGGGGTATTCAGCATTGGCTCATAATACTCAGGATCAAAATTTCCCCAAACGGGTCTTTTAGAACCCAATGAATCAGGCGCAGCTAAACCAGGGCTGAATGGCAAATACGAAATCGCAATAAAAATCGGCTGACTATTGAAGTCAATACCATGAACATTATAGATTAACTCAGCTATTTTACACGCTACTGAAAATGGGGTTTCCACATCAACAGAAGTAACCCACTTAGCTGGAGTAGGGCGAACCTTCAACTTGGTTGTTACACCTAGCAAAAAACGCCGCTTAACAGCGCCGCTTTCACCATCAATAACCCTATTGAGAGACTTCCCACCAAGACTGTAAGCTTCAGAGTTGCGCATACCCGAAAAAACATAAATCAACATAATACAACAGTACTGCACCATTCCAATATGTTTTGACAGTGACTTTAAAGAACCCACATTATAGCTCTTGAAATATTCAGCCAGCCCGATATCACAAGCGCATTCCATAAAAATTCCAGCTCTTTTTTTATTCCTTGCAAACTTTTTATCTCTTGATGCCTTTAAAACAAAATGACGAATACCGTCGAAGCTTGATGAAAATTTATCCAGCACAGCCTTATAATTATTGAGCAATTGGAAATAAATAGACGGCGGAATCACTGCTGTTTGCGCATACGACTTTGCCTTTTGACTTTGGCTTGATTTTGAAATCACCCGCCTAGGTGCTGGCTTAAAACCTAGATAGCGAAATGGAACATATGAAAGCTTAATAAGCAACGCCTCTAAATCAATAGTCTTAGGCTTCGACTCATTTATCCACTTGTTAAAAATTTCCTCAACATGATGAGGATCTGAAAGTGCCTGATGAACTGTCACTTTACTTTTGCAGCAGTACTCACGAATACGCGCCAGCAAGATGTTATACCTATTCAACGATGCAATCCCAAGAGGAACCCCAACCGACTTTAAAGCATGCTTTAGCAAAACAAGAATCACACATTTCGACTGCACAACATTTAGGGCTTCCCTAGAGGAACTTCCCCCACCAGAAGAAGCAAAATGAAGAGTATCATTCGTCTTCAATGTTTCAGATAAAAAATGTAGCCTCCAAGTATCCTGATAGAAATATGTTACATTCTGTCCATCAACAGTTCCGGAGACTACAAACAGCGGATCAGGGTAAGAGAAAGCCTCAGAGTCGGAACTCCAAGGAGACTCAATACTTCCAGGCAAATATTCTTGGATAAAAGTAGATCTAGCAGCTCTCATCTTAGTACTCCTATGCGAACCAACATATCTAGCTTTCTCTGCCAGTAAGGAGAGAGTTCCTCTGCGTCATAGACTTCTTTCTCAACCTTATTGCAAATGGCTTTCGCGCCTTCATTTAACGACCTCAGTTTATCAATCAAGAGATTCAGCCTCACAATCGATGCCCCCCAAAACTCATCAAACTCGGCAGCCGAACTCTGAATCAATTTGAACTGCTCAATTACGTAGCGCATACTAAATATTTTCCGAATATCAACCTCATTAATATGAACAAAGAAGTTTCTGCAAAAAATACATCCTAAGAAATTCTTGCAATCAGAAACTATAGAACCATTATCAAACATCGGATCGGAATCCCTGGCACCACTTGCGCATCCTCCCGATGATATATCTTTACTAGATACCATTATTTCGCGCGCTCGATCTCCGACAGCGGTAAAAAACAAGGTTGCCTCTTCAATATTCGCCTCCATATAACCAGTCGAATATGACTCCAGCGATGTCCTAATATTGTGATTCCCGGCCATCGACGACACTAATACACCATCCACATTCCTTTTATGATGCAAGTGGTACGCCCTTAATTTTTTCATTCCCAAAAAAGCAATTTTAGGGAAAACAAATTTCTTGAGCGGCCACAGCATATCCCCTGGGTATTGTTCGGGCATTTGACAAGGCGCCTTGCCATATATGAAATGCCCGAAAAGAAACTTGAAATCAGACTCACCCACTAAAATCTTTCTAACTGCAAGATAACATTCAAATTCTTTTGCAAACCGTGCCTCAAAACCAATATTTACTTCTTTGTGAGCACGATTCTTTATTACACGCTGATTTTGCGCCCCTCGCTCCATATAAGAGAACTCGTCCCAAACTATATTTTGAAGAGGCTGCAAATTTGCAGCTGTAGCCAAAGTAAACATTGAAATAAAGCAATCATGGGCTAGCCTGCACAAGGCATGAAGTGGCCTACCAGATAATGACTCCGGAAAGATTAACTTCCGCCCCGGATTATAGTAATTTCTATGTGGATATGGCATCGAACGTTTTTTATCAAGCACGGACATCTCGTCCCGCACACATTCATGAAAATCTTTGCCTTCCTCTTTCATGCGAGCAAGGCTTCGATCTCGTACATATTTCCATGGGAAAGTACCCCACTCGCGAAATGATCCCTGAAGAACTGATTCAGACATCAACAGCTGATGACCAAGAAGAATCCAGACTGTATCATCACCGATTACAAATGAATGAGGCAGACGTCTACCCCCAGTGATGAAATCATAAAGGTTTATAAACATCTGAGATATCGGATAAATGAAATCGTCCAATTCTTCAGTCGCCGGAGGCTCAGTGTGACTTATTGAATCCTTACAGTATGGAATAGGCGATATACCGATATAAAAATTGTACTCCACATCAGGAAAAGCAATCACACTAAGCCCCATTGCAATATTCAAGGCATAATTGGCTGTATTATTGTGCCTTCCCTCCCCCACACTCGATTTTAGGTATTTCGAGTAGCCAATTAAGGCACGATGAAACTCTTCACAATTATTGAACAGCTGAGGATGACCATTTTTTTCAGACCATTCAATCAGACAGCGCCCATTAAAGAACTCTTTTTTCAAACTAGATGCTGCTACCCCTTGGTAATACCTTTCAGCCATCGCCAATGCCCACTCTTTTACAAAACATGCCTGCCCGGCGTCAAAACTAGAAATTAGAACCTCACTCTTAGATCTAAGACCGTTGTGCGCCCGCACTTTGAACGCTAGAGCTGCGAAATTAAGATAACCACCAGCACATGGAACTATTAAAGCAATTTCACTAGGTTGAAGCTCTGCAATCAGCCCAAAGCAATCTCTGGCAGAAATTTCAGACAGGACTATCGGTTTCATTATTAGGGGTGTCATTCGCCTTCACCTCGCCAAACGCGCGTTTTATTCGCACTTCGAGAAACTCCTCCCACTTGCTTTGACTTAGCGCTTGAACTTTTTCACGCTTGATATCTTCGATATATTGTTCCGTAGTCTCAATACTCCTGTGACCCAGTCGCTCATTCACGGTAAGCACAACTTGAGTCATTGTAAGTTTGTTCTTCTCATACAGATCTAGAAGCCCCTTCACCAAGTTGTTCGCAAATGTAGCTCTGAGATTATGGAAATTCACATCAATCTGAAGCCCTTTACGCTTAAGGGACGGTTCAAGTTGATTGCGTATGAAGGCGTAAATAGCACCGCCCTCCTGTGGGTTTTTATACTTACCGCGATTAGGATCATTTTTTTGCGAATAATACGGCCGCCCTGACTTCGTGAGGAAAATATAGTTATCTTTCCGTCCTGCCAAATAGGACTTTTCATCACGCGCCTTGTATCGCTCAGATCTCAAATACACCTTCGCCATGCCAACCAAAAACAAGGGAACAAATAAGTTATTTTGAACATCATATTTACTATCGATTAAAGCCCCCAACCCGATAGGTAATGACAGATAGTCTGCTCCTGGGCTACCTGACAATACTGATCTTGGCATAGTAAACACACTTTGCATTCGAGGGCCGGCCATTAATGCCATTAGAAAAGCTAAAGTCATTTCTGTATTGCCGATTTCAAGAAGAGAATCAATGATTGCAACCTGCTCATCTTCATCGTAAGCCCTTAACTTTCGATTAGCCCCGCCTTTTTTTAAACGGCTTCTAGACTTCAAGCGCAAATCGGTTACAATTATCTCTTTCAACCTGCCAAATCCATGCTGATCAACATATCGAAAAGTTTTCTTTACTTCTTTCCACATCGGATTTTCCGGTTTCAAACCTTGCTTCAACTCTAGAAAACGGTAGAAGTCCTCAATCCTTGATACATGTTGATTTGAAGTCTCAAACGCATTTGGATTCAGAGCTACCCTCTCACTCAAATAAGAACTGTATGCATAAGTGGGGCGCGCTGACTTCCTCAAAGGGAAAGAAAAAATGTCAATTTCAAGATCCACCATAACATTGATAAAATCGACCAAACTCAATGCAACCTTTTTCAAAGTTGAGCGAGATACTGGGGGGTAATCAAAAGCTAGATCCGTAAGGTAAAGATTGCCTAGCATCCACGGCGAGCCGTCCGCTTTATGAACTAAGGCAGGATAGTGATAAACCGCTGCAGCTTCTGCGTCCTCAATCGGAACATAGCGAAACTCATCACTCAATAGACCCGGCGAAGGGTAGAAACGTGCCTCATCTATTTCTTCATTATCATCCTCTAAACTAGTTGAGCATGGACAGCCGCCCAGTGCGATTGGTTGAATGGCCGGAAGTTCAGATATCATATTAATCTTAATTTCACCAACGGCTTGGCCATATCGCATAAATATCACCTATCTTATTTTAAGAGGCAAATAAATTCAGCGATGCATACTGGGCTTCGAAATTTTCTTGCTCAATAGTTAAACGAATTCTAATTAAGCCCCATACTAGTTCAATCGATCCAGCTCGAAAAGCCACACGGCGAAATCTTATTGATTTTTCCGCAAGAAAGTGTCAATATATATATATCGTTTATTTAACTTTCTGACTAAATTTCATATAAATCAACAAGTTATCTATTGACCGCACTGTCCCTTTTCGGACTCCCCGTCCGACGGACGGTATAGGGTTCGTACGCTCCTAAGATGATTTTTGGTTTTTATGGGTAAAGCGCGTCCTAGCAGATGACGCTTTTCGAGATGGTGAGGTCAACCCTGAGGTGATGTTTTCTGACTGCGCACGCATTGCAGTTAGGCGTAGTTTTCAGTCCCTTGGCATAGATAGCCGATCTCCCCCCCCCTAGGTTCCGTATGAATTCCCGAGAAGCTGAATCGAGGCCTTCGGAAGCTGAATTTCTGTAGGGTTCTCTGCCATCTACGGAAAAGAATTCTGTGATAGCAATGCAATACCTACTCTCGGACGAGGCCTGAGATGTGATCTCCGATCTCATGGAAACCCATGGCCAGTGGCGACCGCGTCTGAGCGACCCGCTAATGCTCGATGGCGTGGTCTGGGTGCTCTACTCTGGTGCTGCTTGGCGAGATATGCCGGATCGATTTGGCCCGTGGCCGACGGTGTATCAATGATTTCGGGGCTGGCGAAACCAGAGGATATTGAATCAGCTGCTAAAAGACTTGCACCTGAGATTGAATGAGCAAGATTTGATCGACCTGCAAACCTGGATGATCGACTCAACGGCAGTACGTAAGCCGGGAAAAGGGGCCTGACGAGCCTGTCGACGCTCTAAGCCGCAGTCGCGGCGGCCCCATAACAAAAATCCACATGCTCCGCGACGCCAACGGAATACCGTTGCGCTTCCTTCTGCTGCTTCGTAGCTACGATGTCTTCGTGCTGAGGTCTGAGCGCCAAGCGCTCGAGGAAGTCCCCGTAGTTCTGGATGCCGGTATCAGGGCTGCCTGGTAGCCAGACTTGCGACTCGAAGGTGCCTCCCAGCCCTGCTATACGATGGCCAGCAATCTCCACTACCCGGCCATGCAGGCTGCGTTCAGCGAGGCCGCAGCCATAAAGGTTACGCGCTCCGCTTGTTGCGAAGTCTACGTTAGGATCAGATACCAGCTTTACTAACCGAGGCCGTGTACAAGGTCTACTGCCACCTCACCAGGACACGCTAATCATGAAAGAGCTACGGACAGCTGCTGAAGTCCTTGAGCGCCTCAGCCATGACTAGAATGCCTGCGTGTCGCCGTCGAAGAGCTAGCCAAATGGGTTGGTAATCGAGGAGCGAGCGCAGTGGTCGGCAATGTGAACGGAGCCCTGGCGACCCTCGACGACAACATTGATGCCGTGCGGCAAGGTATAGCGGAGCTAGTAGCCGAGAGCGTTAAGCCTTAGGCGGGCTGCTGCCCGAATAATCGATGCAATGCTGAGACGGAAGGATGCAGGTGCAGCAGGCCATTCGAGAATTCGGCTAAACGCCGGCTATGACGCCACCACGTTATATCGCTTGAGCCCCTTTCTGATCGGATCACAAGCCCAAAAGCAGGAGGGCCGATTCGGAGGCTGGAGAATTAGTTGAAATTATGACTCAGCAATAATTATCCCCCAGCGATAATTTCTCTGAACAGCACTTTCCGGTTCGCTGCCGGGGAAGTCGTCACTAAGAACTGCGTCCATGGCTAGGACAGATGCAATCTCTCAGCTGACGGGCACCTTGAACTTGGTGCAGAAAGGAGGATGGTGTTTCGGCAGGCGCCACCTTAGCACTTCGGAATGCCAGACGAGCGCGCCAATCAGGCGCGCGGGCAGCATCACCAGCCTGCGTAATGAGTTACGAGCAGCCCCCACTCCTTTATCGCAGTTCCATTTGCTCGCAAAACTCCAAGTGCTTCAGCTGCAGAAATCTTGGTTGGACAGCCACCTATCAGGTAGAAGTCGTCCTTTCCTGGGGAATACAAGTGAAGCAGCGTCAGTACCATCACACGCTGTAAATCGGTCATTTCTCTGTACGCACGGCGCATCGCTTTTAAGCCCTCAGGGTCGGGCTCTGACCGATCATGATCGAAGCCGCATGGACGCATGCAGTAATGACTACCTTCTTGGATCCCCCACGGCCTACTTTGAGTGAAGCAGGCACCCAGCTCGTATTTCTTAACGATGTGCCAAGCGACCTCTCCGAACCTTTCCCCTCGTTCCTTGGTTGACCAGTCTATCGGTGGATGTACTTGGCAAACTTTCGCCAAGGCGGCATTTTCTGTGCCGTCCATGCAACGTACTTTTTCAACCAGGTCGATCAGCGTGTATCCGGGAAAGCGACCAGCTGCAAACGTCGGGTTGATGGCGGCGTACGCAGCAAGAGCAACCGGTTGCTGAGAGTGATGCACATGGCCGTGGCTCGCGACGTCCACGTCCGTGAACGCCCAGATTCCCGAAGACAATTCATGGACACCCAGACGGTGTAGCAATGCCGCCGCTTTTTCCGATGGGTCGTCGAAGATTTCCATCTTGGGAATGCTCCTGATAAGGGTAAGAGATACTGATCCGCCTTCCCCATAGTAGGCCACCAACCAAGATGCTACGCTCGCTTCCTACTCGATCTTATAAGTTGGGGTCAAGTCGCCACTAAGAACTGCGTCCACGGCTAGGGCAGACTTAATCGTCCCCGCTGAAGGGCATCTTGAACTCGGTGCAAAAAGGAAGATGGCGCATCGGCAGGCACCACCTTAGTGCCGCGACGCCGTAAATCAGCTCCACGCACATGATAGCTATGTCTCGGGCAGTGAGCGGTACCACTCAGCGTAGGGCGTGTTGATTGCCTTGTGACGGTTGTAGTCCGGACTGCCGTCATCCCACCACACCAGGCCCCTCTCCCCTAGTGCTCTTTTGGCCCGCTCCACTGCTGCTCGAGCAGCATGCAGCTTGTCTTCGTCATCCAGGGCTTTGGCTTCCTTCACTGCTCGCCGTGCTTCCATCAGGTCGTACAGAAGGTGCTGACGCTCCTCATCAGAAAGCGAGGGATTGCTGCAGCGCCAGAGCTGACCTTTGACTACGAAGTAGCGACCATCGGGTGTTGTAGGATGCATAGCGCAAATCTCGTCAGCTGATACACCATGGACACCAAAGACGCTTCAACCGCTGCACAGGAGGGTTAAACGGATCGCAAGATCGCGTGAATCGTCAATCGAGGAAGCGTTACATACCAGCCTACTCGATGAGCAAGATTGGTGCGTCAGTCTACGTCAGCCCAGCGGAGTACATTTGTACTCCAGCTTTTTATTCGTCACTTCGCCCGGCCAACGCCTGCTCCAAGCCGGTGTGCTTCCTGTACCACCTTTGGCGCAGGGTATTATCTTCGACTGGATAACCGAGAGCCTTGAGCTGCTTATGACTCAATATGACCGCCAAGACACATCATCAGGCGCACTGACTGCTCGGGAGGTTTGCCAGGTGCTGCGAGAGGTCGTGCTCGGACGCCGGATAATGACTAAGGTAGGCAGCCAGTCCTGGGCGCAGTTGTACACCTGCCATTTCCAAATCGATGTAGAGGGATGGTGGATCACGATCTACAACGACTGCGATGAGATGGACTACTGCGAGCGATGCGTGAGCCCGGAGGGTAACTGCTGGGAGTTCGACCCAGGTGATCGGACAGATCCGATCGCTCTGCTATCGACGTGGGAGCATCAGACCCTGGCGCGGATGTTGAAAGCCCTGTAGAGCGATGAGAGCGTGCCCTGCCAGGCCCGGCTGTCGTGAATCAAGCCGTCGTCGACGACGTCTCGACCCTTCGGGCTTCTATCCGTCACGCCGGCGCGCTCCGCTTGCTGCATCTCATTCAGCAACCTCTCGAAGATGGCTTGAGTCCGCAAAGACGGCTGCCCTTCCCACCCGCAGCTCTCGGCTAAGCTGAATATCTTAAGCGATGGTAGATGGAAAATTGCTCGCCACGCCTACATTACCGACCTGGGCTATCGATGCTTCGGCGACGCAGCCGGCTACTGCTTGAAAAGGACAGAGTTTACTTCAAGGGTGCAATGGATATGCGCAAGAATGGTCAATCATGGTTTCTGATGCTGCTGGTTCTCTTCGTGGTGGGCTGGGCTGTCGGCAAGAAGGATTCGTCCAAAACTCAGCCTCCAGTCACCCAGGCGCCGGTGAGCACATTGGCATCAACCTCATCACCAGCACCACAACCTACACAAGCCTCGGCGCCTGTGCATTTCGTGAACGCGGATAAGCTGAACCTGCGTACTCAACCGGGAGGGAAAGTTATCTCCAGCCTCAAGCGCGGGGAAAAGGTGCAGGTCTATGAGCAGAAACAAGAGTGGGCACGCATTAGCCTCGACGGCCAACCGCAGCGATGGATCTCATACAGAAATCTCTGCAGCGGCTCCAACTGCTTCGCTACCCCGCAGCCGAAAAGAGACCGCCCGGCTCCCCAGCCAGCGCGCATCAATACGCCCGAGTATGGCTCATCGTGCCCCTGCTCTTCTGGTCGAATTTGCATAGGCCCCAGAGGCGGTCGCTACTGCATCACCTCTGGAGGGAATAAGCGGTACGGCGTGTAGCAGGAGCTCTAGTGACTGGGCTTTGCTGGCCCACCGAGCGCGTGCGATTGGTAGTCGGTGACTGCTTGAAACTGATGCTCCGCCATGAGACGTAGGCGCTCAAGCTCAGTCCCCGTCACACCGTTGGCTTGAGCCTGGTGGTACCGTTTCAAAGCATCCACCGCGTCGGTGTACATCGGATGGTCTGGAAGCAATACCTTGCTGAGATCCTTCTGCATCATCTCTACTCCCTGCGGGTAGGCAGCTCAGTGCTGATTTCAACAGGATAATGCTCAGTCTTATATGCTTCGATCAATAAGACCACCGCCTCGAAAACCTCGGCCTCTTCGGTACCAGGTTCTGGCTCATTGTCGAACAGTGGCGAGACCTCTCTGAGGGCTGCTCGTACTCGTCGTCATTACGGAGCTGTCGAATCGTCACAGTTGCGCCTCCATCAATGAACTGACTCACCCAGGATGCCTGCGCTGTGCAGCTGGTAGTCGATCACTGTCTGGTAGAGATGATCCGCCTTGAGTCGAAGGCGTTCGATTTCCTCTGCTGGAAGTCCATCAGCCTGGGCGGCGTTATGAGCTCGAATTGCCTCAAGAGCCTGCCTGAGCAACGGCTCGCCCGCTTCGGCCATACCCAACACAGTTCTCTTCACTTCTTGAGCCTCAATGATTTGGCATCCTCCATCTGAGGGCTTAGTGTACTCTCGCTCCCGCCTGGTCGACCACGGAGATACGGATGGCAAGCACAGCAGTGATCTTTGACGCCTTCGGCACAACCCTGCGGATCGGGACACCTATACACCCGTATCGCCGGCTGCTCCGAGAAGGCGCGAAGAATGGTCGGCGCCCTAGCCCAGGCGACCTCCATAAACTGATGACTATTGATACCGGGGTTCGAGAAGCTGCTGACATCCTCGGCATCCAGGTTACACCGTCACGCATGTCTGAAATCGAGTCTGACCTTCAACGCGAGATCGAATCAATCGAAGTGTTCCATGATGCCCGCGATGCGATCGCCATCCTCCATGAGCACGGCATAGCTACCGCCGTCTGCAGCAACCTCGCTGCACCCTATGGGGCTGCAGTGAAGAAGCTACTGCCAGATCTTAACGCCTATTCGTTCAGCTACGAGCTCGGGGTCACCAAGCCCGACCCAGCGATCTACCGCGCCGTGTGCCATGATCTTGGGGTTGTGCCTGGCCACCTGTTCGGAGACGTGGCCCAGGTAGCAATGATCGGAGACTCACCACGCTGCGACCGAGATGGCCCTCGTACTGTTGGCATCAAAGGCTTTCATCTTGATCGATCAGGTACCGGAACCATCCGAAAGCTCGTGCAGTTCGTTGAGCTGGTCGTCGCACAGTCCACTGAGCGAAGTCAGTCGCCAGGCTCATTCACGTGGAATGCCCCCAGGGAGTTGGATCGATGAGCCAGCATCCATCTCCAAGTGCGGGCGGCAACTAACGGGGAGCACCTCCCTCACTGTTCATCCCGCCGTCCATCTTGGCCAGTGTCGAGGAGCTGGCAAAGAAGGCAGCGGAGTTGAATGGCCTTATTGCGCCCCAAACCGCCAGCTGTCTAGCGAAGCTCATTGAGGCGGCAGACGCGCCGCTGACCCAGATATGGGGTGTCACGGAACAGAGTGGATCTGACCAAAAGAAGGATTGTCTTGATCCAGCTATCGATCCTCGCCTCGCATCGTCGCGGTATTGGGCCATCACGATCAGTTGCTCAACAGCGAGCCAGCGGGGCACCGCGCTGCGTTGATGTACATCAAGCACAGCGAACAGCTTGACCTTCATTCCCGTTTGTGGCGTCTGCCCAGAGCAATCAGCCGCTGGAACCAGCTGCAGGTAGGTGAAACCGAGCTGTTGGAATTCAAGCTCATGACTTGTATCGCAGAGGTCGACCACATCCTTGATGCGTTCAACCGCAAAAACCTTCGCGATCGAGTTCTCCGCTTCTTCAGAAGCAGCAAGCTCATTAACGATGCTGGAATAAGCTCAGGGCTTCCACCAGCAGAGGCTGTCGCAGATTTAGCACGACTGAAAGAGCTTGGGATGGTGATGACGTCTTCAAGCGGGGCTGATTGGATTGAGCCTGGCCTGCCCTCATGGGTCGCTGAAGGCATTTTATGACTCTAGACATCTCGAGCGGTCAATTTCGGATGCTATCCGTAGAGACAGGTCATGTTGTTGGCTCATCACCACACCACGTATCCTCTAAAACGCTCCTGAACACGCCCGCCAGAGATGGATGCTGACGTGCCGCTTCCAATTCTTGCACGAGCGCCTTCAAGTCTGCTGCCTCTTCAGATGTCATTACCAAATCGCAGTAGTGAAATCCCTTCGTGGCTTCTCGCAAATGCGCTTTGTAGTCGTCCTGCATTCTGAGTCACCTATTAGCGTCGTCGGCTTGCCAAGCTGAAAAGCAAAAACCGCCGGATGGCGGTTTTTGCACGTGTTCAGAGTAATCTTCTCAGGCCAGCCAGGACTCTACTTCATCAGCGCCGTACTCGGCTTTCCACTCCTTCAGCAGCTTGTGATTGCCGCCTTTGGTTTCGATGATCTCGCCGTTGTGCGGGTTCTTGTACTGCTTCACCTGGCGAGCACGACGCGGGAACTTTTCAGCTACTGCTGGCGCGGCGGCACGACGGTTAGCTTGAGGATCCAGAATGTTGATGATGTCGCGCAGGCTGAAACCGTATTTGTTCAGCAGATCACGCAGTTTGGTCTCAAACTCTATCTCCGCCTGCAGCTCGGAGGAGCCCTTCATAGCCTCCAGTTCGGCCAGCTGTGCGGCCAATGTTTGCTCAAGCTTACGGAATTCTGCGAGACGGGACATAGATGTTTCCTCAAAACCAGATGAAATTAGTAGGATACTGTACACCATTTTTAGCTTGCCCTACTTACATTTTGAGTACGCATTGGCAGTCTTGTTCAACTCTATACGGAGATTTACCAATACTTGCTTCTAAATCAGCAAGGCGAGTAGTGTGATCATCCCTTTGGCCGTCTTCGTCGCCATCATGATTGCGGAGGCACTGGATGAGCATTAATACTAAAGGGAAACTGGTAGTCCGGCTCACTTAACATCCGACTGCGAGGTTTCATGAGGTGACTCGAACCAGTGTTAATGCCAATCTAAGGCCCTGCGCTGTACCTCCTGACGTTGATTGGGGAATGCTTCCACTGAATTTTTCACACTCGTTTTGGCAATTTTTTTTAGTCATACCACCGTGTTATAAGCCCCCTGCCTCCCCCTAGGCTTTCTCTTTCCAGCAATTACTAAACAGGCCGTCTGTTACGCTCACGCCTGACCGTCATGCTAGGCATCGTCAGGCGAGGTTTATCAGGCACACGCTCAAGCTCTATCCCCACCGGTCAGCAATCACTTCGATACTCCGCTTCCTACGATATCGGAGACGTTCCGAACATTGCTGCCCTAGTCACAGCGTTTGAGCTAGACGGTAACATCACGCAAGGAAGCCTCTTTAATCATCAGCTTCGTTGGGGAAACCATTACCATTGTGTAGATCGCTTCCTCCAGGCCGCTGGATTGAGCAGCCTTGAGGTATCATTGAAAAGAGTATGACATGCGTTTTTTAGCGACTTATGCCCCGTGGCACTTTTTGAACTTCCGCCCTGAGCCACACGGGCAAGGTTCGTTACGACCTACTGTTCCCACATGAGAACGGAACGCCACACGTCTGCTTTCGCGGGTGATGCCACCAATCAGCGCAGTTTGGCCATTCAACTCCCGCTTCTGCCAATCCTCCAGTCCTTCCACGTAGGGGTCTAGCCGCCTAATTTCGGAGATCGCACCGTGGTGATCACCACACCAAGCCAGTATCACCGCATACTGACTTCTGACCTGAACCAGCCTGCGAATAAGACCTACCTGAGTGACGATGGGTAGGACATGCTGCTCCAAGACCTCCTTTGCGCCCTCATAGTCTTTGGCCCCGACAAACTCATCCGCCAAATCTTGCCCGACCCGCACTATCGACTCGTACCCCTCAACCATTCCATAAAATTTCATGGCGTGGATACGTTGCAGACGCGCTTCCAGCCCCTGACCTTCGCGAGCTTTTGCGTAAACTTCCAGGGCGTCAGCAAGGTGTTTGATGTGCTCATGGACATCAGGTGGTCGCTTGATGATTTTCCACAGCACATCCGAATTTTTGCCCATCACGGTTTGAGGCGTTAGCCCCAGGATTTCAAAATATTCACGGACAACTTTCTGGCACATCGCCTCCGCAGCCTTGTGGCGTTTCAGTTTCCACAGTGCGACTGCATGGTTGTAATCGAAGACGCGACGGTAATCAGGATCGGAGATTTTTGGCGCAGCATACGCTACTGCCTGTTCAACCTCTTCCTTACGGCCCTGGTCGGAAGCCAAAAGCACTTTTCGCATCGCCCACGCGACTTGCTCGCGTGTCTCGAATCCGTGAGTATCTAGAAGCCGCTGCATCATCGAGAGAGGATCAGCCGCTTCGTCAAAGCGCCCCTCTCGCATGTAGGAAAATACCAGGGCATCAAGCGCCCAGAATGCTTGGTGTGGGTCGAGTTCATCTGCGTCAAGTGCCCGCTTCAAGCTAGAGGTGATATCGACAGATATACCCATTTCGTAGAACATTTCCTCGCCTGCGAGGCCAATCAGGGTCATGACATCGTTGAGTCTGATGAATACACGCGTGAGCAGAGAAAACCGCGAAACATCACGGTGCTGCTCCAGGCTCCGAATAAGTAGTTCTTTCAGCGTAACCAACGCCTCAGTGATCACCGGCTCGCCCATGAGCTCTAGGTGACGCAGCCCTAAAGTACGGACAGCATCATGGACTTTGAGTGTTTTGGCGCCGAAAACCTCAACTGTACCTGTGGCCTGAATTTTTTTGATGGCCGCAACTGCGCCGCCTTGGGATAACTTGAGCGTCGCCGATAGCAGCTGGACGATTTCCTCATGGGTGAGCCCGATATCAGCAAGGCTGACGACCGCAAGCGCGTTCTGGGTAACCTGCTCGAAACCATCGTAAACGCGAGCCAGTATGACCTCTTGGGCCGTTTCCACTAGGTTTGATTGCTGCCTGAGGTCAATGCAGAGTGCTTCGATATCTCCGCCGTACCCCGAGAGGGCAACCGTAACGGCGCTGTCAACGTACAGTGGCAAGCCACCCGAGTATGTCCGGAGCTGCTCAAATGCCTGAGCACTGCCGAATGCGCCGGCGTCGCTGGCGACCCTCGCCACGGTATCCAGATCCCAACCGAGAAGCGTCTCACGCCGCAACTTCATGATCGCCTCAAGCTCCCGGACGTTCTCATGAGGCTGGCACAGAAGCGTGAAACGGATATGCCGGGTGGCATTCAGCAAATCGCGCAGGTGAACTACTGGAACACGATGTGCGTTGTCGATCACAACCACCAAGGATGCCTTAGCCTGCTCCAGAAAACGGTCGAATGCCCGAATCGCCTCGTAACCACTGGCACCAGGCAACAGAATTTGCCGAATGCCCTCAGGGTCTTTATGGGAAAACTTGGAGGCAAGCTCGCGCACGATTGAGCTCGCGAGTGCGGGCCCTGGAAGATCACCAACGTCGTAGTAGGCACATGGTTCGGGGCTATGCAGAGCCGCATGGGCAGCCCAAGTCGTTTTCCCGGCGCCCGACAAACCGCAAATGATTCGCACCCGCTCGGCTGATGCAAGGGCAGGTTCGCTCTGCTGAGGCCTGTAGGATGTAGGCAGCGTAGGAAAATCCTGGAGCTGAACGATTAACTGCTCGAACAAGCTTGGCAATTCCGGAGTGCGGAATACGTGCCTGGCGTTTCCGTCACCGCCAGCGGACGCCAGCATCACCAATGACGCCATTTTCCAAGTCAGCGTTGAAGGCGAAAGAAGCGAGAATTGCAGTTTTTCAGCCTGATCTGCGCACCACACGGCCGCCTCCTCCAGCGTTGCCCACGCAGGAGGAAGGTAATCAGGGCGCGGGGCTGTCGAGTCGGGGTAAAGGTAGATCAGATCCGCAGGCGTCTTATTCTCGTCCACCGCAGTTTGAAGCGTTTTTCCTAGTGGCTGGTTCGCAACGATCACGAACTCTGGATTACCAGCACGGCCCTCAAGCTCATGCGCCTGTCGAACCTGCTCAAAGCGCTCCAATGCGCCTGCAACGTCGCCAGGCATCAGCGGCTGAGAACGGGTTTTGACCTGGATATAGACTCTCCCGGCATCAGTGCAAAGCTCGATATCTTCATCCAGCTCGACAAGCACCTCTTTGACACCCGAAGCCTGCGCCATAAACAAGCAGCCCACACCATACAGGTGCTGATACAGGAAACCTCTGTGCAGAGACTCGATGCGCTTGAGCTGGGCAGGATCGAGCACGTCCACGGTTTTGAGCTGGTCATCAGATTGCATAGGGTTTCCACTTCACTTTATGCAGAAGACTTTTGTGCTCAGGCAGAACCGAGTACAGGTGACGGTGCAACATTCAATGGTGATCGTTGTAAAAGATCGAGCAGAAGCGCTAGCCACCTCGGCTCGCCACACCAGTTAATCCACGACTCCAGCTTCCGGCGACGAGAGTCGCCCTCTTCCAACTGCGGACACCGCAGGTCAGCATGCATTAGCTGACCTGTTCGCAGCTAGCAAACAAGCGCTGCGCGTAGGCAAAACCTCTAACCCGAACCCAATCGTGGTTCACCAAGAAGATCCAGGAAAGCAATATGACCAGTTCGACTCCTGTGGCTGCGAGCAAGACCGGATGCTTCGCTAACGCATCTAAGCTCAATTCTTGCAGAGGCAAACCTATCGTGTGATACAGAGTCACCAAGCAGAGCGCGACGCAGGTTAGGGCCACTAGGATGCCTGTCGACTTGCAAGCCGTGAGATTCCGGGCGAATCCATACTCCACGTTTTCGTCAAAGATCATGGCGTACTTTTTCGTATCTCTCGTCTGTTCACGCAGGAAGTTCGCCGCAGACCGATACACATTATCTGCAGCCTTCGGGTCTTTTTTTTCTTCCTCTTCCGTGACGACGGTGAAATCCTTTATGAGATCCGCCAGGCGATGCATGTAGCGTTTTTTCGTGGGCCGCTCCAACGTGTCGTCAGAGTGCCTCAGCACGATGGTGGTTGGGGCACCCCCCCACGCCTTGAAAAGTTTTTCCTGGAGCTTATTGCCTTTGCTCGACATTTGGCTCGCGGCAAATGCGACGACGCCGAACGATACCAGGAAGGTTGCGATCACCCCGTTCAAGGATCGCGCAGCTTCGAAGAAAGCCATGACATAAATGACTACCGGCAGCACCAACAGCAAAGCTGGTTTTACCCTGGCCTTGTACTTATACGCATCAAAAACCTTGCTGAAATCCATACCACCCCTCACGCAGTGCACGGTATTTGGGTATCAATCGAACAAGCACACGTCGATCATCTTGGCGTGCCCCGCAATGTCGCCGCTCGCCAACAACTAACCAAAGTTGAAAACCGGTACCCCAAGGCTCACCTCACATAAACGCCGAGATCAGCATCGGAAATGATCAGCATCAGTGCCGGTAAACCTTCTGTCTGCATCCGGCTCACCAGCGTGGCAAACAGGACAACGTCATCGGCGCTCTGCTTGACGGAACAACCGTTCGGATGGGAATGCCAGTCCCCGACATAATCAACGGTGCCAGCAGTCAGATCGTGCACCTTCCGCAGTGCCTCTAACTGACCTTCCTTGCCCCGGATGAAGTGGGTCGGGCTCGACTCGCTGTCGGGTGGAGGTGGCAGGGTATCGACTAGGACGATGGTCTTCGTCTTCAAGTCAGTGATACCGAGAACGGATCCACCAGTTTCGTTAGGTAGAGCCGCATGCCGCTGTGCCTTGATCTTGTCGATAAGCCCACTGTCATACGTTACCGACCACTCTCCAACCGTTGCGCGGTTGACGGTGTGCACCATGGCCTCATGGGATCCCACACTGCCCGATTCATCATCCAACGCCGATATCAGAATCTTGGCTTCGGCACCGATTACTACCTTGCGCAGCTTCCGGGAAATCAGTCCTGCGTGGACATGGATGTTTTCATTCGACATGCGGAACGATATATCCCGGCATCCGCCACCTACCCACCGATCGCCAAGGTGGTTAACGAGATGGGTTTCGCCCCAAGGGTTGTTCAAGATTGCGCGGTAATACTGGCCCTCAAGGGCGTCCAAACGCTGCAACCGTGCCGAGTCCTCTAGCAGAATGACATTCGACATCCCTGATGGAGTAAGGAAGACACTTGCCATGCGGGTTGAATGATCACGTCGCGACAAGTCGCGAGGCACAGCCAGCGTCGTGGTGGCATCGATCAAAAGGTCAGCGTGCTCTATGGCCTCATTGATGCGAGGATCGTCTGCGAGAATGCCGTCGCAGATCGCAGCGGGTATCGGCTCGCCCGGATAGATCTGCCCTACCATCCTCCGAAGCACATCCGCTTTGCGTAAACCGACAAACCTGTCGTTTGCGACATGCCTGGCCACGTTGTGGGGAAGGAGCAAATCCGGGTCAACATACGTCCAAGTGCCCCAGGCCAAGCGAGCCCAGATGTCGGCAAGCATCCCTCCTAACGCACCTACACCAGCCAGCACACCCTTGAAAGTTGCAGTATCGGGATCGACAGCAGAGAGGTCTCGGGCAAACGCCGCGTTCAGCGAAGATCGCACCTCCACAGGCCTGAGGCCAAGCCCCTTCCAGGTCTCCCCTGTGTAACCTCCCAACTGCACGGCGGGATAACAAACACCGTCCGCGTTCGGCGGTGCCAGCATCTCGAATGAAGCTGCCAGATCAAAGAGATTAATCTCCAGCATGTAGCCTTTGACATCCATCCGATCAGCTTCGCCATTGCGAAGCCTGGGTACCCAAGCCAGGATCAAGATGCCTTGGTTTTCGTTCTGAGCCGCCCGACTTAGCCCCACAGAAGCTGCTTCACGCACAGCACTTGAAAGTTGCGCAGAAAGCTCGCTGCCCCACTCCACTAACTGATCATGCAACTCACCAAGGTTGAGCGGGAACATGGCCATCGACTTTGGCTCAACGGGCGGCACCATGACATTGAGTAAACGGTAATTGCTTTGCTGGGTCGTTCCACTGAAATCCATGACCGCCCGCAACGTGATCTTGTCGCTTTTGTCTGTCATCACGACGTGCAGTTTACAATCGTCACTCGCTAGCTGCGCCGGTGTTAGCGCTGGCAGGATGAGCTGGAATGGGCTCGCGTAGAACATTTGCTCCAGCGGTTGATCTTCACGGTGCAGACGTAGCTCCGATGACTCACGCAGCCACCAGAACATTCGCTCAATAAACCGTTCAGCCGTCCAGATGCGCTCTACGCCACTCCACTCCACATCGTAGAGGCACAGGATCTTCGGCGTACCGGGCGCCGAGCCATGAAGATGTGACAGCGCAGGAAAATCCTTGCGAAGCGCATGCACAGTCACCGGAACACGAAGCCGTGGATTCACGGCGATGGCTAGCGTCTCTACGCGGTGGATTCCTCCAGGGTTGGCCCTGGCAATCGTGCCGTCGCCCGCCTCGATGACGACGTACTCGGTTACTCCCCCTTCCTCAGCCTCCTGCCGAAGCTCCAGGAACTCGACGCCAGAGGCCCCCTTGCATGCCTTCACCAACGCTCGGGTGCAGGCATGAACAGGCTCGGGCTGATCGCCCATTGGGTCACCGACCGCATAGAAACTGGTCATTTTCTAGGAGCGCCTGCGCGAGGGGCTGCAGCCGCTGCAGCCGAGGTCGCGGCTGCGGCGACCGCTACCGCAGCTTTGATCAGCGTACCGTCAGAGGCCGATTCCAATTCCAGCACGCCTTTGGAGCCGCTCTCTTCCGTACAGGCGAACCACCCATCCACTGGGCGCAGAATCGACCTATATTCACGCTTGGCGCGGATGCAAGGTGGATCGTTAAAGTCGTCAACGATCTTCTTGCTGCTGGAGACAATCGTCGCTCCCTGCTTTGCCTGGCCCAGAGCATTGCGCGCAGCCTCGGACACCCTGGCGTTTTCGCCTTTACCCGACCAACTGTCCCAGGACAGGGTGTGCCACGAGCAGTGATGTGGCGCGAGGAGCAAGTCGTAAGCGAGCGTTTCTGGGTCATCCTCAAAGCGTTTCCACATCCGCTCCCAGATGAGAACCTCGGCATCACCACCTACGAAGAACCGGGTACGCTTGGTGCTGAATTGAGAGGGCGAGATGTGCATGTTCATGACAATGCTCGACTCGTTCTTGGTCAGCTCTTCCTCAAGCGCAGCATCATCTTCATGAGGAGCAGGAGCCAGGAGTTGGGCCCTGAATACAGACGAAGATGACCCATCGATGTCGCTGAACCATTCGCCTGACTTCACCAGGATCGAGCGCAAGTCATCAGTCTTGCCGTCGACGTCCTCACCCATAATCTTGATGCGGTTACCGCTGAGAGCCCAGCCGTAATCACGCCAGTGCTGAACACGCCGACGAGCCTCTTTATTGAACGCAAGCGCGTCCTCGCAAAGTGTGTGATTCTTCGACCGCCGCCGGAAGACCAGAGGGGACGACCAGAGCTCTCGGATGATGATCCGCTTTTCCCAGCGATCTTTTTTGTCATCCGGGTACTGGTCGGGGTGGCCCAGCCAGAAATGCTTGCTCAGTCCACCGCAATGATCCTTGTCGGGGTGGCTCAGCATGAAGGCGTCAACATAAGGACGATCCTTGTTGTCACGCAATAGCCGCTCTCGCAGCGCCCGAGCCACATCGGGGGTGTCATCATTTGGATCATCAGCTTTCGACCGAATATGGCAATCGATCAAGATCGTTGTGACGTTGAAGTCTGCCAAGCGTACCAGGGTCATATCCCCGTTGCCGACTTGAAAGAAAGTAAATTTAGCGGGCACTCGAACCTCCATGCACTATTTGAAAAACAACACCCAGACAATAGCCGAGCGTCATCTTCCACTAACTGAAAAACGTTTATGCTGATGCACCACCGCGCTCAAAATTAATGCGCAGCACGGATGATTCATCGCTTTGGCGATTTATGTTTACGCAATATGTGCTGAGAGCGGATTTCGGGAGAATCGAGGGGGCTTTAGAGTAGTCAGCATCGGCTTCCTGAAAGACCAAGACAGCGTGCTGGACGAACCATCAAATGCACATCACCCCACCCTTTCTTCGCTGGCCGCTGTGGCGTAGGTAAGCCATCGGCTTCCCGAACTCACAAAAGCACCACCCCAAGAAATCCGTTTCGAGGCCGCAAAGGAAACACTACATCTAGTACGTGTCACCCAAGCTGAATACAACATATTCAAAAATCAAAGCGCCTGCAAGCCACTGCCGCACGAATAGATAGCGCGCAAGCCTTCAGTTGGATCCCATCTCTTGACTGTACGGATGCACAGCCCGCGTGTTTCAAGGGGTTAACAAATTTTGGATGAAATCATTTGTTACAATCAAGGGAATCGTCTGAGTCTTCTTCCGCGACGTATAGTGTCGAAGACAAATTAGCGCCTGGAAGTCGACATTTTTATCCTGTCAAAATAACGACGGGAAAGTTGCATTATCGTTACCGTAGCGCCCCAGTTAAAGCGAAACGACCTCGCACGAAATCTGACTCTAGAGTTAGTCTTCAACGTGAGCCGACGGTTACCACCACGCTCAGAACCATCATATGGAAAAACATCCAGATGAGTTCATTCGCGCTTGAGAACAATTCATTTAGTGGATAAGAAATTTCACGACTACCGCGTGGAAATGGATGCTGGCCATATCCGCACCAACAGGCGCCTGGAATGCCGCACGGTGCGTCCAAATCACCTCTGCCCCCTTCGTCTAATTTTTACGCTTAGGCCACCTACCCAATCACCAACACGGCAAGGCTGCAAATTCTGCACCGTCGGCTGGGGCACGAAAAATCGCGACTTTGAGGTCACCAACGAGATTTTGGAGGAGTTCATCAGTAAGCCACTGACGTGAGCAGCTTGCTGTACTACATTCGCGCCATCATGAAGCCATAGCTTGCCGACCGAGCGGCGGCTCCCAGTCGGTGAGCAATCGGGATGCGGCCTCAGAAGTCCAGAGGTAAATAGCTTCAGCCTTTGCTTCCGGGCTAAAGTCTGATGTTGCGCAGCAAAGCCACCCGCCAATCAAGCGACATACCATCTGCCTAGTGAACCAAGACCATGACCACACCTTCCCACCTGTACAAATACCAAAGCGTCACGCAGTACTCGCTGCAGTCCTTGGCCGACAAAAAAGTCTGGCTTTCCACCCCGGCCTCCTTCAATGATCCGTTTGACTGCGCCATCAACCTCGACCGCAGCAAGCTGGCAGAGTCCGTAGCCCACGCGGTCGAGAAAGCCACACAAAATGCTGTGGTGGAGGACTCACTGAAGGTGCCGAGCGAGGAGGATGAGCTTGCCTATGAGCGGCTTCGCGACGGACTCGGCGCGCTCATGCAGAACATTGGCGTGCTCTGCCTCAGCGAGGCACCCGATGAAATCCTGATGTGGTCTCACTACGCCGCGAACCACAAGGGCTTCTGCATTGAGTACAAAATCGATGAAACCTCCCCGCTGAAAACCATGGCCAGACCGGTGAAGTACACCGATGTATACCCGTCACTGTCCGTGAAAAACCTGCCTGCCGGCGCCACGCAGACCTTTTTGGATGACTGCCTGTTCACCAAAGCCAAGCAATGGAGCTACGAGAAGGAGTGGCGAGCAATCATGGATGTTGGCGGGAAGCTTTATCAAGCTCCAGCACCCGTCTCCGCCATCATCTTCGGCGCGCGCATGCCTGATGTGGATAAGCGAGATGTCTACGAAATTCTTCGCCTTACACCCGGAATCGAATTCCGGGAGGCGTTCCTCCTTGACAACTTCTTTGCACTCGGTTTCCGTCCGTACGTAACTGAAGACAACCGATAAGGTTGCTTAGGGCCAGGGAAATGGAATCCCTGGCCTTGCTCAGGTGCTACCGCCTTATTTGCAGTAAACCGTCCAGAGCTCGTCAACCCGGGTGGTGAAGCTCTGGCTCATCATCTCCCGCCGCATGCCCCAGGAGGGATCGACTGGCACAGTCGCCAACCGCATGGTGCCCCTACCCCACCTGCCATTCAACGCATCCAGCACCCATCAGCTTTTCACTCGCCACCGGCTGAGCTGCCGCAAACAGATCACCGGTGATGTCGTTCGGTTGGCTGAGGTCGAGCAGCAGAACCTCTGCCTTGCTGTAGCGGAAGCCCTCCCGGTACACCCGCTCCACTCCCTCCTGCGCGGCATTTGTCAGCAAACGCGTATCGTCAGTTGGGAATGGCGCATTCACCTATGGCTGATTTGCCGGGGTGACTTGACCAGCATGCAGTCGCCCCTCCCATATCCCTTGGTTGGACACCGTGAGCTTTACCTGCACCGGAGCAGGGTGCGAGATGCTCAATGAGCCACGCTGCTGACCTGAAGCTCATACCTCGCTTGTGTCAATTCTGTCTCCGCCTTCTGCAGCTCAGCTTTGACGCCCGTCCACATCAAAACCAAGGTGGCGATCTTTTCGCGAGAGGCCATCAATTCCTCGCCCATCACCGCCAACTCGCTCTCAAGCAACAGGCACTGCTGCTCGAGCAGTTCCTCGCGCGAGAAAAAAGCAAAGCGATCATCAAGGGTCTGGTCTGGCTTGTTCATAACTCTCATCACCGCGAGTAGTACAAATGTTCTCCTCACGAGCTTAGACTGAACATGACCAACCTACGAGAGATGCATTCGACAGTGATCTGCTTGCAGAAAGGGAAGATTCTTTTTGTCCGCAAGGAAGCTCCTGAATGGTCACTGCCAGGCGGCAAGATTGATCCTGGCGAAGGGCATGTTGACGCGGCAAAACGAGAGCTGAAGGAGGAGACAAGCCTGCCCTTCACTGGCGCTCGGTTTCTGGGCCATTACATCTTCGATGACGAAGAACACTACCTTTATCAAATGTCTATCGAACCCACGATGCTGCCGAGCGCGGGTCACGAAATCGTGGAATGCCGCTGGTTCAGTGATCATGAACTGGCAGCGGTGATCGTGAAGCAAACCAACATCAAGCTGCTGAAGCGAGAAGGCCTGATCAATCACAGGTAGCGCAGAATCCCGAGGCTGGCGCTGTTGGGCCGAAGCCATTTCTCGCGAATGTTCAAGGTATCCACACAGGTCTCTCCTCAGCAGTGGTTGCGTGAGCAGCGGCTGAGGAAGAGTAAAGAACTGCTAGAGACATCGACGATGATGCTCGCCGAGATCGCGCTGGAGTGCGGTTTCTACGATCAACCACATTTCTGTCGAACGTTTATGAGATCCGAAGGGATGACGCCCTAGGCATGGAAACAAGAGACTATTTAGCAAGGTCGGGAATGCTATCCCCATCGATCCTAATAACGGCTCATCTTAATGCTTGTGGCCAGGTACTGAGGTCGCTCAGGGCTTTGGAAGCCTCAAATGGCTTGTCCCAGACTGCGCAAATCTGCGGATGCGAGCTGACTTTCAGTACACGGTGTTAAAGACTTTACGGGACGATGAGCAAATGGCTGACCCTAACGCTGGTAAATGGGATTGGCTTTTGAGAGGAGACGGTTGTGGCCGCTGACGCTTGAGCCAACGGCCACGGATACTGGCTGCAGCTAGGCCACTTGTTTCACATTAGGGCGCTGATCTGTCACCAGACGCCTTGCTCGACCAACCCCCCAGGCTAATGCTCGGGTCATTGACTCGCCGGGGCGGGATTCGAAAGCTTCCTCATGCAGCGCCATTCCACTTCCTGCGTACACGCCGATGAACATTTGCGTCTGACCTGTGCGCGATAGTCTGACCTGAACATCGATAGTCGTACCGTCATCGAGTTCCTCGTCATGGGTGCGATGATGAAGCACTGGATCCGCCCAATCCCAAAAAACATCACCACGAATACGCATGCCGTCCTCCTACGACTTTAGTCTTATACGGAAACCTAACCATAGCAAAACACGACAGCGCTTCAATGACTGTGGCGTGGACAAATATGGGTATCAGACAACTGGCCTGATTTCCGATACAAATAAATTTTCTTGTACAACTCTCCTTCTCTTATCTGAGAAGTCGTTCGATATCATGGCGCCTGCTGGCCCACAGCTGTCCAATTAATTGACCATCTGAACTTCATGGCGAAGTCTTGCTTTTCTGGCTATACCTGAGCCCGGCGTATGACTCAGCGCTGCCCCAAGCCCTTAGACAGGCTCATGGAACGCATGACTTCAAGCCCAGAATCAGACACCACATTCACGAGCACAGTGCCTGTCGAGTAGCCCGGCGAAAGCCGGGCTCCACAGATTCACTTCTCGAGTGTTGCTGCTTGATTGCCGCCCTCTTCGGCAATCGCTGATAGCTTCTCGTCAGCGGCTTTTTCTTCTGCGAGGGTGTCTGCCAATAGCGAGGCAGCCTCTTCCATGCCAAGGTGCTTGGCCATCGCAATCAGGGTGCCGTAGCTGGCGATTTCGTAGTGCTCGACCTTCTGGCATGCCCCTATCAGCGCCGCATCGAGTACTGCCCCCTTCTCGATTTCATCCAGCAGCTCTTTGCTTTCCTCAATCAGCCCCTCCATGGCTACACACTTCATCCGCTTGAGTTTCAATCCAGCCGACTCCACCAGCTGGTCAATGCGCTCTATCTGCCCCTGGGTTTCCGCCAGATGTGAGGTGAACGCATCAGCCAAAAGCGGGTTGGTAGATGCCCGAGCCAGGCGCGGTAATGCTTTGGTGATCTGCTTCTCAGCGCTGTACACGTCCGAAAGCTCATGGATGAACAGATCTTCTACTGTTTTGCGAGCAACCATCGTCATTCTCCTTTGGTGTGAAAATCGATTTCACTGCAAGGTGTGGCTTACCAGACTCCCGTGTAAGGACTCAGTGGGAAGCTTCAGGGGCAGATCGTTGGGCAGCACCGAGCCTACGCCAAACATGCCTATCGCCATCTTTACCCGCATCGCTCGGCAAGCCAGGCGTGAGTCGGCCTCAAACTCTGCGACCGCCGCGCTCATCAGATGCTCGAAGCCGATGTCAGCCTGAGCCTTATCCCTTCTTCTCGAAGTGCTCATGGGGCCTCCTTCAATCAGTCATCTTTACCGTTGACCAAGCCCGAGCCGAGATCCGCCCCGGTGACCGGATTGCTGGCTGGATCCGACATCGTCCGCAGCTTCATGGCTTCCAATATCGCGAGATCAGGAGCGGCCAGTTCCACCGAAGCGGTGCCATCTCCGCCATCAACGGCAGCCGAGGGATTCTCGACGTACTCCCACTCCTCGCCTTCATTCCAAGGGCCACGCACATTCGGCTCACCCGACATGTTGAAATACTTGTTGGTGAACTCCGGCATGCCAGGAAGCTTGCCCTGAGGGAAGTTAGGCTGGATGGCGTGCAGCGCTTTTTCGAAAGAAAGCTGGTGTGCGATTTCTCGTGTCATCAAGAAACCCAGCGCTTCTTTCACGCCAGGGTCGTCCGTCACGTTCATCAGGCGCTCGTACACGATCTTCGCCCGCGCTTCGGCAGCGATATTGGAGCGGAAATCAGCCGTCGGTTCGCCAATGGTGTCCACATAGGCCGCGCTCCATGGCACCCCTGCCGAGTTGGTAAGCGGAGCGCCGGCGCCGTAGAGGATGCTGGTAATGTGGGAATCGTTACCGGCGCCATTGATGGCTCGGTACAGCTCTCCCTCCTCTTCGACCCCCTCAGCAAGTCGGCCCTTGGCACCTTTGTTAAGCATCACAATGATCGAGCCGACAATCTCCAAGTGGCTCAGCTCTTCAGTGGCGATGTCCATCAGCAGGTCTTTGCGGCCTGGGTCATCCTCGGCGAGGGCCTGGGTGAAGTATCGACTGGCAGCGGCCAGCTCACCCTGAGCGCCGCCGAACTGTTCTAAAAGCAAGTTTGCAAGGCCTGGATTGGGCTGAGCAACGCGCACCGTATATTGCAAGCGCTTATTGTGAATAAACATGTTTTACTCCTCGCGGCTGATCAAGCGCTCAAATAAATGCGCGCCTTTCTATTCGTGGGAGCAAGCTGCACTCGATACGTGCTAACGCACCACGAGTTTTCAGGACGAATGGCAAGGTTGAAAAGGTTCAAGCCAAGTTTTATAGGTAAACAAAAATAACCTCACCCCAACATTTAGCGCTTAAGTTAACCACTGACTCAGTTTGGCTGAACTTTCTTAATGCCCAAGGCTTCCCCTGCATAACCTCTGAACTCTATGCAGGAGAACGCACGATGCGAGCACTGACCTACCACGGAGCAAACGACGTCAGGGTCGATAACGTCCCTGATCCCATCATCGAGGAAGCTGACGACATCATTCTGAGGGTCACCGCCACGGCGATATGCGGATCTGATTTGCACCTTTATCGAGGCAAAATTCCAGAAACCGAAGCGGGTGATATTTTCGGTCATGAGTTCATGGGGATCGTCGAGGACACCGGCAGCGCCGTCACCAATCTACAAATAGGCGACCGGGTGGTGATTCCCTTCGTTATCGCTTGCGGAAGCTGCTTCTTCTGTCAACACGATCTCTTCGCTGCCTGCGAGACCACAAACACCGGGCGCGGATCGATCATCAACAAAAAAGGCATCCCACCAGGCGCTGCGTTGTTCGGTTACAGCCATCTCTATGGTGGTATTCCAGGCGGCCAGGCCGATTATGTGCGGGTACCCAAAGCCAATGTCGGCCCCTTCAAGGTGCCCACCGCCTTAGCTGACGATAAGGTGCTTTTTCTTTCCGACATATTGCCGACCGCCTGGCAGGCCGTCATCAACGCCGAGATAGGCCAAGGTTCCTCAGTCGCCATTTACGGCGCGGGGCCAGTGGGTCTACTCAGCGCGGCGTGCGCGCGAATGCTCGGCGCGCAGACCATCTTCATGGTGGATGACAACGACTACCGCCTAGGCTACGCCCGCGACGCCTACGGCGTAATTCCAATCAACTTTGAGCAGGATGATGATCCCGCCGACAGCATCATTCGACAAACATCGGGTATGCGGGGCGTCGACGCGGTGATCGACGCCGTTGGCTTCGAGGCCAAGGGCAGCACTGCAGAAACCGTCATGACGGCACTCAAGCTCGAAGGCAGCAGCGGCAAGGCCCTGCGCCAAAGCATTGCCGCCGTGCGGCGCGGGGGCGTAGTCAGTGTGCCGGGGGTGTATGCCGGCTTCATTCACGCCTTCATGTTTGGCGATGCGTTCGACAAGGGGTTGACGTTCAAGATGGGCCAGACCCATGTGCAGAAATACCTACCGGAACTGCTCGAACACATAGAAGCCGGGCGCCTGCAACCGGAACTGATCGTGACTCACCGCCTAGCCCTGGAAGAGGCTGCCATGGGCTACAAAATGTTCGATCAAAAACAGGATAACTGCCGGAAAGTCATCCTCGTTCCAGGGGCGGCCTCTGGAACGTTAGGGAGCGATTACGTGTAAGCCATCGGAGGACAAACCTATGAACGATCTTGGTACGTACTTCTGGATCGCGGTAGCAACGATTCTTTTGTTGATCGACCTGTGGGCGATAGTCAGCGTGTTTCGAAGCGACAAGACCGATGCGACCAAAGCCATGTGGGCCTTGTTGATCCTGGCTCTACCGCTGGTTGGACTAGCCGTTTGGGGAATTGCGGGCCCGCGCGGGATTAAACGCGGGACTGGGCCTACGTCAGACGAACACAGTAAGGGCTGACATGTCATTTGAACTGACCTACGTGGATACCGGCGCGGCGTCGATGAAGCCCTCCCCTACCTCAGGGCGCAGCGCAGCGGTATCCCCTACCTCAGCTCCCGAAAAACCGTGAGGGAAAATCGTCCCCGGCTACCGCTCTGAGGTAAGCAGCATCAGCCTGGAGACGTAGATCACGCCACTCCTGCCAGGAAACGATTCCTTGACGATCCATTTCATCCGCCCGTCGAAGCAATTCCTCGTGATAGTCGTCCGGCGATTCCATACGCCATGCCCTGTCCTCTAGCACCCGAAACCACGCGGCCAAACATTTGAGCTTTAACGATTGAGGTGCGAAGAAGTCTCTCTCAAAGGTGCGCATCGCGAGCCCTCTCTCGTCAATGCTCGGTTGAGTCGTCAATGCCTCAAAGGTTCAGAAGAGCAGCTTTAGTGGCCTAGGATGAGGTTCTCGAGACGAATGGGTAAAGATGATTGGGCGCTCTGGGACGTTCAGATCAGAGGTTTGCTGATTGTTCTGGATCTAGACTGGGTCGCTCACCAGCAATATCCCAGACTCATATAACGATGATGACGGGGTACTTTGAGCTCATAGGTTGAGTCCTACCGGAGGACTGTTCCAGGTCAAGCCTGGCCCTACCCGTGCCTCGGTGAGACTGATAGCGATTGTTAGATTCAATCCTCGAGAGTCACCGGCGATGGCAAGCTGACCGTCCGTCGTACTATTCCTGAATTCACCTCAACACCAGCCTCTCGTACGTTTCGAACGGTCATGAGCGTTCCCAACTGCAGGAGCTTCCCCCCATGAGCGACTACCCTACTCCCCCGTTTCCTTCTCAGCCGCAAAGCGTGCCAGGCTCACAACGCAAGATGGAGCCGTATCCAGACTGCGGTGAGCAGACCTACATCGGCAACAATCGGCTCGAAGGCAAAATCGCCCTGATCACCGGCGCCGACAGCGGCATCGGGCGCGCGGTGGCTATTGCCTACGCCCGCGAGGGCGCCGATGTTGCCATTGCCTACTTGAATGAACACGAAGATGCTCAGGAAACAGCGCGCTGGGTCGAGGCCGCTGGACGCCAGTGCCTGCTGCTGCCTGGCGACCTGGCACACAAACAGCACTGCTACGACGTTGTCGACAAGACCGTGGCGCAGTTCGGTCGCATCGATATCCTGGTGAACAACGCCGCGTTCCAGATGGCCCATGAAAGCCTGGCCGAAATTGACGACGATGAATGGGTGAAGACCTTCGATACCAACATCACCGCCATTTTCCGGATTTGCCAACGCGCGTTGCCTTCGATGCCAAAAGGCGGTTCGATCATCAACACCAGCTCGGTCAACTCCGACGACCCATCACCCAGCCTGTTGGCGTATGCCGCCACCAAAGGTGCGATTGCAAATTTCACCGCCGGCCTCGCCCAGCTGCTCGGCAAGCAAGCCATACGGGTCAACAGCGTAGCCCCCGGCCCGATCTGGACACCGCTAATACCTGCCACCATGCCGGATGAAGCCGTGAAGAACTTCGGTTCGAGCTACCCAATGGGGCGACCAGGGCAACCGGTGGAGGTCGCGCCTATTTATGTCTTGCTGGGTTCTGATGAGGCCAGCTACATCTCGGGTTCACGCTACGGGATAACCGGCGGCAAACCCATCCTCTGATGAAAGCACTGAGGCCAGCTGTTGCTGGCCTCAGTGCTTCTTCTCCCCTTCATTACGCGCTGCTTTCTGTGCGGTCGAATCATGATCGGTGCCTGATGAGCCGTCCGGTCGATGAGCATCGTTGTCGCGTTCTTCTTCACCCTGGGATTTTGACGGGGCATGGGGCCTATGCCCGGTGTCGGTGTGCTTTTTCATGGCTACCCTACCCTTACCTCTGTCATTCAAATAACACTTCGGAGCCCAGCTCCGTGCTACCTAAATTGATGCTGACGCGGGAAATGAAGTTCAAGTCAAGAACCCAAGCGAACCTACGCTGAACCGGTGAACCATTTACATAGCTGACACGTCCACCACAAAAGAACAACGAGTCGACATCAAAATGGCAAGTGATCCCGTACTGGCCGTGCTTGGATACCTCAAAGACCACCATCTGGTACTTACGACTGCCGAGTCCTGCACAGCAGGCTGCATGGTCGCTCTGCTAGCGGCATTCCCAGGTACAGGCGAGGTGCTCGAAAGCGGCTACGTAGTATATTCCCCCTCCGCCAAGAAGCGTTTGCTAGGTGTAAGCGCGGAGACCATCGAACGATACGGGCTCACTAGCGAACCAGTCGCCTGGGAGATGGCTCTAGGGGCTTTGAAGGACAGCGATGCCAACGTCGTTATTGCAACTACCGGTGTAGCCGGGCCTAGCCCAGCATCTGGGGTTCTACCCGGCACGCTGTGCTTTGCGTGGGCATTTGCCGGGGAACCAATTGCCGTATTTACCCGTACCCAGCGTTTTTTTGGAGAGCGAGCGCAAGTCATGCATGACGGGGCCGTCTACGGACTGACCCGCCTGATCCATTATCACGAGCGCTGGCTTCGTGGGGAGCGCGCCTGAGGATTAGGGCTATGGCGGATGATGAACTGGTGTCGAGACAGCAGCCTGTCCAGGAAGACATGACCATGCAGCAGCGCGTCTGGCGCTTCGAACGCGTGGGTTGGTACCTGTTGGTCGTCATTGTCTTACTTGGATTGGCCGGCGTATTCGGTAATGGCCCACTCAGCAATGCTCAGGTCACGAGCGCTGATGGCCGTCTGCATGTTGAGTATCAACGCCTCAGCCGCAGTGGCACAACTGACAGCTTGCGCATCACTGTACGCGGCAGCGCCCGAGAACCCATCATGGTGCAGCTCGATGGTTCACTACTGCGCGAAGCCAGCATCGAAACCTTACAACCTCAACCCCAAGCCTCGCTCTCACAGGGCAAGGCCATCTTGCTGCAACTGGGAACCAGCGAGAATGGCGTTGCCACGCTCTATCTGACCTTACGCAGCGAGTATGTTGGAACACTGGAATGCGCGGTGCGCGCAGGCCCATCCAGTGCAGTCCACTTCTCTACCTTCCTATTCCCTTAGGAGCGAGTAATGGATTCAATCCTTCGCGCAGCAGGCATGTACATCGCCCTCATGCTGTTGTTTCGCGTTGCAGGCAGACGTTCCTTAGCTGACTTGACGACCTTTGATTTTGTGCTGCTGTTAATCATCGGCGAAGCGACCCAACAGGCTTTGCTGGGCGATGATTTTTCCTTCACCAATGCCATGTTGGTCATCGCGACGCTGATCGTCCTGGATGTCGGACTGTCGCTCGCGAAACTCAATTCCAAGCCTTTGGCGCGACTGCTGGACGGCCACGCTACGCTGGTCGTTGAGCATGGCCGTTTTCTGCACCACCGTATGCACCGAGCGCGACTCACTGAAGACGATATTCTTGAATCTGCGCGCGATAGCCAGGGAATCGAAAAAGTGGAGCAGATCAAATTTGCCATTGTCGAGCGCAACGGCAAGATCTCGATTATTCCCGAGGAGTGACATTCTCTAGGAGCCTCGGGCAGGCTACGGCGCCCCCCTATTTAACTAAGGAGAAGGGCGTGGTGAGGCTCAATTATTGATGTAGGCATCAGACTCCGGTGGGTGGTCAGCCAGTTTCGCACTTTGCTAGTGTCGAAAATCTGCCCCTGCTCCATCATCGCCAAAATCATGGTCTTTTCTTGCTGCGATGCGCGCTGCCCTGGCAATCAGCGGTTACGACTCTGAGCGTTAATGGATCGCTTCACCTGCCATATCGTATGCGGAACCCAGTCCTCCAGAGTGAACTCCAAATCCGAGAGAATCCGGATTACTACAAGCGGATTGACCGTTTGAAGAGGCTCAAGGTTTATGGAAACGGTCTGGAATGGTTTGATGGAAAATTGGGTTGAGCTGCTGGAATGGCCAGCGATGGCGGTCACAGTGCTGGCAGCCTGGTGTATTGGATCGCATCGCCCTGGGCGGCGCAAAGTGGGCTTCTGTTGCTTTATCGCAAGCAACATTTTATGGACGGTCTGGGGATGGCATGCACAAGCGTGGGCATTGATTGTGCTTCAGGTAGTGCTGTGTCTTATGAACCTCAGGGGTTGGAGGAAGAACACAACAGCCGAGCTGCGGTCATGACCAGCTTGAAACAGGTAGTCTAAGGGTCGATCAGATACTCGACGAGCGTCGCGGCGCAGGCTGAAATCCCCTGCGAATGGATCAACTCGAACCCATGCGTGTTTTCAGTTGGAATGGCAATGCAGCCCGCACGCGCGCAGACTCCTGCGCTCATTACAGCACTGGCATCCGAGGCGAAGTCCAACAGTAAAGCTGCCTGGGGCTCGTAACCGGCACGACGGGAAGCCTCGAGCAAGCCATGGATCACCGTCCGGCTGTAATAGCCCTTCTGATCGCCGGCATTGATAATCGGGCCTGCGCATAGCCGCGTGTCGTACTCAGTCAGTACGGGCCCTACTTCAACCGCGATGGTGGTATCCCCCGGTAGCGTGCGGGCTGCATACATTGCACCAGCGTTGGACTCCTCCTCGAGTGTGGTCAACACCACCCAGACATCCTGCTTGAGCAAATGCCGACGCTTGCTGAGCAAGGCAGCGGAATGAATCACGGCGGTGACAGGCGCTCGATCATCAAGGAAATGCGCGGCAATGCAGTCGTTGACGATGAATGGCCTGCGCCAGTGCTGACTCAGCACCACGCGCGACCCTGGTCGAATACCCGCTTCTTCCAAGGCGGCTTTGGTTAGACGAGTAACCACATGAACATCATTCCAGTGAACGTCGCCAGCCAATACGTCCCGGCCTGTGGGGGTGCTGCCACTGTTGTGCATCGAGCCGTAAGAGAGAACGCCCGGAAGTGTCGTTCGGTCGCCCAGCATGTCGACTGGGCAAGCGCCAAAGCAGATCGGCTGAGCTCCACCAAGCGCGACAACCCTAAGCGTCCCGTCAGCCTCGACCGTTTTTACGATCATGGCGATCTCATCCAGGTGCGCCATAACCCTGATTGCCTCGCCAGGATCACTGTCATGCGCAGCCTTGATCAGGCCTATGACGTTCCCCGCCCTGTCGACTTTCAAGTCATCACAGAATGCAGTGAGCTCTCGCAGACAAATCGAACGTACCTCATCTTCCTGCCCACCTGGGCCACGCGCCATCAAGAGCTCTGTCAACAGCGGCTCGACTTCCATGACTACCCTCCAAAGCAAAGTCGTAGCGGTTGACCCTGCTTGCGCCGCCGCTGTTCAAAGTGATCGTGCCCACCTTTCGCTGCATCCGCCAAATGTAAAAAATGATTTCTGATCACGCGGGCGGTCAACTGAGTAAGCGCAACGTATCAGAGGGAGAGCATCATGAAATTCGCGCAATTCTGCCAACGGCTGTCAGACCACGCTGGCAGGCCAAGCACTTTTCTCATCGCCATCGTACTAATCACGATGTGGGCAGCCTCCGGGCCTTGGTTTCATTACAACGATACGTGGCAGCTCATTATCAACACTTCCACCACGATCATCACATTCCTAATGGTTTTCCTAATTCAGAACACTCAAAACCGGGACAACGACATCATCCATCTCAAGCTGGACGAGCTGATCCGGGCGACAAAGTCTGCCGAGCGATCCGTCCTTGACCTCGAAGCACTGGACAACAAGCAGTTGCATGCGCTGCGAAAGGAGTACCGGGCGATGGGCGAGAAATGTGATCAGGAAGTACCTACGGCCGACGCCGATCCCGCTCAAGCCCCCAGCGAAGCCGCTATAAAATGATGTGAAATGTCTTTCAGATAGTGCGAGTGAATTTTCCCGGCGAAAGCGATGTCGGAATGATATCGCGCGTCGCCATGCCATTGCGGCGGTTCAAAGATGGATGGCTTTATTCACGTGCGCTTGGATAAGAGTATCCTGATGATTGAGCCAAAACTCCCCGATATGCCTCCCTCCGTTCTTCTGGTGGAGGATGAACCCGCCCTCCGAGAAATGATCACGATGCTGCTGGAAGATCTAGGCGCAGCCGTGACTGCGCTGGCGACTGCCGATGAAGGCATTGCGATGCTGAGACTGCAACCATGGTCACTGGTGATTACCGATGTCCAGACCCCGGGAGCCTCGACAGGATTGCACCTGGCTTGGATCGCACGTAAGGAACTGCCAGACACCGACGTCATCGTATCCAGCGGCTATCATCCTGAAATGAGTGAGGCACTACCTCAAGGCACCCACTTCCTCCAAAAACCCTGGCCGCTAGAACGTTTCATAGAGTGCGTGAGGCCTTACCTCATGCAGGATGTTGATCAACGTCCTGCTGCGTAATACTGGGCTTGCGAACCAAGGCCTTGGCGATTGTCGCAGTGAGCTCTTCGACCGACCATGGTTTGAATAAGAATTCACTGGATAGACCTTCACCTAAGCTCTCCAACTGGAAACCGGAAGTCAGAATAGTGGGAATGTCGGGCCACTTTTCCCCCACCATCTGCAGGAACTCCACTCCCTTGAGTGTGCCAGGCACACCGTGGTCGGCGATTATCAACGAACAGTTGCCGTGGTTTTCAAGAAGATGGATGAGGGCATCCTCCGCATTACCAAAACCACACGCATGAGCACCGAGCTCAATCAGGATGTCTACGAGCAGCGTTCTGAGTGTTAAATCGTCTTCCACGACCAGCACTGTGTGTCCGCGTAGCGATAGTCCTTCGGCCTCGAGCTTCATGTAACCTCCCGTCCTGAGATCTTCCAGTGTTCCATGCTAATGGCATCGGGTCGATGAAGGCTTATGGCCATCCGCACACAATCATGATGATACGCCGCTCGAAACGCACCTCCGCACTGCGGAAACGCCATAGTGCTCTGGCGTTGGGTCTGTTCACCTTGAGGATAGTATCGGCCGGGCTCGCCCTGGAGGTGGCAGTTGATTGCGTAAAGTTCCAACGCTGGCATGCACTTAGGCTCGCACTGATAGCCTAGGGCGGCGGTCTCAGTCGTGCCCTTCCAAGAGTCCTTAAAGCCTCTCGTTATCGAGCAGTGCGGCAGCTTCTCGCATGAAAATCTCCAAAGTTTTAATGCCAATTCCCAAAACTTAAAAGCCAGCGTTGGAATGTGGGCAGGTCAATGAGACCCTGGCGTAAGCTGCTGAGCTGAGCATCCAAATCACTGGACAGCCCCTTCCCCAACGCATGCAGTCGTCTCGCAGTGGACTGGTCATATCTGGCATAACCAGCTTGGCCAAGCCATACGACCAGCTGTTGGTGAGAGCATCGGGCGAGCTTGGCGGGGGTATCCAGGCCATGCCGTTCAACCAAGCTCCGATAGGTCTCCACCGCGACAGTTGAGCGAATCCTTGTACCGATGAGAAAGCTTGCGAGCAGCCACTTGTACAAACCGTGACTGCTCGTTTCGCTGAGCTCAATTCCAAGGTCACTAGCGGTGACTGGGATCACCCCTTTGAACGCCTCGGATCAGCAGAACGCGGGTAGGTGCATTCTTCTTCGATGGTGCCATCCGCCTTGTGGATCTTGTGCTGACCAAACCTCGGAATAATGCCAACATCAGCATCGCAACTCGCCCAGTGCCAAGCAGTAGCGTTATCCATCTTCTCGAAACGGATGATGAATGTCCGATGATCGCCGTGCAGTTCAAGAAGCTCCCATTAGCCCGCCTAGCAGCGGGCTTTCTTTTGCCCGCACCCCTGGCATGACCCCAAACCACACCTTGGTTGGCTAAGCCCCTTCTCGTATCATCAGCCCTCCCTTCCTGGAATGATTGTCGTGAAGCCGTCACCTGTAAGTACCCAGCCCATCCCTGCAGAAGCCAACAGCCCGAAGTGGGATGTCGCTGAAGCTGTCAGCCAGCTGTCCTGGGACGACTTGCGGATCATCAAAACCCTGAGTAACTGTAGCAACCGAGCCGCCACCGCCAAGAAGCTTGGCATCAATGTCTCCACCGTCTCGCGCCGGGTTGCGCAGGTTGAGAAGACACTTGGGGTCGCGCTGTTCGATCATCGCAAGGCGGGGTATCTGTTGACTGCCGAAGGTGCAGAGCTGCGTGCACTGGCCGAGCGCGTTGAACTGGACATCGTCAGTGTCACTCGTAGGGTTTCTCGTGCCGGTCAGGGCCCTTTGGGAAAACTGCGAATCACCACCAGCGACTCGCTGCTGCTGTACTTTCTCACGCCGATCATCGCGGACTTCAAAGCCCTGAATGAGGGCATCACCATTGAAGTGTTGGTTGGTAACCAGACGCTGAGTTTGGCGAGAGACGAATCGGACATCGCGATACGTGCGACGAAAAAACCGGCAGATACCCTCGTGGGGCGCAAGCTAGCCAACATCGCCTGGGCTCCGTATCGAAGCGTCAAGCAAACGGCGATTGCCGACCCCTTCGCTGAGGGTCAGTCGTGGGTGTCCTACTCGGGAGGCCTGTGCGGGTTGAAGGCAACGAGCTACGTCGAATGTCGGGTGCCGCCGGAGCACATTTCTTACCGCACCGATTCTGTGGCGGCAGCCAGCGCCGCTATTGCGGCAGGCCTCGGTTATGGCTTCCTCCCTTGCATGCTCGGCGACATTACCCCAGGATTAGTTCGTGCCGGGCCAGTGGTGCAGGAACTTCAGGATGAGCTGTGGCTGCTTACCCACCAAGACATCAGGAAGTCCTGGCGGGTGAAAGCGTTCATGACGTTCTGCGCGGCTGCCGTGGCCGACCTCAAACCGCTAGTCGAAGGTCAGCAGGCCATTCCGGTTTCCTAGTTGGAACCGGGAGCGCCGGTCATTTTTGCTTGGGCGCCGATCACGGCACGGCACACGATCTCGATCAGCTGTGGACGCTGGGCGAGCCGCGATACACCGATGATATTGCTGGCTGCCTGCGGGCGCTTGGTGCCATAGGCCGTCTTGCGCACCTTGCCGACCACGGCAAAGGCCGCGTCCATGTCCAACACATACAGCGTCTCTTCAACGACGTCCTGCATCGTGGCGCCATACAAGGCCAACAACTTGGCAATGTTGTCGTAGGAAACCCGCATCTGTTCGCCCATCGACGAGAAATCGCTCGGACGACCGTCAGCATCCAGCGGCGCCGGTGCTACCAGATTACCCTCTTCATCATGGTTGAACTGACCCGAGATGAAGATCTCGTTCCCAACTCGCCGCGCTTGCGGATAGCCGTAGCCCTCTTCCCATGAAACGCCCCAGTAGGCGGTGTCGTCGTTGAAAGGTCGTGAAGCGGCCATTGGATTCTCCTTGGCGAAAAATGGATCGACGTGATCCGACTGGCCGAGATCCTAGCACCGGATTGGACGCCATCCATGGTGCATGAATGCGATTCCAAGGGCGCAAAATTGCGCCACCGATTCACTCAGTGTTTCGCTATCTTGTGCTGGCACTCGGCGACGACCCGCCGAGCAAACTCTCGCCACCGTTCAGTAAAAGGGAAGAACAATGAGCAATCCACACACTGAAGTCCTGACCCCGCTCAACAGCCAATTGATCTTCATCGATCAGCAACCGCAAATGGCTTTCGGCGTGCAGAGCATTGATCGGCAAACGCTGAAGAACAACACCGTAGGCCTGGCCAAGGCGGCCAAGATCTTCAATGTGCCCACCATCTTCACCACGGTCGAAACCGAGAGTTTCTCCGGCCATACCTACCCCGAACTGCTCGCGGTATTCCCTGATGCTCCGTTGCTTGAGCGCACGTCCATGAACTCCTGGGATGATCAGAAAGTGCGTGATGCGCTGAAGAAGAACGGTCGAAACAAGATTATCGTTTCGGGCCTGTGGACTGAGGTCTGCAACACCACCTTCGCACTGTCGGCCATGCACGATGCAGGCTATGAGATCTACATGGTTGCCGACGCTTCCGGTGGCACGACCAAGGATGCCCACGACTACGCCATGCAGCGCATGATCCAGGCAGGTGTGGTGCCGGTGACCTGGCAACAGGTGCTGCTGGAATGGCAGCGCGACTGGAAAAACCGCGACACCTACGATGCGGTGATGGAGCTGGTCAAGGAACACTCAGGCGCCTACGGCATGGGCGTCGACTACGCGTACACCATGGTGCACAAAGCGCCAGAGCGCGTTCAGCACGGCCCCACCTTGGCACCCGTGGCCGCGCCGATCTGAGACCTAATCAGCCCCAGGCTTGGTTTCTGATCGACAACCAAGGGCTGGAACGAGCTGATCCGGGCTAAACCATCGAGACGGAATGTTCTGAAGCCATAGAAGAGGCTTCAGCGAACCGCGCTGCCCGGATCAACCACCTTCAGGTTTTTCAGGATGAATTGATCCCCATGAACAGTGCTAACGGTATCGTGATAGCCACCGTCGCGATTCAGTGGACGGGACGGCTCAAACCTTGGCAGGTGACCACTGCCAAGCAAATGATGTTGGATCATCTGGATACAGGTATATCGGTCACTGCACTTGCCGAAGCCTGCGGCTTGTCACGCAGCCATTTCTCGCGAATGTTCAAGGAATCCACGCATGTCTCTCCGCAACAGTGGTTGCGTGAGCAGCGCCTCAGGAAGAGTAAAGAATTGCTAGAGGCATCGACGATGATGCTCGCCGAGATCGCCCTAGAGTGCGGCTTCTACGACCAGCCGCATTTCTGTCGGACGTTTATGAGATCTGTAGGGATGACACCTCAGGCATGGCAGCAGCAGGCCATTTAGCAGGGACAGGTTCGCTATCCACATCCTACTAAGCTAGCGCCGCTAGCGCCTTCCTGGCTATTCCGACTTGCACAGTCGTACTCCGCTTCCGCCCGGGTGGGGTAGTTCAAGGCCAGTCGTGTTTTGCCATGGGTGTCGTAGAGGTCGTACCCCGCACCAAGGGCAGCAGGGACGCCGATTCGGCGAGGGAATTGCTCTCTCTCTTGAGGCATGGCGGGGATTACAATGAAGCGGGCCTGCATGACCATCCCTCTTCTTAGCAGTGCTTTAGTATTAGTCCGACTCTATGAAAGCATCAAGGCAACTCGTAGTGGACTGGGCTTGAAATGTCCCGAGATGATTGAAAACTCCCGTACAGACGAAACGGGCTAGGCTGTCCTGATGGAGATGTAAACAGGAGGCAAGGATGCGACATCGTGGAGCAGTATTTTGGTCTTGGGCCGATCCGAGCCTAAAACACCATTCTCATGAAGAGATACTCGCAGACGGAGCGCGGCTGGATGTCCAAGTGAGGCTTTCCCGCACCGGAGACACTCAGTTGTTCATTGGGATTTATGAGCGCTCTGGCTTGGCGCTGATTGAAGAAGCTTACGCTAAGCGGCCTGGCGAGACGGTTACGCGGGCGATGGTATGGGGCGCTGGCAGAGGACGAGCCTTGGCTGAGATTGGGATGGAGTGCAGTGAAGCAAGCTGCCGTCAAAACGTGAAAGAGGTTGATGCCCATGGCAAATCAGATTGCAGAGCTTGATGCGCACTTGGAGCTTCTTGCTCAGGTAGCCGACGAGCTTGAAAAGCAAGTAGCGCCCTGCCCCACTACTCGACCGATGCTGATCGCGTGGTTGACGGAGTGGATTCGAAGCACTGAAGCGTTGAGCGAAATCAGGCGTGAGCTTCCTCGCCTTCCCCAAGTTTTGAAGTCGGCGTATAGCGAGTGGAATCATCTGGATGGCGGCCAATAGGTCGCCACCACCCTCTTGATCGGAGCTTTACGCTACCTGCCGTTCAGCAGGCTGCTGATTGGTTGCAAAGCATCGAGCACGTCCCACCCCCCATGCCAGGGCCCTAGTCATCGACTCACCTGGGCGCGACAGAAAAGCTTCTTCGTGGAGTGCCATACCCGTCCCGGCATATACACCGATGAACAATTGGGTGTTGCCCGTGTGCGACAGTCGCACCTGAATGTCCATGGTCGTGCCGTCGTCCAGCGTCTCGTCGTGAGACCTGTGGTGGAGCGTTGGGTCTGCCCATTTCCAAAACATATCACCGCGAATCCGCATGCCGACCTCCTACGACTTTAGTCTTATTTGTGGGGTGCACTTACCATAGCGCAGCGAAGCGGCAAGGCAATCACCGGCGAGCAGATAATGGCTTAGCAATATGACGGGATGTGACTAGCTGCAATCTGACGGAGGGCGGTCTCAGCACAGCTCCGGTTGGCCGAGGATTTTGAAGGCCTTCAAAGATTGGTTCTGAGGGCTGACCTGGCCCACTTCTTTACGCGAAGGATTCCCTCGTAAGAACGGAGCCGGGTCAGGTCGAGCACCACCTGCTGTCCACGCTTCCTCATCACTACGTATCGAAGGCCATCCAGATCAAACTCGTGAACCTCTGCGCTCGTGAGCTGCATTTCTCGAATTGCACCCACCTGTGCATAGACGGATATCTGCCGTAGACACAAAGCCTCATCGGCCTGTTGCCTTACCCGCCTTATGAGGTGTCGGTCTTGCTTAGAGCCGGCGTTTCCCTCAGCCGCTAGGCAAGCCGCTGCCAGTACCTCGGCTAGGAGAAGCTCGGCTTGGTCTCTATTCTGTCTTGACATGGCATTTCCTTACGTTCTCCTAAGCCTCCCGGCTCCGCATCACATTGAGTCTTGTCCGGGGCTTAAGATTTCATTCCGATTCTGCGTTTCATCTCCAGCGTGATCAGCTGTGAAACGTTGTCCATACCTCCCAAGGGATCATTATCACCAAGCTCGTCCAGCCGCTCCTGAACATTCTTGATGTTCCACTTGGCCGCCGACTGCAGTTCGACAATTTCGTCCCGGAAGATGGGCACCGACACAGGGAGTCCCTCCCTGGCCCGTGCCGAGAAGACGTTGGCGGTGGTGGCCCCTTTGCCGTTGCGCAGATAGTCGATGAAGATTTTGCCGATACGATTCTTCGGGCCTAGCACGGCGGAGAACCGATCCGGGATCAGCTTGGCGATGTACTTTACGATGGCTTGGCTGAAATCCTTCACTTCTTCCCACGAAGCTTTAGGCGTGAGCGGCACCATGATGTGGATGCCCTTGCCGCCACTGGTTTTGAGAAACGACTGCAGACCCAACTCATCGAGCACTACCAAGGTCAGCTGGGTGGCTTCGACCATGGCCTTCCAAGGCAGCGCGGGATCAGGGTCAAGATCCAACACGAAGCGATCTGGCTGCTCGATGTGGTCGGTCGTGCCATTCCAAGAGTGCAGTTCGATGGTGCTCATCTGCACGGCACCGACCAGGGCCTCGACGCTGTTGATGACCATACCTGCTTTGCCTGCTTCGGCCTTCGGCACCGTAGTGATGTTCGGGATGGCGAGGCGGTCAGCGTTCTTCTGGAAAAACAGCTCACCGGAAATTCCCTCGGGCGCCCTGACCAGAGCAATAGGCCGGTCTTTCAGGTGAGGAAGAAGCCAGGGTGAGACCTGCGCGTAGTATTCGGCGAGGTCTCGTTTGGTGAGGCCGCTACTGGGATCGATCACACGCTCAGGGTGAGTGATCCGCACCTTGGTGGCCGAGGGCTTGTCTTCCGACTTCGCCTGGGCTGACTTTCGATCCTTGGGCGCAGGCGCCGGCTGCTCCTCTGTGATGTCCCGGACGGGCTTGTCCGTCCGGATACCTTGGAACACCGCGTGCCTTACCACACCGTCCGAGGTGATCTCAGCGAAGGTGACCTCGGCCAACAGCGTAGGTTGCAACCAGTGAATGCCTTTGCCGTCGACACCTTTCGGTGGGTTCATCACCGGCACCTGTTTCTGCTCCAGCGGCAGTAGCGTTTCGAGGATGGTGGCGAGGGTCGACTCGGTAAAACCAGTGCCGACCTTGCCGGCGTATCGCAGCTTTCCGCTATCTTCGTCAGTGAGAGCCAAGACGAGAGCCCCAAAGCCGCTTCTCGCGCCTTTCGGGTCGGTGTAGCCGACGATGACGAACTCCTGGCGATGCTTGCACTTGAGCTTGATCCACGTGTCACTGCGCTGGGATACGTAAGGACTGCCCAAGCGTTTGCCGATGAGCCCCTCCATACGCATCTGGCAGGCGCTGTTCATCAAGGCGTCCACGTCTTCGGTGAAGTCTTCGGAGAACCTCAGCAGCGGGTCGGTCGAGTCAGCGAGAAGCTGCTTGAGCAGTCCACGGCGGCTCTCAACCGACACCTGCCGAAGATCGGCGCCATTGAGATACGGCAAGTCGAAGAGGTAGTAGACGATGCCCTGGCTCTTACCGGCGTCGAATGCATTCTGTAGCAACTGGAAATTCGGCACGCCGTTTTCATCCGGTATGACGATCTCGCCGTCCAGCCAGGCCGTTACAAGCCCGAGCGAGGCGATTGCCGCCGCCTGCTTGGGCAACTTCGCAGTCCAGTCGTGACCATTGCGGGTGAACAGCCGGACGTCATCTCCATCGACGCGGCACAGCATGCGGTAACCATCGAACTTGATTTCGTAGCGCCACTCCTCGCTTCGAGGGCTGGAGTCAACCAGGGTCGCTAGCTGCGGAGAGAGCTTCTCAGGCAGTGCTGCAGCCACAGCGCCTTCTGTGCTCGGCCCGCTGACGGTTGTGGGAGGGTTCGACTTGGATGACGTTGCTTTCGCCCGACCGCGCCTCTTAGGGATGATGGTGCGGTCGCTGAGCACGCTGTTAGGCATCTCGACCACAATGTCGAAATCAGCAAGCGGCTTGGCGACCTTATCCTGATGCTTGATCAGAAACCATTGTTCCTGCTTACCCTCGATGCTCGTCCGGACAAGGTTCCATAGGCCAGAGAGCTTCTCACCCTGCAGCTCAAACTTCATGCGACCTTTCTTGTAGGCCTCAGCGGGGTCACCCTGAGGCAGCCATATTCCACGATCCCAGACGATGACATCTCCGGCACCGTAGTGCCCTTCCGGAATCGTGCCTTCGAAGGAGGCGTAATCTAGCGGGTGATCTTCGACATGCACTGAAAGCCGCTTCACCTTCGGATCCAGGCATGGGCCCTTGGGTATTGCCCAGCTTTTCAGCGTGCCATCAAGCTCCAGGCGGAAGTCGTAGTGCAGTCGAGTGGCATCGTGCTTTTGAACGCAAAACTGCAAGGCATGAGCAGCTGCGCGCTTCGAACGTTTAGTGGATTTCCCCGCACCCGATGGTTCAGGTGAGGCGTTGAAATCACGCATGCGGTTGTACTTTACCAAGCCTGGGACGCTCGAATCTTCCTCTTCCACGTCGCTCTTGCCGATAAGCGCCTGAACCAGCTCCTCGAGGGAAACGCCTCGCTTGTTGGCTTCAGCCGTGAGGATTTGGACAACCATGGTGTCGCGTAGCGCCGACAGCGGCTCGCCAGCCTCCAGCGCTTCCGCTTCACTCAAGGCTTGGACTTGGGCAAGCACGTCCGGGTGATCCGCCGCAAAGATCATCAATGCCAGGGCCGTGTCGTCCATATCCCGAATCCCCTCTGAGACCGTGTCCAAATTAGAGGAGGCAGAAAGGACTTCAGTTCAGCGCGCGCGCCGAATGGCCAGGGCCTGAACCAGTTCTATTGGGATGCTAAGAGTTGACTCGCCACTGTCCGGGAATCAGCTTCCTTAGCGCAACCCGTCGGGCAAAGCGAAACTCAGGTGAGCGAACTAGCCGCTTTCACCCCTCGGGGTTGAACACAGACTTTCCTGTGTGCCACATGAGGTGAAAGATCATGGCTAACAATCAAGGTAATCGCGGCAATCAAGGCGGCACTGCTGAGAACAACCGAGGCAACTTCGCCAATGACCGCGAAAAAGCGTCTGAAGCAGGCCGTAAAGGTGGCCAAGCGTCGGGCGGGAATTTCGCCAACGACCGCGAGCGCGCTTCTGAGGCGGGTCGCAATGGCGGGCAAAACACCCACGGTGGTGGCCGCAATAGCGAAAACCGCTAAGCGGGTATGAGCTATGCCTGGGTGTTCTTCACCCTGGCAACTTTGCGGCCCCGTAGACTTACGTCAGGAAGCGAGAAGAATTGGCAGGAGCGGCTTGCTTCGAATCTGGCAACGTCTCCCCAACAAGATCAATGTGCCAGATAATGCGGCAGTACACAGGCTCAAAGCGAAGCCTTGGTCTGGATTAGCGAGCTGCCCAGTCGTGGCCATGGCTATCAGCCCCACAGCTACAAAGAGACCGCTACAACCCAGCCCGGTAAAAAGCCATCCGACTACACGCATTACTTTTCTCCCAAAACAGCTTCACGCTTGAAGATTTCCAATGTCTTCGGCCCTATGCCCTTGAAGCTGAGCAACCAGGCGTCAAACTCAGCTGGTTTCATTGACCCGCTCTCTAGAGCATTCGTTCGAGATTCAAGTTCGGCAGCCAGGCCTACACCTAGCTCGTGCAATCGCGAGGCAGTGGATTCGTCGTAACGCGCATATCCTGCCTGGCCCAAAAACCTGACGAGATCCCGATGGGAGCAGCCAGCCAATTTTTCAGGCGTATCCAACCCATGCCGATCAACTAGATTCCGGTACGCCGCCACTGCGACCGAGGATCGAATCCTCTTCCCAATCAAAAAGCTCGCGAGCAGCCACTTGTACAACCCGTGGCCACTCGGATCACTGAATTCAATCCCAAGGTCAGCAGCCGTGGTTGGAATCACCCCTTTGTACGCCTCGGATCAGCAGAGCGTGGGTACGTGCGCTCTTCCTCGATGCTGCCATCGGCCTTGTGGATCTTCACCGAGGCTGTTTTGCCCTCAAAGAAATCGGATAGCGAACCCACCAACTCCTGCTTCGTGGCAGCTCGCTTGGATGCTCGTTCCGCACCGGCTTTCTTCAGCTCCCAGCCGTCCGCAGTTGGGCTCAGGTGGTAGTTGTCCATGGCGCTGTTCCTTTAAATCGACTCTGCGTCGTCCTGGATGTCTTCCTCAGCCTCTGCTGCGTCCGTGGCGTCGGCATCGTTCAGGGGCGGCGAGGTGGGCTTTTCCGGATCGTTGATGTAGGGCACGCCGCTGGGGCCTTGCTCTTCAAGTCCTTCGGTTTTCGGTTGCATGATTATTCCTCCGTTCGTTCTACCTTTGAAAATCATCCAGATTCAAACGTTCAAAGGATTGAGCGGAATGTAGCAATTAGCTGGTGCAAACTTCAGTGCAAGGGTCGAAAAGCTTGATGCCTAAGGCACCTGCAAGAAGCTGCCACCCTCCTCCCTCAAGAGATCAACCAAGGCGGCGGCGGCAGGTGGTAAGTACCCTTCTGCTCTAATCGACACTGCAACGGTTCGGCTCATGGTGGTTTCAATCAGTGGAACCTCACGAAGCCGAGACATGCCTTGGCCAAACTCAAGCGTTTCCCGGGCAAGAAAGCTCAGGAGTCGAGTCCGAGCGATCAGGCGAGGGAGCAAAGAAATCGAATTGGTTTCGATCTGGACATTAGGAGGTGGCAGCTGCCTTGATATGAACACGTTGTCGATCCAGCGTCTGGCCGTCACCGTTGGCCCAGGGAGCACCCATTGGTATCGGCACAACTGCTGAAGGTCGAACGAGGCTGAGAAAATGGGGTGGTCTACGCTCGCGACTACTACAGCTTCATCCTCAAGCACTGGATAAATTTTGAAGTCAGGATCTCTCGTGATTAGGGGACAAATGATGGCATCGAGACGTCCTGCCCTAAGCGCCTCCCGCAGAACATCATCCTGACCAATTGAGAGCTTCAGCGTCAGTTTCGGTGCCCTAGCCAAGAGTGCTTCGGTCAGTTGGGGGAGCAGGTACTCGGCCATGCTCGCAGCGCAACCCAGCCGGATGTTACCAACCAGGCCATTCGCATAGTCCCTAACCTCTCTTTCGGTCTCAGCAATGTGGATGCGCAGGTGCTTACCCCTGGCAAGCAGTAGCTCGCCCACATCAGTCAGCTTGATTCTTCTGCCATCTCGCTGAAAGAGCCGCGCACCGAGTGATTCCTCCAGTCGCTGAATACTTTTGCTCAACGCCGGCTGAGAGCGACCGAGCTTTTCTGCAGCCCGACCGAGATGCCCTAGCTCCGCGATGGTTTCAAAATATGCAAGGTCACGAAAGTCCATGATTCATGAATTTCAGTTATTGGTTTATCGAAAGTAGAAAATAGACTTGATCATTCCAGGCGTCGATAATTTTCCAATCATCGGGGCTACCACCGATGGCGCCATCGCCAGGAGATCCACTTCGTTGCTCAACCCTCACACCCCCAAGAAACGTTGCCCACAAGTATTGAAGTGGTGCGCGCTCATCGGTATCGCCGGTGCAGTAGGACAAGGTCTTCACGCCGTTGCAGTGCCGGCAGGCCTCTTCCTTGGGCCGATGCTTGTCGCTATAGCGTTCGGCGTGTGTGGCGCGCAGATGCATTTGCACCGTCAGATGTTCCGATTTGGCCAGGGCTGCGTGGGACTGCTAGTAGCTCACTCAGTCACCTTGTCGGTTCTGGTATCGCTTGTTCAGTCATGGCACATCATGCTCTTCGCAACGCTTATCACGGTATTGCTGAGCGCTGCAGTAGGCCTAGGAGCCGTCCGATACGGAGGAATTCCTGGCAGTACCGCCGCGTGGGGTACGGCGCCTGGTGCTGCTTCTGCGATGGTTTCCATGGCCGAGGAATACGGTGCAGACTCTCGAGTGGTGGCGACTATGCAGTACGTTAGAGTGGTCTGTGTCGTGATGGTCGGTTCGCTGGTCAGCCACTTGCTTGGTGCCACCCCTATTGCACATGAAGTCACTCAGTCACTTGACCCTATTCAAAGAGCCGACCTTTTAAACATCTCACTGAGCCTGGCGGTGATCCTGTTTGGAGTCGCTGCTGGATCGAAAATGCCCGCTGGAGCGCTGCTGATGCCACTTTTGGTAGGAGGCGCATTGCAGTTGAGCGGGGTGCTGGATATCACTATGCCTCCCTGGCTGCTTGCAACAGCTTACGGCGCCATCGGGTGCTACATCGGGCTGCGCTTTGACCGAAATACTGTTCGTTACGTCTTTAAGCACTTGCCCGCGATGATCATCGGAGCTTTGATCTTGATCACACTCTGTGCCGGCTGCGCTTGGCTCCTGGCCTATGCTACCGGCACTGATTTTCTTTCCATGTACCTCGCGACCAGCCCAGGTGGGCTCGATGCAATGGCCATCATCGCGGTTGAGACGCATGCCGATGTCGGCATGGTGCTAGCTATGCAAACGCTGCGTCTTTTCGGAGTGATTCTCACCGGGGCTTTCTTTGCCAGGCAGATTATCCGCCTGACGCAGAGTTGATCTGATCCAGCCTTACTTGCGTTCGTTCTGTTCCAATGCGCAGAGCAACCCTCGATTACTGCCACCGAGCAGATTTGTCGCCTGGGCAGCTCGCTTGAGCAACTGAAGCCTGGCCGCTTGGAGCTGATCCTTGTTGAAGCGTTCCGAGGGGCCTGACAGGGTCAAGGCGCCCTTGAACTCATTCGCCACTCCGAAAACTGGAGCGGAAATGGATGACGTATCTGGATCTCGCTCACCGAACGACGTCGCCCAGAATTGCTCCCGTATATCAGCTAAAGCTCGATCAGCTGGTGGGCCAAACGCCCGAAGGATCTTTCCAGAAGCCCCGGCATGCAATGGGAAGCGATCCCCCTCATGGATGCTGAAGCGTACCGCGCGTTTGGGCTCAACCCGGAAGAGCACGACCCGAATATCGTTCTCGATGACATAGAACGAAGAGGTCTCCCCACTTTCTTCAGTTAGGGCCTCAAGCACCGGGTAAATCGTATCGCGCAGACGGAAGGATGCCTGATAGATCTGGGCCAAGCGCAAGGGTTCGTGACCCACGGTGTACTGCCCATCAGCCAGACGCCGAATGAAACCCGCCCTTTCCAAAGAGCTCATCAGGCGCAGGATGGTGCTTTTGTACAGACCTGTCCGCCTCGCGATCTCAGCCAAAGGAAGACTGCTTCGGTCAGGATCAAAAGCTCCCAGGATAGCGAAGGCTCTATCGACCGCCGCCACCCCTCCTTCGGCTGGGCTCTTGGAAGTATCGGGGATCACTGTCTCTTCTTTTGGCGACATCAGACATTCTTCTCGGCTGAAAAAAGCGGCCCCTTAGAGGGGCCGTCTAAATGATTGATACCTTACCTGTGAGTGCGATCAGCAGCTAGTCCATGCGCCGGTACGCCGTTCTACTAGCGATTCCAATCAAGCATCACGCATGAAGAATCGCAGGGACAGCGCCATCAAGGCGGCGAAGAACAGGATGCATCCCATCACCATCAAGCCTGCAGTGAAAGAATGCGTGTAGTCCTTCAAGAAGCCCATCAGATAAGGCCCAACGAATCCGCCAAACGCACCGATGGAGTTGATGAGAGCAATACCACCAGCGGCAGCTTGGCCACTCAAAAACTTCGCCGGCAGCGTATAGAAGATTGTCTTCGCCGAAATCGTACCCACCAGGGCCAGGGTGATGCCCGCCAGCGCTGGAATCAGCGCGTTCATGTTCACTGCGAAAATAAGTGCCAGGCCAGCCAGAACCAAGGCAACAATCAGATTCAGGATACCGCGCCCGCTTCTGTCTACATGCTTGGCCCAGAACAGCAGGCCAATGGTTGAGAAGAAGTAAGGGATTGCAGCGACCCATCCAATGAGGCTGACTTCAACCCCTTGGGCTTTCAGCATCTGAGGCAGCCAGATACCGATACCATAAGTGCCGATGGTGAAGCTGAACGTGATCGAGCTAAGGATCCAGACGCGAGGATCCTTGAGCGCAGCAGTGAAGCCGTGGTTTTTCTTGGTGTTGGATTTCTCGCTCTCCAGCATCCCAGTCAGAGCATCCTTCTCCTCCTGCGAGAGCCACTTGGCTTCGCTAGGACGGTTTGCGAGAACCTTGAGTGTGATGAGACCCAACACACAGGCCGGCAGACCCTCAATGATGAACATCCATTGCCAACCTGCAAGGCCCCAGGCGCCGTGCATTTGCAGCAGGTAGATCGAAAGCGGGCCACCGACCAGGAACGAGATCGGGGTTGCTACCGTGAACCAAGCCAGTACGCGGGTGCGATATTGCGCTGGGAACCAGAGCGTAAGGAAGAAGATCACGCCAGGGAAAAAGCCAGCTTCCGCAACGCCAAGGAGGAAGCGGACAACGTAGAAACTGTAAGGGCCGATCACGAAGGCGGTGGCTGCAGCTGCCAGTCCCCATGTGATCATGATGCGAGCCATCCAGACCCTCGCACCAAATCGATACATGGCGAGGTTGCTTGGGACTTCGCAGAGGCAATAACCCACGAACATGATCCCTGCACCCAGACCAAATTGAGCTGCAGTAAGCCCAAGTTGATCGGTCATCTGCAGTGCAGCGTAACCAACGCTGGTGCGATCCAGGTAGTTGAAGAAGTACGCCAAGGCGAGCAAGGGGATGAGGCGCCAAGCGGCTTTTTTCATCGCCCGTTGCTGCAGCGGAGACGTGGCATCAGGCTTTGGCATTGAAAAATTGGTATCCGGGGTCGTGACGTTAGCCATGACTGTATCCTCGGTTTTGTTGTTATGAATACCGTGGCTGGATGGGCCATCGGTGAGCGCAGACCTGAGGTACTTCCAGTGCCTCTAGTGCTGCTGATTTCGCTCGAGAGCCATTTCGAGCTTCTCGTTAAATCCAGGAGCGAGCCTCTAGCGGAGACCCGCCTCCGTTTTGATCAAGATGTTTTGATCGCGCCAGTCGCCTCGAGCTGAGTAATCTCCTCGTCGCTGTACCCCAACTGGGCCAGCAGCTCCTGCGAGTGACTGCCCAGATTTGGAACATTCAGGCGGGTGCCAAAGCGTTGGCCATCCATTTCGAAAGGCAGCATTGGAACTTTGACCTGCTCGCCGCTCGGCAGCGTGAGATCGGCCATGCCGCCAGATTGATTGAGGTGCTCGTCTTCGAACATGTCCTCAGGTCGCTGAATTGGAGAGAACGGCAAACCGGCCTTTTCACAAAGAGCCATAACGGTTTGCTTATCCATCCCGGACAAGCGCTCGCGCACCAATGGGATGATGCGATCTCGCGCCTGAACACGCTGATTGTTACGGCTGAGGTCGGCGTCACTGCCCAATTCAGGGAAATCGAAAGCCTGGCAGAAAGACACCCACTGGCTGTCGCTCACAACGCCCATGAAGACCTGCTCGCCTTCTTGGGCCGTCTCGAACACGTCATAGATTGCCCATGCCGAGATACGGCTTGGCATCGGTGCCGCCGCTTTACCGGTGACGACCTTTTGCATCATGTGCTGAGCAACAAGGAAGGCGGAGTTTTCAAACAGCCCGGTCTGAACAAATTGGCCACGTCCGGTTTCCTTGCGCTGCAGTAGCGCAGCAAGAACCGACACGGCGCTAAACATGCCGCCCATCACATCGTTTACCGAGGCGCCGGCTCGCAGTGGACGGCCTTCTGGGCCAGTCATGTAGGCCAGACCGGTCATCATCTGCACAACCTCGTCCAACGCCGTGCGCTTCTCATAGGGGCCTGGCAGGAAGCCCTTCATGGAGCTGTAAATAATGTCTGGCTTGATAGCTTTGACATGTTCGTAACCGAGGCCCAATTTCTCCATCGCACCTGGCCGGAAATTCTCAGTTACCACATCGGCGGTGGCCAGCAGCTTTTTGACCGCTGCCATGCCCTCAGCAGACTTCACATCCACCGCAAAGCTCTTCTTGTTGCGGTTGTATGTCATCCAATAACCAGCGCCGGAGCCCATCAAGCGACGGGTATTATCGCCCTCCGGGACAGGCTCCACCTTGATGACTTCCGCGCCCAGGTCGGCTAAGAGCAAACCGCAGGTCGGCCCCATGACCATATGGACGAATTCAACGACACGGATGCCAGCCAGTGGCAGGATCTTCTGTTCTTGCTGGCTCATACGGCCTCCTTCGCATAGGTGAAATTTTTGCCGACGCCGGCATCAGGGATGAAGCCGTAAACGGGCTCACCAGGCAGGCCACGACGAAGTACCTCACGGGCCGCAACCAGCCGATCAATGTCGACGCCGGTTTTCAGCCCCATGGACTCAAGGAGGTACACAAGGTCTTCGGTGACGATGTTGCCCGATGCACCTGGCGCATACGGGCAACCACCCAATCCGCCTTGGGAGCCGTCAAAGGTCTTCACTCCTGCTTCCAACGCCGCGACTACGTTGGCCAGGCCCTGGCCTCGGGTGTTGTGGAAATGAGCGCTGCCAGCGAGCGCGCCCAGTTCCCGGAACAAGCGAGCAAACAGACGACGTACTTGGGTTGGGTTGGCGTAGCCGACTGTGTCAGAAAGACCGACCTCATCCACACCCAAATCGGCCATCTTCAAGGCAATAGAAATGGTCTCGTCATCAGTCACCACGCCTTGCAGAGTGCAGCCAAAAGCAGTCGACAGACCGGCTTCGATCTGTACGTTCGGGAAGCGCTCATTGCGCAGAGCAACTACCGCTTGAACCTCATCGAACACTTGAGCATGGGTTTTGCGAATGTTCGAGATGGAATGCTGCTCGCTCACCGAAATCGGCAGGGTGATCTTGTGGATGCCGGCATTGAATGCGGCTTCTGCGCCTTTGAGATTAGGTACCAAGGCGGTGACGAAGAGGTTAGGCAGGGTCAGGGCATGGGCGACTACCTGAGCAGCGTCGGCCATTTGGGGCAGTAGCTTAGGAGAAACAAACGAGCCGACCTCAATCTCTTTCAGACCGGCATTCGCCAGAGCCGAAATCCACTCCAGCTTCAGCTCGGTGGGCATTGTGGCCTTGACACTCTGTAAGCCATCCCTAGGCCCAACTTCGCTGACGAGGATGTCGATGTCTGTCGCTTCTTTCACGGAGGTTCTCCTGTTGCTGGGGAGAGCCTGCCCGAACATTCATGCAATGCAGCTGTGAGGCGAAGCGCTGTTTTTATGATTGTTCTGTCAGGCAGAATTACGTTCTGTTAAAAGTATCTACCCATAAAATCGCTTCTGTCAACGTGATCGGCGATGAACGGAGGATTGCCTGCTCTTGCGCTCATTCCGAGGGAGCAGCGCCCACCCATTGCCACTTGACACCGCAGAAAATAGCTTGGAAAGTGTTCTACCAAGAGCACTTCAGTTCTACCTGATAGAACGAGCCTCGAAACAACAAGATTTTCCAGGCAACGTACACTGATGAATAGGCCCAGACTTTTGCCGTTTGAGCTTCAGTGACGTGAGTCTGTTTTTCACATGGAGATTTGCCATGAGCCTGTATGCCCCGCCCGAGGAACGCCCAACAGAAATCTTCAGCAGACTGCCGAAAGAGTTTTGGCGTGATGGAGATTCCGACTGGGTACGAGCCAATAAGCCAGGCCAGCAGGTCGCCAGTTTCCTGGAAGGCCCTTCCTTCGATAGGGACAGCAATCTCTATGTGACCGATATCCCATACGGGCGAATATTCCGTATTTCTCCCCAGGGTGACTGGGAACTGGTCGTCGAGTACGACGGGTGGCCCAACGGCTTGAAGATCCATCGCGATGGCCGGATCTTCATCGCTGATTACAAGAACGGAATTCTTGTCCTAGACCCGATCAGCAAGCGCATCGAACCATTCTTGACGCATCGCCGTAGTGAAAGCTTCAAAGGTGTAAATGATCTGTTCTTTGACCGACAAGGGCACCTCTACTTCACCGACCAGGGCCAGACAGGCATGCACGATCCTAGTGGTCGAGTTTTCCGTTACGACCTTGAGCAGCAACGCCTGGATTGTCTTCTGGATAACGGCCCTAGCCCTAATGGCTTGGTGATGGATCTTCACGAAAAGGCGTTGTTAGTAGCAATGACTCGCGGAAACGCAGTGTGGCGCCTCCCCCTCCAAGCTGATGGCACAACCTCCAAGGTGGGCATCTTCACCTCCATGGCAGGTGGCGTTAGCGGCGCTGACGGTATGGCCCTCGACGATGTAGGAAATCTTTACGTCTGCGATGCCGGCAATGGTTGTGTGTGGGCTTTCGATCAGCACGCAGTCCCACTCTATCGATTCAAGTCATGCACCGAAGGCCGCACCCTGACCAACCTTGCTTTCGGCGGTGAAGGCAATAAAGGTCTTTACATCACTGACTCGTCGACCGGACACATACTGAGGGCTTCGCCTGGCCACTCAGGAAAACGGATGTTCTCGCACACGACTGATTAAGGATTCGAACGCTACAGCCCTGTGCATATGGCGCACGGCGTTCGCTCGGCCCCAAAAAAGCCAAGCGAGTTTCCAACTCATACAAAACAGATAATAAGAGGGCAACATGCTCACTCTTCTGAGCTACACAATGATCGTCTGCTTCATGTACCTCGTCATGAGCAAACGCCTATCACCACTGGTTGCCCTTATCTTGGTGCCGGTTGCGTTCGCAAGCTTGGGCGGTTTTGCCACCCAGCTCGGCCCGATGATGTTCGACGGCGTGAAGATGCTGGCCCCGACAGGGATCATGTTGACCTTCGCGATTCTCTACTTCTGCATGATGACCGACGCGGGCCTGTTCAACCCGTTGATCAAGCTGATTCTGAAATGTGTGAAAGGCGACCCTTTGAAGATCGTCCTTGGAACCGCCGTTCTTGGATTTTGCGTCGGTTTGGATGGTGATGGGGCAACGACCTATATCATCACGACTGCTGCGCTACTCCCCCTGTACCGACGGACAGGCATAAGCCTCCAGGTTCTGGCCACCATATTGCTCCTTACCATTGGGGTCATGAACATCCTGCCGTGGGCCGGGCCGTTCTCGCGCGCCGCAAGCGCTATGCACGTCGACATCACTGAACTGTTCGTCGAAATGCTGCCCTTGATGATCATCGGGGCTGGCTGGGTAATTTTTGTAGCGTTCTATTTGGGCAGCCGCGAGCGTCGTCGCCTAGGCGTCGTCGCGCTCGATCATGACGAGATCATGAGCCACTACACGGATTTCAAGCTGACTGACTGGCGCTTTCTGTTCAACGCTGTACTAACAGTCACGCTGATTACGTTGATGATGATCAACGTCCTGCCACTCCCGATTTTGTTCATGCTGGCTTTCGGCATCGGCATCCTGGTCAATTATCCAAGCGTCAAAGACCAGAAGGAGTTGATCGGCAAGTACGCTGATAGCGTTATGGCTGTAACCCTGCTGATCTTTGCTGCTGGCATCTTCGTCGGGATCATGTCTGGCACTGGGATGATCAAGGCCATCTCGGAAAGCCTGATCCTTGTCATTCCAGAGTCTGCCGGCCATTTCATGTCGGTGATCACTGCCTTCATCAGCATGCCATTCACCTACGTGTTGACGAATGACGCTTTCTACTTCGGGATCCTGCCGATCCTGGCCGAAACCGCGAGCCACTACGGCATAGGCGCAAAAGAGATGGCTGTTGCAGGTCTCATTGGTCAGCCCGTTCATCTTCTAAGCCCACTTGTTGCCTCCACTTACCTGCTGTGCGGGTTGCTGGATATCGACTACGGGGACAACCAGCGAGCGTCCATCGGCTGGAGCATCGGTACATGCCTCGTCATGTTCGTAGCGGCTGTCGCGATTGGAACCATCGACGTATTCAACTGAGGGCCCTCCTCAAATGCGCACCGCACAGGTGGGCAAGCTCATCTGTGCTTGAAGTGATTTGCTTCGTTTGAGAAGCCAGATCGCGACTTGGCCTTTCACAAGAAGGTCGAGTGTTACAACGGTCGTTTGACCTCTTTGGTGAGCCGCTCGGAGCCACGAACGCCGGGCGTCAGTGAACCTGGGTGACGGGGGCTAGCCCCCCGGCTACCTCGATAACTCGGAGAAAGCTGTGGAGTGGTTTCTTGAATCCATCACCTGGTCAGCCCTTGTGCAGATCATCGCAATCGACATTCTTCTGGGTGGTGACAATGCGGTAATCATCGCACTGGCTTGCCGAAACCTGCCCATCCATATGCGCAACAAGGCCATCATGGCCGGTGTTGCCGGCGCCATTGCCTTGCGAATAGCACTATTGTTCTTCGCGCTTCAATTGCTTTCACTGCCCGGGTTGAAAGTCGTAGGCGCGCTTCTTCTCCTGTGGATCGGCATCAAATTGCTCAAGCAGGACGATGACGAGCATGGAACCATCAATGGCGGTGTCAGCCTTCTTACTGCCATCAAAACCATCATCGTTGCTGATGCGGTTATGTCTCTCGATAACGTGCTGGCTTTAGCCGGTGCCGCTGGCGGAGACCTTTTGCTTGTTTCATTGGGCGTGGTGATCAGCATCCCGATTATCGTCTGGGGCAGCCGGTTGGTTCTCGCTCTGATGGACAAATTTCCCCAAGTCATCCTGCTGGGTGCAGGACTGTTGGGATGGATCTCTGGCGGGATGCTAGTGAGCGATATCTGGCTTCAACCGAGAATCCCTTACCCGGCTGACATCACCCATTACGTAGCAAGCGCATTCGGCGCCGTGCTGGTCATCATCGTCGGGCTATTGCTCAAAAGATCTAACCCCACCCCAGAAAATCACTCTACGCACTAGCTCCACCAACTCCTACCAACAAAAACAATTTGGCATCACTGCGCGCCCAACCATGGCAAGCAGGCCGTGCCTGGAGTCCTCATGAAGCCGCAAAAAGCTATCCATGTTTGCACCTTGCTCGGTCTCGGTAACATCGCCACCCCTGCCATGGCGGATGGCTTTATCGAGGGTTCAAAGGTCTCGCTGCAAACAAAGAACTTTTATTTGAATCGAGATTTCCGAGACGGCTCCGGCCAAAACAAACGCGATGAATGGGCCCAAGGCTTTATCCTCGATGCTAAATCGGGATTTACGCCTGGCCCAGTCGGCTTTGGCATAGACGCCATTGGAATGTTGGGTTTGAAACTGGACTCCAGTCCCGACCGGACGGCTACCGGACTCCTCCCGGTGCACGATGATGGCAAAGCCCCTGATGAATACTCAAAGCTCGGCCTAACGGCGAAAGCACGGTTTTCGGACAGCATGCTGGAAGTAGGAACTTTGATCCCAGACATGCCTACCGTTAAAGCCAACAACGGACGCATTTTTCCGCAGACCTTCAGAGGTGGGTTGCTGAAGGTCGGAGAGATCGACTCCCTGAACGTGGTTGCAGGCCGCCTCACCAAAGTCACCGACCGTGACCAGACCGCCTCGCAAGACCTGGTGCTCAACACCAAGAATCGGCGCTTCCAATCGGGAGTATCGGCAGATAATTTTGACCTTGCTGGCTTCGACTACACGTTCTCAAAGAACATGGTTGGATCCTACCAATACGGCAAACTCGAGGATGTCTACGCTCAGCATTTCTTCGGACTTGCGGGCAGTGTGCCTTTTGCTGCAGGTCAATTGAAGGCAGACCTCAGGCTTGCGATGAGTAAAGACAGCGGCAGCGCAGCAGCGGGAAAGGTTGATAACCGGTCGGCCAACGGTATGGTTACCTATAGCATCAAAGGCCATGCTCTTGGAGTCGGGTATCAGCAGATGTCGGGTGATACAGCGTTTCCTTACATAGACGGTACCGATCCGTACTTAATCAACTTCGTCCAAATCAACGACTTCGCCGGGGCTAAGGAGAAGTCATGGCAGCTCAGGTACGACTTCAATTTTGCGGCTGCGGGCATACCTGGGTTGACCTTCATGTCTCGGTACGTAAAGGGTCACGACGTCGAGCTAGCGAATGCTGGTACGGGTGAAGAATGGGAACGTAATACCGAGCTACAGTATGTTCTCCAAAGCGGTGCATTGAAGAATCTTGGCGTCCGCTGGCGGAACGCTAGCTATCGTTCTGACTTCGCTCGAGGTGCTGATGAGAATCGACTGATTATAAGTTACAGCATCCCGCTGCGGTAGCAGCGGGACTCAGTTAACCCGACCCCTGAATTAGAGTTCAAGATCAGCTGCAGTAACAGGAACCACCCCTCGGTTCGTTTCGGATCAGCAGAGCGTAGATAAGTGCGCTGCTTCTCCATGGTGCCGTCGGCCTTGTGATTCTTCACCGATGCGGTTTTGCCGTCAAAGAAATCGGCCAGCGAGCTTATCAATTCCTGCTTCGTCGCGGCCCGCTTCGAGGCGCGCTCAGCGCCGGCTTTTTTGAGTTCCCAGCCATCGGTGGTCGGACTCAGGTGGTAGTTGTCCATGGCGAAGCTCCTCTGATCTAGATCGACTCTGCGTCGTCTCGAATGTCTTCCTCCGCCTCTGCTGCGTCCGTAGCATCGGCATCATTCAAAGGCGGCGACGGGGGCTTTTCCGGGTCGTTGATAAATGGGACATCGCTTGGCCCTTTTTCTTCCGGGCCCTCAGTCTTAGGTTGCACCGCTACCTCCAGTTTGTTCTGCCGGGCGCTACGCGCCACCTGCCCCTTCAGCACACTTCTTGAAATCAATGGGCTGAGTTGTGAACTCCGGTTCCGGCCCGCTGATCTCCATTGTCGAGGACGTACAGTGGGAGTGCAGATACGAGCCCCTCCCCGGTTGATGGATTATGGAGGTGTCTACTGCTGGAAAAATTCAGTTGAGAGGCCGAGCGCAGAGTCGCAGGCGCAGCTCCGCTAGAAATCAACGCCCCTTGCACCCAGAGACAGCAATTGGCTAATGCGCTTTGAAGCCAGTTTCATGCGCTCAACCAGCGACGGTACGTCACAATCTTCCTTGCGGTACTGCGGTATCGTCGCAGAGATTGATCCGGCAACTTGCCCATCGATGAAGAACGGAACGCCGATACCAAAGGCGCCCAGAACCCGTTCGCCGTCACCCACCGACCACCCTCGCTCCCTGATCGCCTGAAGATCAGTCCGGAGCTTGGAATGGGAAGTTATGGTTGCCTCGGTGAGCCTCTCCAGCTTCAAACCATCAGCAAAATCTACCGGCAAATGGGCTAGCACAGCCTTGCCGGCACCCCCTGCATACAGCGGGACATCTACCCCAGTTTCTAGCTTGTACTGGATAGGGCGCCAACCTTGAATAACCTCAAGGAACTGGGCCTTGGAATTAGCCCCGTCAAACGAGAGGTACGCAATTGTCTCTCCCGTCTCCTTCACGACGGAGTCAATGATGGCCTTGCAGAGTTTCACCGGAGAGTAGGTTTCATTGCTCAGCAGCGCTGCCCATTGATACAGACGGGCACCTGGATAGATCACCTGTCCATCAATGTGTATCAAGCGTTCCAGAGTGGCAGAGCCAATGATTTTCTTGGCCGTTGCCGCATTGCATTGCAACTGAGCAGCCATGCCCAATCTGCACCTGTAACCATTTGGCTCAGCGCAGGCCAACTGCAGCAGCCCCTCTAGCCGGGCGACGATAGAACTGTCGCCATCGTTGACCACCTCACGACCGAAGCTGTCAGACACCCCAAATGCCTGTGATAGCCGGTCGGCTATCTCATTGAGGGTCGCCCGGGCAGAGTCCCGAACCTTGCCATCAATACCTCCAAGATCGTGAAGCGACACCGAGATCAGCAACCCCGGTGCCAACTGCCTCACCACCATCGAAACAGCTGGGGGAAACTCGGTCTCAGAAATGCCCTGCGGCGGTTCAATCGATGTTTGGCGAGGTGAGATTTCAGCTAAAGAGGGATGCTGTCGAAGGTACTCACTGAACGCTCTACCGATGTCTCCGAACGCCAAAGGGAAAGGATTTCCGCTCTTGGGCCTGAAGAGCAAAGTGGCCGGGGCCTCGCCACAGTGCAGGACGTAGTAGCCGTTCAAATGCGGTGCATACACCGACAACAAGGCCGCCTGCTTCGCCCCCTCCGCCAAGCCGTCGAGAAGATGCCGAGCCGTCTCCAACAGAAGACTGCGATGATTCAAAGCGTGCATCAGAACCCTGAAGCGCGGCCCCACTCGATACTTTCCGACCCCATCCTCAACCGCAAAATCTCGGGCAACCAAAGCCACCAAGATGCGGTTGATGGTGCTTCGGCTTTCACTCAGGTCACTAGCCAGCTCTCTGACGCCCCACGCTTCGCCATCCGCTCGTCTGACCAAAGCATCCAGCACCTCAATCAATCGACCGTGGCTGGACGTAGCTGCGGGGGCTTTGGAAGCCGCATTTTCAGTGGGCGCGTTAGGCATTTAATCGACTTGCTGAGCATGTGGGAAGCCCCCATTTTGTGCCGGTTTCAAGCTGCAGAGCAATCGCCGCCTGTTGACAACCAGGCTGAGCACGAGGATTCTTAAAAAAACAAAACAGGACGCTGTCCCATTTTTTAATATTGGACGTGATCCACCAAGTGGAGTGACCTATGAATAACAACAATACGTTGACGGAGTCCGTCGCCATGCCTGCGCCTGGAATCGAACGCAAAACGAAAGCAAAGAAGGCCACCGCTGCAGCGGTGTTTGGTACGTTTGTTGAGTATTACGACTTCAGCATCTACGGATACCTTGCCGCGACCCTTGCCCTGGTCTTCTTTCCGTCGGACGACCCGACAACAGGCTTGCTCAACACCTTCCTGGTCTTCGGCTCGGCATTCCTTGTCCGCCCGATTGGCGCAGTAGCGTTCGGCTGGCTGGGAGACAAGGTAGGACGTCGAGCAAGTCTGATTGCGAGCATCACCCTGATGGGGGCTGCCGCGACACTCATCGGTCTGCTGCCTGGCTATGCGCAAATCGGCGTCTGGGCCCCTATCCTCCTCGTTGCACTTCGCATGCTGCAGGGCTTCTCTGCTGGCGGTGAAATCGGCGGCGCGGCCAGCTACATCCGCGAGTGGGCTCCAGCCAATCGTCGCTCGCTGTACATCTCCTTCCTGCCGTCCATTGCACAGTTCGGTAAAGGGCTCGCCGCAGCCATCGCCGGTCTTGCTGCTGCATGGCTGACCGACCCGCAGATGGCCGATTGGGGTTGGCGTATTCCGTTCCTCCTGGCGCTGCCGCTGGGCATCATCGGCTTGTGGATGCGCCTGGGCATCGAAGACAGTCCAGAATTCGCATCGGAAAAAGCCGAAGAGAACAAAGAACATAGCGCACCTTTCGCTGAGCTCGTGCGCGACTACATGCGCCCGTTGACCAAGGTCATGATGATTTCGCTGGTGCAGAACATCGGCACCTATATCGGCACCGTCTTCATCGCCGCGTACTTCAGCTCGATTCTCGGCTATTCGAAGGGACAGGCCTCCACCATCGTTCTGGTTGCAGTCAGCTTCGCAGCCCTGATGATCCCATTGGCAGGTCACCTCGGCTCGATCATCGGCAGCAAAGCCGTGCTCCGCCTGGCCTATCTCGGCTACGCCGTGCTCTCTGTCCCATCGTTCCTGCTGATGCAGCAAGGTCAGGTCAGCATGGCCATGGCCGGTCTGGCGCTGGGGATGATCCCTTACGCGCTCTGCCTGGCGGGCACCTACTCGGTCATGCCTGAGTTCTTCCCTACCCATGTTCGCCACACCGGCGTCGCGTTTGGCCACAGCGTTGGTGCCGTTATCGGCGGCGGCATTGGGCCCTTCATGGCCACTTGGCTGATCGGCGCAACCGGTAATCAGACGGCACCCGCTTTCATCCTGAGCGGTGCCGGTGTCCTTGGCCTGATCGTGTTGTGGACTGTCCGCAGCCAGGCAGCCGCCGACGACAAAAAACATCAATTCGCCTGAGTAGAACAGCATGTCTCTTATTTACGTCACCAGCCCCATTCACGAAACGATCCTTTCCCGGCTTTCGGATATCGGCGAGGTTCGTCTCGGCTACGGCCCCAATGCAGTTGCATATGATGAAATCCGTAATCAGGTTGATGCCGTGTTTTTGCGTGGTGGTCACATCAGCGCTGAAATGATCGCGGCCTCGCCGAAGCTGCGAATTGTTGCTCGCCATGGCGCCGGCTATGACAACGTCGACTACGAAGCAGCCGCCAACCACGGCGTCTGGGTCACGAACACTCCAGGTGCAAACCAGCGCAGCGTCATCGAGCATGTCTTCGCACTGCTCTTGTCGCTGTGTCGCAAGCTGCCGCTTGCCTCTGAACAAACTCGCAACCGGGTCTGGGCAGAAGACCGCCTCTCGCTGACCGGCATTGAGCTCGAAGGACGTACTTTGGGCCTGGTGGGGTTCGGCAACATCGGCTCTAGCGTTGCACCTGTAGCTGAGGCCTTCGGTATGAAAGTGATTTTTACCGACCCTGCCATCGACCCCAGCTCAGACAGCCGCTGGGTAGACTTTGACACCCTCCTGTCCACAGCTGATGTCGTCAGTCTGCATGTCCCGCTGCTGGAAACCACTCGCAACCTGATCGGCGCACCTGAGTTCGCCAAGATGAAAGATGGCGCAATGCTGATCAACACCAGTCGTGGCGGTGTTGTGGACGAGCAAGCATTGGTCGACGCACTCAACAGCGGAAAACTTGCGGGCGCAGGTGCTGACGTCTTGGCCGCCGAGAACATCGACATGATCAAGCCATTCGACCATGCCACGCCAGACATCGCTAACACGCCCAACCTGATTGTCACTGCCCATGTCGCCGGCCAGACCGATGAGTCGCTGTTACGCGTTGGCATGAGCGCACTGGAGGCGATTGCCGCCGTGCTCAAGGGCCAAGCCCCTGCCCACCCAGTCAACCAGCCTGTGCCGAAGTCGTTCAGCTAAGCCTTTTTACGAAACTGGAGGTATCCAATGTTCATCAATGTGTCCGATGAGTCGATCAGTGTTAACGCCAGCTGGGAGCGAGCTGACCTGGCGTTGATCGAGGAAATCTCGCACTACCCAGTGGCACTCATCGGCGACGTACTCCACCGCATGGGCATGATGGCTTCGGCTATTCGCCACACCGCTGGCAAGCCTACGTTCTTCGGTACGATCTTGCCGCTGAACACTCGCGAGGGTGACAACCTCGCTATCCACCGTGCGCTGGACGAAGCGCAGCCGGGGGATGTGCTGGTCATTAACGGCAACAGTGAAGTTAACCGTTCTGTATTCGGTGATCTGCTCGGTGAGATTTGCCTGGCAAAGCAGGTAGCAGCGGTCGTCATTGATGGGGCGGTACGTGACATTGAAGAACTCGACAGCATGGGACTGCCTATCTACGCCCGCGCAGTGAACCCAGCCGGCCCCTCGAAATGGGGCCCAGGCCAGGTAGGCGTTCCAGTCGCCTGCGGCAATGTCGTTTGCTACCCAGGCGACGCCATCATCGGTGACCGCGACGGCATCATCGTGGTTGCTCGCAGCCTGCTGCCGACCCTTGCAGAGAAGGTCAAACTACAGGACGGCTACGAGAACAGCTTCCGAGAGAAAGTGCGAGCTAGCGTGCGCTAAACGCACCTTGCCCAAGTAGGCAGCGGCCTCCCACGCCTCGGCAACTCCTGCTGAGTGGCTGGTGCCTACCCACAAAAACGCTTCAGTTATAAGAAGAAGGAGTGAAACATGGCTCAACGCTATTCCGTGTATGCCAGGTTGTCCGCACTTACCGCAAATCCACTACATCGATGCGCTCCCTGAGGCTCAAATGTCTCACTACCCATCCTAGCGACAGGAGCGTGCTGGTGATTGAATCGAAGCTTGAAAGGTCAAAACCAGGCACGGCAGATGGCTCAAAGTTAAGGGAAATCATGGATCAGCCATAATTATTGCTGAGCCATAATTTGACCTAAACCAAGATCTGCGTATCGGTCAGGTCAGCCCGCTACCACCATCTCCAGCAGGTTGTCCAACCCGGCCATATAAGTGATTACCCAAAATCGCATCACCATCGTCATCGAACATCGCAGCGAGCCACCTCATCCGCTTCATCTCCGCCACTTGAGAGAAGAAGCAGTTCTCGCACAGATGAAGCTCGTACGTTTCGCGGCAATGTGTTGAGCCCCTGCCCCATGACGCATGCATCGTCCCGAACTGCAGCTCGCCGGCCGCAACGCTAATTGAATCTCCGCAAATGTCGCAGATGACATCTGGTTTCGATAAAGACCTTCATCTGCTGTTCCCCCTCGCCGCTGTCGTGTGATGGATCATCCGCTTGAGAGACATCTGGCATGTTCAGTGTTGAGCCTTCGAGCCCCCTCTCGCACCATCTGCCGCCCAGTCGCAGAGAACGTATGTGCTGTTGAGGGTGCGCGCGACTACGTATCCCTGTAGCTCTTCGTAAGTCACGATGTTGGAGGTGCGAATGGGATCACCATCATCAAAACGCCGCTCGCGGTCACCGAAAACAACACCTTTCAGGAAAAGCTCATGCGACCCATATTCAACCGAAGACAGGTACGCCGTGACCTCCAAATCGAACTCGATCTGCATCGCCTTTGCTACCGTGTTGGGCATTGCTGATGGCGATACATCGACGATTTTGGATGTGGAAAGCGGCGCTCGCCGTTGAACCATGTTTTACCTCCTATGCTGTGAAGCCCTCGGAAGCTTTCACACGAGATGTCTACCTCTAGGCTGAACAGCAACAAGCGATTAGATGTGCGCATGCTAGCCTTGCAGCAGATTCAATTTGAGGAACGCTGCAATTGAGCAATCCACCTGTTGCTGGCTACTACGACATTCTTCTCACTGCTCCTGACTTCTCTGAAGACCCGATTGGTGCTCGCCAGAGTCAGCGCTGGCAACTCATCGTTGATGACATTCACCGCAGCACATCTGAAGGAGAACTGCGCGAAGCCCGAGGCAAAGCCGAGGGCTACATTCGTGGCCTGGTTGATGCCGGTCATCTCTCCAACGACCGAATTCGTGATTACAAAATCCTGAGTAGTATCCACCGACGCCGAACATTGCTGTCGGAAGCTTGATCGCAGCATCGCTCATCCGGCGCAGGGAAGCGCTGGCTACGTTGTTTTAATCAGTGTACCCATGAGCGATCGTAAACTTGCTCTTCCCATTCCCCGCTTGAAAGACGTCAGCACAAACCGCCCCTCCTCCGTGGTGACCACCCAGTAGCGCCCTACCTTCCTGAGATGCTCGATAGGAGACGTCTGTAGGATGTGCCCATTCGAACGCTGCTCAAACTGCCCAGGATTGATGTGACCAAAAACGATGCCGACAGCGCACTCCGACGTGATGAAAACATCGCTCAGGTAGCCGGTAACAGATGACGGGTACCTCAAAGCCATCGCGCGCAAGATCCGCTTGAGCTGAAAATCCGAGAGCTCTTTGACGTGGTATTCGATGACGACTTCATCTGACATTTGTTGTTCCTACTTCTGCCGCTGGTGCTCGTCGCTCAAGCAACGCCCCCGGCAATTTAAATCTCGATGGTGAAATCCGCCGAAAAGCCGGTGCGCTCGCCCGGATACCCTCGAGGGTTCGATACGAGTCGGCAGCCGGAAATGACCGTGTCGACCGCGTGATGCGTGTGACCAAAAACCCATACATCAGCCTGAGCGACCAGGTCATGCCACTGGTTGAAGTACGCCGCGCCAAGATGACCTTCATGACCATCGCCGGCGACATCTTGAATGGGGCAATGATGGGTGATCACTACGGTCTTACCGTCGAAGTCCTTCGCCAGCTCTGTGGCCAGAAACTCTCGAGTAGCGATGTTCCGAGCGATGAGATCTACGGGCCGAAGTTTGCTGTACCCCTCCCCGATCCGGATCCGCTTGAAGTCAGTCATCCACTCGGCACACACCCTCATCGCAGCCTTGTAGTCGCCAGTGGCGGTGTAATCCGTCCAGGCTGTCGCGACCAGGAAGCGCGTATTACCGATGATAAGGATTTGGTTATCCAGGACGTGCACGTGCTCAGCAGCGGCGTCACGCATTTTGGTGAGCGTCCGATCGATGTGTCCCTTGTAGAACTCATGGTTCCCGCAGACGTAGATCACAGGGCATTCGAAGGTGTCGTTCGCCCATGCCACTCCCCGCCCACGCAAAGAGATGTCGCCGGCCAGGACAACCAGATCGGCACCTGTCGCAGGTGGCTGGAAGTCCGCGAACTCCAAGTGCAGATCTGAATAGATCAAAATTTTCATCGAGTCAGCAGACTCCTATCCGAGGGCTGATCGTCTCTCCGGTGACTCCGCAGAGACCCGGCTACTGATAACTGCTTGAGGGTTTAGTAAAGCGCTCGATGAGAGCCGCGGCTGTGGCCAGGCATCTGATGGGAGCTTCCAGATGAGAAGTCCAAGTGGGGCCGCCGGAGAAAGCTCGCTCCTTCGGCTTTAGCCGGCTAGCGCTCGCAGATTCAAGTCACTCCGAGTCATCCCAGGCTAGGCGCATTTCGTCCTCCTCTGCGATACCCCACCTATCGTGTCGCATACTTTCAATCAGCTCTGCCCTAAGCTCTTCAAGGGTAACTTGGCCATCTATATAATCCTGCAATCGAGCCAAGCGTTCAGCGGCAAGCTTCCCTCCATCCAGAGCTAGACACGCGATTTCTGCTGCCACAGCATCCCGCCGGCGCTCGCGCTCGATCTCATCAATGTTCATGGCAGCTCCACGTCGGCTAGCCAAAGCCTCCATCAGAATGGAAGCCCGGCTATCAAGCCTTACTTGAGGGCTTTGCTGAAACGCTGAGAAAGCTCAGCGACACCGATTGGCGCCCAGCTCTCAAGGTCGTTGCTCTTTTTGAGGAAGTTGATCGCGCACCCGAGCATGAACACGCCTGCAGCGATGCCCTCCCAGAACGCCCAGATGAAGGTAGTGGGCACCAGGTAATCCGGATCCTCGCTACCCGTCACCAGATAGATCAGATATGGAGACGCGAAGCAGCCAATAACGAAGGTGAGAATCATCAGAGGAATCGCGGAAACCATGATCAAGATTGGTACCTTGAACTGAAGCTCCTTTGCCGCGATAAGCAGCCCACTCTCGCCCTTCATGGCGTAGATAGTGGCCTTGTTCTGCATCTTGTCCTTCTTCTTAGTGAAGAAGCCGTACAGGGTCACGCGCTGCCCTGGCTCCATCTCTTCATAGACCTTCCCTGGCAAAAGCATATTCGGCAGCACCTGGCCATCAATGACCACGTGAGCAGTTACAGTACCCTGCTCGGTAGCGGTGACACGAACCTTCTCGATCACTCCAGTGACCTGTCTGCAATCAAATTTAATCAAAATGTGCTCCTGCAATTATTGAGCGCACAGTCAACCGCACCACCTGAACGGAGGCATGCTTGAAGGTGCTGAAACAGCTACGCGCGAAACGAGATAACGGTACTCAGTGCCGCTTGCTTACTAAGAACATCACCTAGCATTAGGCAGAAGGTGATGTTGGTCTCAAACACGAAGGGATGGTCATACGAAATCTCCAATGCTTACATCTGAGCGCTGGTATAGAGCCGCCCATCCTCAGTCAAAAATTCATAGACTGGCTTCTCCTCGGTACCGGCAACGACTCGAATTTCAGCGAGAACCTCCATGGAGTACTTGCCGTGATCGTTTCTGGAAGGAGGCGTGATCAAATGGATCTTGCTGACATTCAACAGGTTGATTGTCTCTGCGGATTGCATCATCTGGAGCGTGGGGACATCGTCGACCAAGTGAGCAACCAGCCCGAAACGACCATCTTGCAGACCCATACCCTCCACGAGGAAGGAGTAAGCGCGCAGGCTCACATCCACCGACTTCCAAAGCATCCGGCTACCATCCGGCGCGTTGAACTGCCCTTGAAGCTCATTTCCGTACGTTACAAACACTCGCCCTCACCCTTTTCCACAACCCTCGCACCGGCAAGGATCAAGTACGAACCGACAACCACCTGAATCCGGGCACACCGGGCCTCGTCAATTCAGGGGAATCGTTCACGCTGGGTACCCTGCCATCTGCAAATCGGGGCAATGCCCCCTTGTGAATCTCTAGATGCGACATGAGTACCAGCACGCAAATGCGTCAGATACGGAAATATAAGTCATGGCGCGAGATTGATCAATGTGGCTGTATTCTCGGATTTGAGGATGCACAATGCTCACGAGGGAAGCCCTCGCGGCAGTTCTGCGCTCGATCAGAGCCGACCGAGGCCTGACAAGGGAGGCAGTCCCGGCTGTCGAAACTCGCACGCTTTTCAATCTCGAAAATGCAAAGACCGGCGTGACCATTGAGACCCTGCAAAAGGTTGCCGACGGATTAGAGATACATCCGTTAACGCTACAAATTTTGGCCGAGAGCACTGATGATGGAATTGCGCCCTCTGAGCTTTTGAAGATCCTGGCAAAGGAGCTTAGAGTCCTAGAAAATTCAGGTGTGGTTGCAAAGATATCCAACCATATCGTCGACGGGCAGCTGATACCTGAACGAGCCGGAAAGCGGCACTCGCAAGAGACAATCGATGCAGTGAAATCATTGAAGGCAGAGGGGAAAACCCAGAAGGAAATCTACGAAACCTTGGGCCTGTCTCGCTCTACTGTGGGAAGAATCTGGAAATCTTTAGAATCATTCTGATAGGCAGCTGGACATGCCTATTCAAGCCTGCCGCATTTCCACCCGAGCTGACCCAAACCCTTCTCAGGTGGGTCTGCGTAGGCAACTGAGATGCAAAAGAAAACTGAGCCCATCCAGGTTTTCTAAATAATCATGAGCATGGGTGCGCCTATGGGAGCTCCTTGGCTTTCGACAGCAAGCTCGCAGGAAGCTCTAGATGCCCCTGCGCTAAAGTGCTTCACACGCCCGAAATCCGAGCTGTCCATTTCCTCCGTCAGCCATACGGACAAGCTTCCATGAACCAAAAACCCGGTTTTACTGGGCCAGGGCGCTGTCCGTACTCACTCTATATATAGAGTAAAGGCTAGGCCACCTGAACAAGCACATCCGCCGCTGCCACGAGGTCTACAGCGCACGCCGCGAGCGCATTCTGGCGCGCCTGGGCGGCGATCTGGCACCGTGGTTCAGCGCCATCCCCGCCAGCGCAGGCTTCCACCTCAGTGCCTTGGCCACACCCGGGGTGGATGTGGAGCTGTTGGCCAATCTCGCGCGCAAGGTAGAGGTCGGCCTGTATTCACTGGCTCCCTTCTTCAACGAGGCGCCGTTACGCCCGGGGCTATTGATGGGCTTCGGCGCCATCGAACTGCTGGACATCGACCCGGCGCTGGACCGGGTGCGCGATACCCTGCAACGCCTCAGTTGACCGGTGCGGCCTTGCCGGTTGCGGCCGGCCGGGCGATAGCCGCCGCATAGCCGCGCGGGTTGAAGCACGCGGTCACCAGCAGCATTGCCATCACGGTCACAGTCAACAGCGTCCACGAAGCCTGGAAGTCGCCACTGACATCCCGCAGCCAACCCGTGATATACGGCACGATGCCGGTGATGATGAAGCCGATCCCCTGTACGAACGCCGCCAGGCTGCCGGCTTCGGCAGGCGTTTTCAGGTGTTCCAGGGTCAACGTCAGGCACTGGCTGAAGCAGGCGCCCAAGCCAAAGCCGATCATGGCGACCCAAAGCCCGGAAGCCGCCGCAGGCACCAGCAAAAGCCCCAGGAAGCCCGCCAGCTGGATCGCCAACGCCAGCCACAAACCCGGGCGTCTATCGGCCCAACGTCGCAGAAGCAGCGGCAGGCCAAGCGCACCGAGCACCTGGAAGACGGTCATCAGGCCCACCAGGTCGGCACCGCCCTGAGCGCTGCCGCCATGCTCGATGTGGTAAGCCGGCAACCAGGCCACCATGCTGGTATAGCCGCCGTTGATCAGCCCGAAGTACAGGGCCAGCAACCACGCCCGGCGGGTGCCGAACCAGTGCCCGCCTGCGACCCCAGCCAGTTTTGGCGCCTCCTGCCTTGGCCGCAGCACGGCCCAGGCCAGCACCGCCAGCACGGCCGGGATCGCCCAAACGCCCAGGCCCGCCTGCCAGTAACCGAAATGGCCGCTGATGTGCGGCCCGAGTACTGCAGCCAGGCCGCCGCCGCTCATCAGCGCCGCCGAGTACAGCCCCATCGCCCCGGCCAGACGCCCGGGGAACCAGCGGTTGACCAGCCCCGGCATCATGCCCTGCACCACCGCCACGCCCAGGCCGGCGACCAGCGCACTGGCGATCAGCGCCCAGGCACTGTCCAGCTGCAGGCGCCACAGGCAGGCCAGGGCAATCGCGGCCAGACCCGCAAGCATGCCGCCGTGCTCGCTGACCCAGCGTCGCAGCCACGGTTGCAACAAGGGCACCAGGCCCATGCACAGCACCGGTAGCGCCGTCAGCAAGGCGGCCTGCTGGTAACCCAGGCCGGTGCTGGCGCGCATGGGTTCGAGTAAGGGGCCGATACTGGTCAGGATCGGCCGCAGGTTCAACGCCAGCAGGATCACCAGCAGCAGGTTCAGTACAGCTCTCATTGTGAGTCGGTTCTCTTGTAGCAGGAACTGGCCATTATCCCGGCTCGGCTGGCTTGGCAGAAATGAAGAGATTGGATGCAGGTCAGTGGCCACCTGAATGGACGGTTGGCCTCCCGCTTATGCGCAAAATTGGCTATCGGGGTGGCCAAAGAACGGCGCTACAGTAGCGCCATGTCCATACCACACTTTTGGAGACTGCCATGCACAACCGTATCGAATGGGCCAAACACGCGCCGCAAGCCTACAAAGCCATGGTCGGCCTGGAGCAGGCGCTGGCTAACAGCGGCCTTGAACACTCGCTGCTGGAGCTGATACGCCTGCGCGCTTCGCAGATCAACGGCTGCGCCTACTGCGTCAACCTGCACGCCAACGATGCGCGCAAGGTCGGTGAGACCGAAGCACGCCTGCAGACCTTGTGCGTGTGGCAGGACACCAGCTACTTCACGCCGCGTGAACGTGCTGCCCTGGCCTGGGTCGAGAGCCTGACCCGCTTGCCTGAACGGGGTGCGCCGCAGGAGCAATATGAAGCCCTGCAGGAACACTTCGAGCCGGCCGAGGTGGCCAACTTGACCTTGGCAATTGCCACCATCAATGCCTGGAACCGGTTCGGCGTCGGCTTTGCCATGCTGCCGGCCTGATCCTTTCGGGTGGCCTGTGCTGGCCTATTCGCGGGCAAGCCCGCCCCTACAATTCTGTGCGTGCCCTGTAGGAGCGGGTTTACCCGCGAACACCGGCAGAGCCGGTGCCATCCACCGCG